>CAKTGS010000014.1 GCA_934561485.1 uncultured Faecalibacterium sp.
TTCTTGAAGTCCACGGTGCGGCCCTGGCTGTCGGTGATGCGGCCATCGTCCAGCACCTGCAGCAGGATGTTGAACACGTCCGGATGGGCCTTTTCCACCTCATCGAACAGCACCACGCTGTAGGGTTTGCGGCGCACAGCCTCGGTCAGCTGGCCGCCCTCTTCATAACCGACATATCCCGGAGGCGCACCGATCAGACGGCTGACGCTGAACTTCTCCATATATTCGGTCATGTCGATACGCACCATGTTGCGCTCGTCGTCAAACAGGGCCTGTGCCAGCGCCTTGGCCAGCTCGGTCTTGCCCACGCCCGTGGGGCCAAGGAACAGGAAGCTGCCGATGGGGCGGTTGGGGTTGGCGATGCCGGCGCGGCTGCGCAGAATGGCCTCGCTCACCTTGGTCACAGCCTCGTCCTGGCCGATGACCCGCTGGTGCAGCACATCGTCCAGATGCAGCAGCTTCTCGCGCTCGCCTTCCACCAGCTTCTCTACCGGGATACCGGTCCAGCGGGCCACGATGCGGGCGATCTCTTCATCGGTCACGCGGTCACGCAGCAGGCTGTCCTCTTTCTTGGCGGCGGCGATCTTTTCTTCCTCTTCCAGCTGTTTCTGCAGCTGCGGCAGCTTGCCGTATTTCAGTTCTGCAGCCTTGTTCAGGTCGTACTCACGCTGAGCCTTTTCAATATCGGCGTTGGTCTGCTCGATCTGCTCCCGCAGGCTCTGCACCTTGCCGATGGCGTTCTTCTCGTTCTCCCACTTTGCCTTCATGCTGCGGAATTTATCCTGCAGCTCGGCCAGCTCCTTTTCCAGATCCTTCAGGCGGCTCTGGCTCAGAGCATCGGTCTCCTTTTTCAGGCTCACCTGCTCGATCTGCAGCTGGGTGATGCGGTGGGCCAGATCATCCATTTCGCTGGGCATACTGTCCATCTCGGTCTTGATCATGGCGCAGGCTTCATCCACCAGGTCGATGGCCTTATCCGGCAGGAAGCGGTCAGTGATATAGCGGTCGGAAAGGGTGGCGGCGGCGATCAGGGCGCTGTCGTTGATCTTCACGCCGTGGAACACCTCGTAGCGCTCCTTCAGGCCGCGCAGGATGGAGATGGTGTCCTCCACCGTGGGTTCGTCCACCTGCACCGGCTGGAACCGGCGTTCCAGAGCGGGGTCTTTTTCGATATACTGGCGGTACTCGTCCAGGGTGGTGGCACCGATGCAGTGCAGCTCACCGCGGGCCAGCATGGGCTTGAGCAGGTTGCCGGCGTCCATGGCACCGTCCGTCTTACCGGCACCCACAATGGTGTGCAGCTCATCAATGAAGAGGATGATCTTGCCTTCGCTCTTCTTCACCTCGTTCAGCACGCTCTTCAGGCGCTCCTCGAACTCGCCGCGGTACTTGGCACCGGCCACCAGGGCACCCATGTCCAGGCTGAACACGGTGCGGTCCTTCAGGTTCTCGGGCACATCGCCGCGCACGATACGCTGGGCAAGGCCCTCGGCAATAGCCGTTTTACCAACGCCAGGCTCGCCGATCAGGCAGGGGTTGTTCTTGGTTTTACGGGACAGGATGCGGATCACATTGCGGATCTCCTGGTCACGGCCGATCACAGGGTCCAGTTTCTGTTTGCGGGCCAGATTCACCAGGTCCTGGCCGTACTTCTGCAGGGCATTGTAGGTGTCCTCCGGGTTATCCGTGGTCACGCGCTGGTTGCCGCGCACGGCCGTGAGCTGCTGCAGGAATTTATCCTTGGTGATGCCAAAGGCACGGAACAGCTCGGTGGTGTTCTGGGTCTGCTCGTCCAGCAGACCCAGGAACACATGCTCCACGCTGACGTATTCATCCTTCATGGCCTTGGCTTCGCGGGCGGCAGCGCTGAGCACCTTATCCGCAGCCTGCGAGATATAGATCTTATCGGGGTCACGGCCAGAGCCGGATACCCGCGGCAGCGCGGACAGTTTTTCTGCCACTGCAGCGGCAAAGCTGCCGGGGTCCACATTCAGCTTCTGCAGCAGCTGGGGGATCAGCCCCTGCTCCTGCGAAGCCAGCGCGTGCAGCAGATGTTCCGGCTCCAGAGCATTGTGCTGGTACTCCACAGCCAGCTGCTGCGCTGCCTGCAGAGCTTCGAGGGTTTTCTGGGTATATTGATTGGTATTCATAAAGTCAAGCCTCCATTCATACCGGGAATTTCAGATTTTAGCGAACAATCACTCAAGCTGCTAACCGTTCTGGGCGCAGAGGCCGCAGAACCGGAAGCATCTCGTGTTTTTCTTATGTTTCATGATTTTGTGCACCTCCTGCCGAACCGTTCCATCTTTGTTTTAGCACTCTATCTGTTCGACTGCTAAAAATATACTCTTAATCTGCCGCTTTGTCAAGTGCATTCACAAAAAGTTTGCAAATAGAAAAAGCGCCGCCGGGTCCATCAAGACCCTGCGGCACTTTCTTACAATTTGTCAAATCGTATGATATTCTATAGATGCTGCTTACAGCAGCAAGGCACTGCATACAACGGCAGGCGGTTCAGCCCCGCTTCCGAACAGTTCGTTTTTGAACTGCTGCCTAAAGGGCTGACCGCTTGTCGCGGTGCCTTTTCAGCTTGTAGTATACTGCCCTTTGTCAAGGCTTCTGTCAGCCCTGCTTTTTCCAGCGGCGCATCACACCCATGCCCAGCGCGTAGGGGCCGGTGTGCACGGCAATGGTGCAGCCGATCTGCAGCAGGCCTACCTCGCACTGTGCACCGGGGTACTTGGCGCGCAGCGCTGCACGGGTCTGCATCCACAGGCGCTTGCCTTCCTCTTCATCGTAGCCGTAGCCCACCGTGATGCGGTAGTCATCCGGGGTGCCGCCGCGTGCGTCCAGATAGTTCATCAGCTGTTCCAGTGCCTTTTCAAAGCTCTTCTGGCGGCCGCGTGCCACGCCGCCGGAGAAGATCTCGCCGTCCTTGAACAGGATCATGGGCTTGATGCCCAGCATGTTGGCGGCACGGCCGGTCACCTTGCCAATGCGCCCGCCCTTGATGAGGTAATCCAGGTTGCCCACCGTGAAGAAGATCTGATTGGTGGCCTTTTCAGCTTCCAGCCAGGTCACAGTCTCGTCCAGCGAGCAGCCCGCATCCCGCATGGCCACCGCATTTTCCACCATGGTGGACTCGGTTACGGTGGCAGCGGCACTGTCGATCACCTCAATGCGGGCATCGGGATAGTCCTCCAGCACCAGTTCCCGGGCGTTGCGGGCACTGCCCACACAGCCGCTCATCTTGCCGGTGAACACCAGGCACAGCACGGCACGGCCTGCCGCCGCATGGGCACGGAAGGCCTGCTCAAAGTCCTCGATGGAGGCCAGGCTGGTCTTGGGGTAAGCCGCAGGGTTGTCCACCATGAACTGGTAGAAGTCCCGTACGGCGATCTCCTTGCCTTCCTTGCGGTAATGCTCGCCATCCAGCGAAACATAGAAGGACACGACCTCGATGCCAAGCTGCTTGGCAGTGTCCAGCGTCAGGTCGCAGGCGCTGTCGGTAATGATATCAAACATCTGTGACGCTTCCTTTTTTCAATGAGGCTGTGCAGGCCGCCCGGGGATCAGACGTGGTGGATGTAAGCTTCGCGGTCTGCACCCACCGAGATGTAGGTGATCTTGCAGCCCACAGCCTTTTCCAGGTACTCGATGTAGTCCTGTGCTTCCTTGGGCAGATCCTCCCACTTGCGGGCTGCGGTGATATCGCAGTGCCAGCCGGGCAGATACTCCACCACCGGCTGTGCGGTGTCCAGAGCCTCGCCCATGGGGAACCGGGTGGTGGTGGTGCCATCGGTCAGCTTGTAAGCGGTAACCATGGGGATCTTCTCCATGTAGTCCAGCACGTCCAGCAGGGTCAGAGCCACTTCATCGCAGCCCTGGCAGAACACACCGTAGCGGCTTGCCACCAGGTCGATGGGGCCAACGCGGCGGGGACGGCCAGTGGCCGCACCGTACTCATGGCCAGCCTCGCGCAGAGCGTGCTTTTCTTCCTCGGTCATGGCCAGCTCGGCGGTAAAGGGGCCGTCACCCACGCAGGAAGAGTAGGCCTTCATGACGCCGATGGAGTTGTGCAGCTTGTGGCCCGGGATGCCTGCGCCGATGGGGGCGTAAGCACCAATGACGTTGGAAGAAGTGGTGTAGGGGTAGATGCCAAAGTCGATGTCGCGCAGAGCGCCCAGCTGGGCCTCAAACAGCACTTTCTTGCCGGCAGCGTCTGCATCGGCCAGGTACTGGCCCACATCGCAGATGTAATCCTTGAAGATGGCGGCATACTTTTCCAGCCATGCCCACATCTCGTCCACACGGATGGGCGCGGCGTTGTAGCTGCCCTCCATCACCAGGTTCTTGGAGTCCACCATGGTGATCAGGCGCTTCTTCACCGCGTCATCCAGGTGCAGCAGGTCGCCCATGCGCAGGGTCTTTTTCATGTATTTGTCGCCGTAAGCGTAGGCAATGCCGCGCTTGGTGGAGCCGAACTGCGCACCGGTCTTGGACAGGCGGGCCTCTTCCAGGCCATCCTGATCCACATGGTAGGGCATGGTAATGGTTGCGCGGTCGGAGATCTTCAGGTTGGCCGGGGTAATCTCAATGCCCTGCTCGCGCAGCTTGTTGATCTCACCGTCCAGGTGATGCGGGTCGATGACCATACCGTTGCCCATCACGCAGACAACGTTCGGGCGCAGAATGCCGGAAGGCAGCAGATTCAGCACGAACTTGCCGCGCTCGTTCTTGACCGTATGGCCTGCGTTGTTGCCGCCCTGGTAGCGTGCAACGATGTCATACTCCTGGCTGATCAGGTCGACCATACGGCCCTTGCCCTCATCGCCCCAGTTGATACCCGTAATTGCAGTAAGCATAATAAATGACCTCTTTATCCTTTTTTCAAAAGACAGCCTTTTCCGTGCACCTTGCCCGGGATACGCCACCTTGGGAAAGCACGCTGGTATATGAGAAACACACACCAATGCAAGTATAGTATAGCACAGATCTGCCCGCAAAAAAAGAGGAAAGCACGGCTTTCGGCTGTGTTTTCCTCCAAATTTGTGCGGACGGGGCAGTGTGTTCAGCTGCGGGGCTTCTTCACATCCATGCGGTGGGTCACCTTGTGGACGGTTCCGTCCGGCTCCTGAATGGACGTATTGGCCAGCTGTGCGCGCAGGCTGGCCTTCATATCCTCAACATATTCCCTGCGCAGAGCCTGCTGCTCTGCTTTTTCAGCCTCGGTCAGGCCAGTGGTCTTGCTCTTGTGTGCCAGCTCGTTGATGCGGGCAATTTTTTCCTGGGTCATGGGGACCTCCTGTATTTTCAATCAAAGTATGTTATAATAAAGAAACCCTCTCCGGCATTGCCGTGCAATGCTCGTTCCTCTCCAAAGGGGGCGTTGAAGGGCTTCTGCCTGATCAGTATAGCAAAGGATGATAAAAATGGCAACTCAATTGAATCTCGCCCAGCAGATGGATGCCGTACTCCAGACGTTAGGCGGCACCCGCCCGCGCCTGCTGCTGCACGCTTGCTGCGGCCCCTGTTCCAGCGCGGTGCTGGAGCAGCTGTGCGAATATTTTGAGATCACGGTTCTTTATTACAACCCCAACACCTGGCCGGCGGAAGAGTATTTCCGCCGCGGCGAGGAGCTGAAAAAATTTGTGGCCGAAGCCCACCCGCTTGGCGTGACCGTGGTGGAGGACAGCTACGATCCGCAGGAGTTTTACTCCGCCGTGCAGGGGCTGGAAAACGAGCCGGAGCGCGGCAGCCGCTGCACCGTGTGCTACCGGCTGCGGATGCGCCGGGCTGCCCAGTACGCCAAAGACAACGGCTTTGACTGGTTCACTACCACCCTGTCCATCAGCCCCCACAAGGACGCCAAGCGCATCAACGCCATTGGGCAGGCGCTGGAAGCAGAGTTCGGTGTGAAGCACCTGCCCTCCGACTTCAAAAAGCACAACGGCTACCTGCGCAGCCTGCAGCTCTCGGAAGAGTACCACCTCTACCGGCAGGACTACTGCGGCTGCGAGTTCAGCGCCAAAGCAAGAGGGATCGAAAAATGATCAGGCTTCTAAAGGGGCCGGCGAGCCGGCAGCTTTCTCCGCGAATCTTTACGGTGCATTCCATGCCCCGGCCCATTTGCGTGGAAAGCTCCCCGCCGGACTGCCTTTTCTTTACTCTTCCGGCAGCTTTGCCACCAGGATGGTAAACACCACCAGCCCTGCGCAGGGCACAAGGTTGGAAGCCATACCGGCGGCAAGGCCCGCCTTTTCGGACACGATACCCACGATCCACGGCATTAGAATGGCCCCGCTGGACGCCGCCGGCAGCATGATGCCCATGCTGGTCACGCTGGTCATGCGGCCCGCACTGGCTACTGCGGTGGGGTTCAGGCCCGCCATGGCAAAAGCAAAGGCAAACAGCAGCGCAATGGCCGCCCACTGGGTGTGGGCCAGCACCAGCAGCCCGTAAAACACGGTGCACAGCACGCTCATGCCCACCATAGCCTTGCGGGGCTGTTTGAAGGGGAACACAAACGCAATGAGCAGACGGGCTGCCAGCGTTGCGCCCCACATCACGGTTACCGTGTAGGCCGCCATGGCTCCGGTGATGATGCCGCTGCCCTTAAAATAAGTAACCATCCAGCCGTTGACGCTCTGCTCTGCGGCGTTCTGGAAAAACAGCAGGCCGGTCAGCAGCCAGAAACGGTTGGAGTGCAGAAAACTCCAGTCAATGGCCTCCTTTCCGCCCGCTTTGGCTTTGGTGCCGCTCTGGAATGGCGTAAACAGATACACCAGCCACAGTACAAGGCCCAGACCCGCCAGCAGAAATACCGCCAGCTCCGTGCTTACCCTGGCTGCAGCCGCAATGACAAAGGGACACAGCAGTGCACCGCAGGCATAGCAGCTGTGCATCAGGTTCATGCCGCGGGTGCGGTCGGCCGAGTTGCCGCTGACCAGAATGGTGCAGGTGTTGATCACACTGCCTTTGGCCACGCCCACCAAAAAGAAGGCCAGCGCCAGCAGCAGTTCGGCCCCGGTCAGGCCCATAATGCCATAGCCTGCCGCATAGCCCGTGGTCAGCAGCAGCACGCTGGGTTTCATGCCCAGCACCCCCGGCAGCAGTCCGATCAGAAACCCTGCCAGCAGGTTGCCGATGCTCAACAGGGCCAGCAGGGTTCCGGTCATGCCGTAGGCAAAGCCGTACCGCTCCTGCAGCAGGCTGACCACCACGCCTGCGCTGATGGAGCAGATGCCGCTGAAAAAGAAGGTGACAAAGCCTGTGCTGCGCAGGCGCTGTTTTTGCTGTTCCATGATGTTCCTCATTTCCTGCATCCAGAATGTTGGGGCTGTATGCCGCTCTTTTTTCATTATAACCCCTGCCGCAGGGCCGATGCAACCGGATTTTCTTGCAAAAAGCCGCATAAAAAGAAGGGATGGACGCTTTGTCCATCCCTTCTTTTCGGTTTGCTTATTCTGCCTTGGTCTCGGGCTTTGCCTCGGCCTTGGCTTCAGGTTTTGCTGCAGGTGCAGCAGCCGGAGCAGCGGCAGGCTTCACCACCGGCTTCGGGGGATACGGATCGTCCTTCAGCGGGAAGAGAATGATCTTCTTCGGGCACTTCTGGGCGCACATGCCGCAGCCCTTGCACTTGTCGTAGTCCACACGGGCCACGCCGTCCACCACATGGATGGCATCGAACTTACAGGTGCGCTCGCACATGCCGCAGGCAATGCAGGAAGTGGTGCAGACCTTGTTGGCCACAGCACCCTTGTCCTGGTTGGAGCACATGACCACCGGCTTACGCGGGCCGGCAGCATCAATCATAATGACCTTCTTGGGGCAGATGTTGGCGCAGGCACCGCAGCCGGTGCACTTGTCCTTGTCCACCTTGGCCACGCCGTCCACAATGTGGATGGCATCAAACTTACACACCTTGGTGCAGTCGCCCAGGCCAACGCAGGCAAAGGAGCAGGTCTTGGGGCCGCCGTATAGAGCTGCCGCAGCAGCACAGGTCTGGATGCCCTTGTAATCGTAAGCAGGCTTGCAGTGCTCAGAGTTCCCCTGGCACTGGACCACAGCCTTTTTCTCCACAGCGCTTGCCTCGCCGCCCATGATCTTGGCAATGGCAGCAGCAGCCTTGGGGCCGCCGGGAGCGCACTTGTCGCAGGGCACGCCGTCCATAACAACGGCCTTTGCGTAGTCGGCACAGCCTGCATAGCCGCAGCCGCCGCAGTTTGCACCGGCCAGGCAACCGGCAACTTCTTCAATACGGGGGTCTTCTTCCACCGCCATGAACTTGGCCGCCGCAACCAGGACGATCGCGCCGACTGCGCCCACGATGGTACACAGAACAACAGCAGATACAATACTCATTTTCCTGTTCCTCCCTTACAGCGTGACATTGAACAGGTTTTCGACGATGCCGCCGAAGCCCATGAAGGACAGGCTGGTGATTGCAGCTGCGATCAGGGTGATGGGCAGGCCCTTGAAGGGTGCCGGGGGATCGCAGGCTTCCACGCGCTTGCGCACGCCGCTGAACATGACCATGGCCAGCATAAAGCCAACGCCTGCGCCGATGGAGCACACCAGTGCCTCAATGTAGGCAATGCCAAAGCCCAGGGCCTCCACGTCTGCACCGTAGTCGCCCACGACCAGAATGGTCACAGCCAGCACGCAGCAGTTGGTGGTGATCAGGGGCAGGTAAACGCCCAGAGAATTGTACAGGGCAACCACATACTTCTTCAGGAAGATCTCGATGAACTGCACCAGCACAGCAATGACCAGGATGAACACGATGGTCTGCAGGTACTCCAGCTTTGCCGGGTTCAGAATAAAGATCTGGATGGGGAAGGTCACAGCGGTAGCCATGAACATGACAAAGATAACAGCGCCGGACATACCCACGGAGGAGTCCAGCTTTTTGGAAACGCCCAGGAACGGGCAGATACCATAGAACTTCACCAGCACGTAGTTGTTGACAAGGATCATGCTGAAGAAGATAGCAGCGAGTTTGACGAGCATCTTATTCCGCCTCCTTCTTCAGGTTGTCGATGTCGCAGCAGCTCTTGCGCTCGATGCGGGCATCCAGTTTGGTCTCCAGCCACACACAGCCGGCCATCAGCAGGCCAAAGCAGAAGAATGCGCCGGGGGCCTGGGTCATAATGCCAATCTTGGCAACGCTGTCCGGCAGAACCTTGAAGCCCAGCCAGGTGCCGCTGCCCAGGATCTCACGGATGGAGGCCATCAGCACAACGGTCAGGGTGTAGCCGATGCCCATGCCGATGCCGTCCAGAGCACTGTCCACCACGCTGTTCTTGCAGGCGAACATCTCGGCACGGCCCAGGATGATGCAGTTGACAACGATCAGGGGCAGGAACACGCCCAGTGCGTTATACAGGCTTTCCATATAAGCCTGCATGAACATCTGCACGATGGTAACAAAGCCTGCAATGATCACGATGTAGCAGGGCAGATGCACCTTGCCGGGGATCACCTTGCGCAGCAGGGAGATCATGATGTTGGCGCACACCAGCACGAAGGTGAAGGCAGCGCCCATGCCCAGTGCACTGGACACGGCGGTGGTGACAGCCAGCGTGGAGCAGGTACCCAGCACCAGACGCAGGACCGGGTTCTCTTTGATGATGCCGTTGGTAAGGATGCTTACCTTGGACTTCTTTTCTTGTGCCATTTCTTACCAACCTCCTTTATGCCAGCTCATTGTAGCAGTTGATGCAGTCGTTGATGGCGGCAAACAGAGCAGTGGACGAAATGGTTGCGCCGCTGTAGGCGTCGTAGTCCTGATTCATCACAATGTTCTGGGTGCCGTCCATGCCGTTGAACTGTGCAAGGAAGTCCTCATTGCCAACATTGGAGCCAATGCCCTTGGTCTGGGTAGAAGCATCCACCCAGATGCCGGTCTCGGTGCCGTTGGCATCAAAGCCCATGATCACGGTCAGGATGCCGCCGTCAAAGCCGGACTCGCCAGCCTTGATTGCAACGCTGCCGTCCGGAGCCTTGACCACGCCGGTAACACCTGCAGTGGTGTAATCGGTCACTTCTTCCAGCTCACCAGCGTCCGAAACAGACGGCAGCACGCCGACATAAGCGGCCAGGGTGGTACGCTTGGTGTTCTCGGCGATCACCGGAGCGGTCATGGAGTTCACCAAAGCCAGCAGCAGGCTGACGATCAGAGAGATCACGCTCAGCACCACAATGGGCTTGATCGTGCTTTCCCAATTGGAAGACTTACTCATTTGTCAGCACCCTCCTTTGCTTTTTTTGCAGGCTTGACGTAGCCATACGGGGTCTGACGGGTCAGGTCGTTGATGTACGGGACCCACAGGTTCATGAACAGCAGCGCGAAGGACACGCCCTCGGTGTAGCTGCCCCAGTAGCGAATGGCAAAGGTCACAATGCCCAGGCACACACCGTACACCAGCTTGCCCTTCAGGGTGAAGGGGCTGGTCACGTAGTCGGTTGCCATGAACACGGCACCGAACAGCAGGCCGCCGGACAGGATGCCCACCAGGGAAGCGTGCAGGTCTTTGGTAGCGATCAGGTAAAACACAAACATGCTGCCCACATAAGAAGCGGGAATGGCAATGCTGATGGTCTTGGTGGCAACCAGGTAGATCAGGCCCAGCACAATGGCCAGGGCGCAGGTCTCGCCCAGAACGCCGCCGTGGATGCCCATGAACAGATCCAGCAGGCTCAGCTTGGACTTATCGGCCACAGCCAGCGGGGTAGCGCTGGACAGCTGGTCCACCGCTGCATCCGGGAACACCCACTTGTTCATGGAACCTGCAAAGCTGACAAACAGCACAATGCGGCCCACCAGGGCAGGGTTTGCAAAGTTCATGCCAATGCCGCCGAACAGCTGCTTGACGATCACAATGGCCACCAGGTCGCCGATGATCAGCTGGCCCAGAGGCATGCCCACGGGCACGTTCATGGCCAGGATGATGCCGGTGACCACAGCAGACAGGTCGCTGATGGGGTTCGGCTTCTTCAGCAGCTTGCAGTACAGCCACTCAAACACCACACTGGCGATCACGGACACTGCCGTTACCAGCAGCGCACGCATCCCGAAAATGATTGCAGAGGCCACCACGCAGGGGCACAGAGCCACGATCACATTGGCCATCAGGCCCTGGGTGGTCTCTTCGCTGCGCACATGCGGGGAAGCCGAAACAATAAGCTTCGTATCCATTACTTATTGCCTCCTTTTTTGATTTCACCAAGGTAGAACGCCTTTGCCAGACTCATCATCTGGGTCACGGGGCGCTTTGCCGGGCAGACGAAGGAGCAGCTGCCGCAGTTGAAGCAGTAATCTGCGTGCAGCTTGCCCAGCTCCTGCACGTCACGGGCGGCGTAAGCCTGGTTCACTTCCACAGGCTCCAGGCCCATGGGGCAGTACTCCACGCAGCGGCCGCAGCGGATGCAGGGGTTGACAGGGGCAGGCTGTGCAGCTGCCTCACTCAGCAGGATCAGACCGGAAGTGGTCTTGGTGGTGGGGTAGCTCAGGTCCTGCACGGCAGGGCCCATCATGGCACCGCCGGCCACCACCTTGCCCAAAGTGCCCTTGACACCGACAAAGTTGATGATGTCCTGGTAGGAAGTGCCCACCGGAACGATCACGTTCTGGGGCTTTTCGCAGGCATCGCCGTCCACGGTGATGGTGCGCTCCACCACCGGCATACCGGTGGCCAGGTACTTGCCCAGCGTGGAAACACTGGTCACGTTCATCACAATGGCACCGGCATCGGCGGGCAGGCCGCCGTGGGGCACCTCGCGGCCCAGGCACTTCTCGATCAGGATCAGCTCTGCACCGGTGCCGTACACACTGGGCAGAGGCTTGACCTCGATGCTGGCAATGTCCTTGGTCTTTTTGCACAGCAGGTCGATGCACTCGGGCTTGTTGTTCTCAATGCCGATGATGCACTTCGGGATACCGGTATACTGCAGCACCGCCTGGATGCCGCGCACGATATCATCGCTGCAGTTCAGCATTTCCTGCGTGTCGCTGGTCAGCCACACTTCGCACTCGGAAGCATTGATCAGCAGGGTGTCCACCTGCTGCTTGGGCTGCAGCTTGACATCGGTCGGGAAACCGGCACCGCCCAGGCCCACCAGGCCGCACTCGCGTACGGCTGCCAGGAAGCTGGCCTTGTCGGTTACTTCCGGTGCCTTCACGGCCGGGTCCACAGTCTGCTTGCCATCGGTCTTGATGACCACCGAGTCGCAGGCACGGCCATTGGACAGTCGGAACGACTCCACAGCGGCCACCGTACCGGAAACACTGGAGTGGATATTGGCAGAAACGAAGCCGCCTGCCTCACCGATCTTGGTGCCGACAAACACTTCATCGCCTTTTTTGACCAGAGCCTTGGCGGGTGCGCCAATGTGCTGGCTCATAAGGATGCGTACCTGCGCGGGCAGAGGCATCGGGACAGGTTTGCTTGCAGCAGTTGCTTTGTCATGCGGCGTATGCGCGCCAAGCGCCGCACGTTTCAGCTTGTTCAACATGGATTTCAAATCCCCCATTCTGCTTGAATTGCCGCCCCCACGCCCATGCAGGCGCACTGGTACAGGGACAGCAGCTGCTTAACATGTTTATTGTATCATTTTAGCGTGGGAAGTCAACGACAAGCAGCCCAAAATGATGGGTTTTCCTGAACTTTCTTGCCCATTTTTAAGGATTAGTTATGGCTAACCATCGTATTTTTTCCAATTTTCCGCTCCTGCATCCACCGTTTGCCTTTGCGGCGGGAATGTGGTATACTGGTGGCACATTCACAGCGGAACGTCCCCCGCTCCGCACAAGACATTTTCAAGGAGGCCCAAACCATGAAACTGCTCAAAGCTCTGCTCGCTGTGCTCACCACTCTTGCGGTCTCGCTCACCGTTGTTCTGCTGCTGTGGCAGGACAAGAACGCGCCGCGCTATATCCAGATCTATACCGATGAGCAGTGACTCTGCCCCTCGGACCCCATAAAAAACACCCCCAGCCTGGGATGCGCCGCATCCGCCGGGCTGGGGGTGTTGCGTTTTGGGCGGGCCTGCAGCCGGTTTCCGCAAAAATGCCGCTGACGCACCAACGTCAGCGGCATTTTTCGCCTTGTTATTCCACTCAGTAATCTTTTTCGCAGCCCAGCAGGAACTTCATGTACTGGAAGGTGCGGTCCTGGCCCAGGTCCCGCACCATCTTGAGCAGCTTTTCCAGCAGAGCGCGGGTCTCCGGGTGGAGCAGGTAGTGATCCTTGCTGCGCTCGTAATACTCCCAGGGAGAAGCATCGGTGTACTTGTCGCCCAGGTAGATGCGGCTGGCGGCCACCCGGTCGCACACCATCTCGCACACGTACCGCAGCGGGATCTTCATGCCGGTCAGCCCGGCCTTGGTGGTGCTGTAGTCGATCCAGTATTCCAGGTGGTGCTTGTTGCGGCCCTTGTGGTGCAGCCAGGCCGAGGTGTAGCCCTTGGCTTCGCGCTCGGCTTCGTTGGGGCTGTGGTCGCCCTGGTAGTAGATGCACCCCGGGATGAACTCGGTGGGGCTGTACTTGCTCAGGTCGTGGGCCAGGCCCTGCTCGTACAGGCCGCAGGCAAAGCAGTATTTCATCACCAGCAGCTTGTGCCGGGTAATGGTTTCAAAATGGCCTTTGATATTCATTTGCTGTTCCTCCTGATGCCCCTCTCCGTCATCGCCGCGCGATGCCAGCTTCCCCAAAAGGGGGAGTTTTTTTCCTGCGAACGGGCAGATCTCTTTTTAACACAGAAGGTGTTCTTCCCTCTACAGCGCATAAGTCACCCTCTTCGGGAGAGCTGGCGCGGAGTGCCTGAGAAGATCTTATTCCCGGTAACGCACAGTTACCGTTCCCGCTTTCAGTCCGGTCAGGCTGTCGCTCTCGGAAAAATCCTCCCGGTCCAGGGTCAGGTTCGGGCTGTAATAAGGGTCCTGCAGGATATTTTCGCGGCCATGCACGGCGTACAGACGTTGTTTTTCCTGCTCAAAGCGCCGCGCTTTTACCGGGTCTTTCTCGTCTCCGCCGCGGCTCTTGCTCTCGTAATGGGTCAGCTCTGCATAGGGGGTCCAGGCAATGCGGCAGCCCGCATCCCGTACCCGCAGGCAGAAGTCCACATCGTTGTAGGCCACGGCCAGGGTCTCGTCCAGGCCGCCCACTTCGTCCCACACGCTGGCCTTTACCAGCAGGCAGGCACCGGTCACGGCAGAAAAATCCTGCACGGTGGCCGCGCGGAACAAATACCCGCTGCTGCCCTTTTTCTTGTACTTGTGGCTGTGGCCGGCATAACCGCCCAGGCCGGTGATGACGCCTGCATGCTGCATGGTGTCGTCCGGGTAGTAGAGCATCGCCCCGCAGATGGCGGCCCCGCCGGGGTGGGCACACTGCCGCAGCAGCTCGGTGAGCCAGTCGGCGTTGCGCACCTCCACATCGTTGTTCAGCAGCAGCAGGTAATCCCCCGTGGCCGCCCGGCGGCCAAAGTTGTTGATGCCGGAAAAGTTGAAGCCGGTTTCCGGCCAGATGACCACCTGCAGCCCCTCGTAGCGCTTTTTCGCCTGCTCGTAGTAGGCAAAGGTAGCGGGGTCGGTGGAGTTGTTCTCTACCACGATCACCTCAAAATTGTCCCAGCTGGTTTTGGTCCAGATGCTGTGCAGGCACTTTTCCAGGTCCTCCGTGTGGTCCTTGTTGGGGATCAGGATGCTCACCTTCGGGTCGCCGGTGATGTCCCACTTTACCCGGTAGGTGCTGGGGAACAGGCCGTCCTCCACGGTGCCGGTGCGCCCGGTGCGGGCCAGATGGTCCGCCAGCGCCTTTTTGGCGGCCGCCGCCACATAGGGCTTGGCGTCCGCGCCGCCGGAGGTAGAGCCGGAATGCACCCGCCAGTAATACAGCACCTGGGGCACATGGGCCGCGCCGCCGGTCTGCTCGATCAGGCGCAGGAACAGATCGTGGTCCTGGCTGCCGTCACACTCCGGCCGCTCCCCGCCCAGCTTCTCCCACAGTGCCTTCCGGAACACAGCCAGATGGCAGATGTAGTTGCAGCACAGCAGGTAGTCCGGGGCATAGTCCGGCTTGAAGTGCGCTACAATGGGCCGCCGGATACTTGTGGAAAACAGCGCTTCGTCACTGTACAAAAAGCCGTCCGGCTCGCCGCGCTGCCGCAGCTGCAGAATAGCCTTGCCCATGGTGTACATGGCGTGAGGGGCCAGGATGTCGTCATGGTCAGCCAACGCCAGGTACTCCCCTGTGGCAAGGCAGGCTGCAGCGTTGGTGTTGGCCGCAATGCCCCTGTTTTCGACTTTTTGGTATACGATGCGTTGATTTTTTGCCTGATATTCCTTTACGATCCGTTCCACAGCGCTGTGGGCAGCATCCGATGCATCGGCCAGGCAGAGCTGCCCGTTGGGGGCCGTCTGCCCCACAAAGGAATCCAGAAATTCCCGCAGGTACTTTTCCGGGGTATTATACAGCGGTGTTAAAATGGAAATGGCGGGCAGGCCGCAGGTATCGGCCGTCTTGCCGGCCATTTCCGCCGCTTGGGCTTCCAGCACGCGCTTTGCGGGCAGGTAGCGTGCCACCTTGCCAAAGCAGCGGCGCTTGACAAAGCCCGCACCCCGCCGCAGCATGGCGGGCAGGCCCTCTTCCCGGGTCAGCTGCACGGCATAGCCCGCCAGCTCCCGGACGCGTTTCAATCGCAGATTCATACGTTCAAGCCTCGCCGCGCTGGGTGGCCTTGTAGGCCGCACAGACTGTCTGGGTGTCGCCGTTCATTTTCAGGTGCCCATGGCTCAGCCAGGCCACCTTGCTGCACATGCGCTCGATCTGCTCGATGGAGTGGGACACCAAAATCACCGTGGTGCCGCCCGCCATCAGCTCCTGCATCCGCTTTTCGCACTTCTGCTGGAACAGGAAATCGCCCACCGAAAGCACCTCGTCCGCGATCAGAATGTCCGGCTTGGTGATGGTGGCAATGGCAAAGCCGATGCGGGCCACCATGCCGGAAGAGTAGTTCTTCAGCGGCACATCCAAAAAGTTCTGCAGCTCGCTGAACTCCACGATCTCGTCAAATTTTTCGTCCAGGTACTTGGGCGAGAAGCCCAGCACCGTGCCGTTGAGGTAAATGTTCTCGCGGGCGGTCAGGTCCATGTCAAAACCCGCGCCCAGCTCGATCAGCGGGGCAATGGTGCCGTTGACGGTCACCTTGCCCTTCGTGGGCTTGTACACACCTGCAATGGTCTTGAGCAGGGTGGATTTGCCCGAGCCGTTCAGGCCCACCAGGCCGTAAAAATCGCCGGGCATAATGTCCAGGCTCACGTCCTTCAGGGCATAGAACTCATCGTACTGCAGCCGCCCCTGCACCATGGCCAGGAAGTATTCCTTCAGGCTCTCGTGCTTTTCAGTGGAAAGGTTGAAGCACATGGAAACATTGTCTACTTTGATGATCGGTTCCATTGTTCTTCCTCCTTAAATATGCAGCACAAAGCGGTCCTGCGTTTTGCGGAACACGCTCACGCCCACCCACATGGAGAGCAGGGCGCACACGCCGCAGACCGCAAACATATTGAAGTCCAGCGGGATGCCCCACATGACCGTGCGGCGGAAGCCGGTGATATACCAGTACATGGGGTTCAGCTTGATGATCTGCTGCATGTTGAACCCGCCGATGGAAAAGGTCATCTGGGTGGGGTCATAGAAGATGGCGGAGAAGTAGAGCAGCGCCGTGATGAACACGCTCCAGATGTGCATGATGTCCCGGAAGAACACCGTTGCCGCCGCCAGGAACAGGCCCACGCCCAGGCTGAAGAAGAACAGGGTCACCAGCGGATACACCGCCTCGATCAGAGTAACATGGAAGGATGCGCCGGTAAAGATCATGACCAGCAGCAGTGCCACAAAGCTGAACACGCAGTTCACCATGGCAAAGCAGCACTTTTCCAGCGGGAAGATATACTTGGGGATATACACTTTTTTCAGCAGAGGAGCGGCGCTGAGCACACTGCTCATGCTGGCGGAAGTGGCTTCGTTGAAGAAGTTGAACAGCAGCTGGCCGCACATCAGAAAGACGGCAAAGTTGTCGATGCCGCTGCCGCGCATGTCCATCAGGCTGCTGAACACTGCCCAGTACACCAGGCACATCAGCAGCGGGTTCAGCACGCTCCACACCACGCCCAGAAAGCTGCGGCGGTACTTCAGCTTGAAGTCACGGCTCACCAGGTTCCACAGCAGGTAGCGGTAGCGCCAGAAACCGTTCCACATCGCTTTGAATTTTGCCACGGGCGATCACCACTTTTCAAAAAATTCAAACTTCTGGGCAGCAAACGGCTCATGCAGCTTGTCCTTGGCGCTGGTCTTGTGCTCGCAGCCGCATTCCGGCCACTGCACGTTGACGGTGGGGTCATCGTAGGGGATGCCGCCTTCGCTGGTGGGGTCGTACACATCGGTGCACTTGTAGCAGAACTCGGCCACATCGCTCAGCACGAGGAACCCGTGGGCAAAGCCTTCCGGGATATAGAACATCTTCTTGTTGTCCTCGCTCAGGGTCACGCCCACCCACTTGCCAAAGGTAGCGCTGTGGGGGCGGCAGTCCACGGCCACGTCATACACCTCGCCCTTGGTCACACGCACCAGCTTGCCCTGGGTGTGGTTCTTCTGGAAGTGCAGGCCCCGCAGCACGCCGCGGGTGGAGCGGCTCTGGTTGTCCTGCACGAACTCCTTGTCGATGCCGGCCTCGGCAAACTGATCTTTCTGATAGGTCTCCATAAAGTAGCCGCGGTCATCGCCGAACACCTGCGGCTCAATGACCACAACACCGGGGATCTCGGTCTGTGTAAACGTAAACTTACCCATGATATTGTACCTCTCTCTTTTTGTGAAGCTTCTGTCTTTTTGTTTTATCTGGAAAAGCCCGTTCTGCCGGGCTTTTGCGCTTATTTGCCGCGTCTGCGGGGGCCGCGGGTCTTTTTCCTGCGCAGATACCCGTACAGGCGCATCACGCCAACGGTCACCAGGGCTGCCGCCGCAGTGCACCCCAGCGAGATCCCGGCCAGCAGCCAGACCTTGCTGCGGGGCCGCACATCTCCGGCGGCCGGAAGCTCGGCGCCCACGCTCTGGGTCAGCAGCTCCTCCAGGCCGGTCACCTGAGCCGTCACCCGCACGCTGGTGCTCTCCTGCTTTGTGCCGCCCCGCACGGTGTACACGGCGTACACTTCCGGTTCGGTGCCCAGCACGTACTGCTCCGGCAGCTCCAGCGAGACCTCCACGTCCTGCGCGGTCAGGCCGTCCGCCAGCAGCAGCGAGGTGCCGGGGTCGGTCACGGTCACGGTGCCCAACGTTTCGCCGCCGCCCGCCACCGGCAGCTGGGCCGAAATGCCCTGGGACGGAAGCTCGGTGTAGTGGGTAAAGGCGCTGAAGGCGTACTCCAGCAGAGTGCGCACATCGCTGTATTTGTCGGTGCTCAGCTCACTTTGCATGGTCACGCAGATCAGGCGGATGCCGTTCTGCTCTGCCAGGCAGGCATAGCTGTAGCGCGCTGTATCGGTATACCCCAGCTTGGAGCCGAGGATGCTGGCCACATAATACCGGCTGGACCCGATGCGCAGCTTATCCTGCTGGGAAAAATAGCGGGTCACCGGCTGCAGATTCGTGGGCTGCATGGTGTACATCTCGTTGCGGGTGAACACCGTTTCAAACCCCGGCTGCTGCAATGCCCAACGCAGGATCTGCGCCATGTCGTAGCAGCTGGTGTAGTGGTCCTGCCCGCTGATGCCGTGGGGGTTGGCAAAGTGGGTATGCACAAGGCCCAGCTCTGCCACCTGGGCGTTCATGGCTGCCACGCCGTCCGCAATGGTGCCTCCGCCAATATACTCTGCCAGCAGGTTAGCTCCATCGTTGGCGCTGGCCATCTGGGTGGCGTACAGGGCATCGGTCAGGGGCACCTGCTCCCCTTCCATCAGTGCAATGTGGCTGGAGTCTGTGCCCGCCAGCGAGTACACGTCCTCGTGGCTCACCGTAAGCAGCACATTGTCCCAGCCGCCCTGGGCTTTTTCACAGGCAAGGCCCAGCGTCATCACCTTGGTGATGGACGCCGGGTGCAGTTCCTCGTCCATATTCTGCTGGGCCAGCACCAGGCCCGTGTCGGCATCTATGATACAGTACGCCCGCGTTGCGCCCAGCACCGGCCCTGCAGCCGCTGCCCCCGGCACAAACACCATGCATACGGCAAGCAGCATGGCGCACAGCGCCGCTGTCCATCGTTTCATTGGTTTTTCTCCGTCAGCTTTTTTGCTGCCCGCCGGGCAGTTCCGGCAAAGCATCGTATTTAGTATACCACATTTTATCCCGCCTGAAAAGACATTCCGCACTCCCTTTGCCCCCGCAGCACCGGCTGCAGCTGCTCTCCGCGCAGGGCTGCTTCCAGCGCAGCGGGCAGGCAGGCAAGGTCTGCTTTCAGGCTCTGGGGCTTGCCCCAGGGGTCATCCTGGCCATAAGGCACAAAATAGTAGTGCTTGCGCTGGTACAGCCGGGCCATGTTCTCCCCGGAAGCCCCCAGCCCATCGTTGGTGGAAACCGCCGCCACCACGGGGCAGCCCACCCGCAGCAGACTTTTGGCGGCCAGCGTCACCGGCGTGTCCGAAAGCCCTGCCGCCAGCCGGGCCAGGGTGGCCCCGGTGCAGGGTGCGATCACCAGTGCCCGGGCCAGATGCTTCGGCCCCAGCGGCTCCACCGCCTGCAGCGTGCCCAGCACCGGGTGCCCGGCAATGGCTTCCAGCTGCTGCCGCCAGTGTTCCGCCGTCCCGAACCGGCTGTCCTGCTGGGCGGCAAAGCTCATAACGGGCAGCAGCTCCCACCCCTGCCGGGCCAGCTCTGCCGCCTGCACCAGTGCCGCTTCCAGCGTGCAGAAGCTGCCGCACACCGCAAACGCGATGCAGCCCTTGTTCTGTGTGCTCATCGTGATCCCTCCCGCTCCTGCCAAATGGCCTGCACCGTGCGCGCCACCGCCTCGCCTGCCGTTTCCGGTGCACAGGCGGCGGGCAGGCTCAGCGCATGAAGGGCCGTGTGCCCCAGCCGCGCCGCTGCCGCAAAGTCTGTGCCGCCGGGCTTGGAAGCCAGATCCACGATCAGGCTGCCGGGCCGCAGCCCGGCCAGTACCGGGGCTGTGAGCACCGGGGCCGGCACCGTGTTCACCACCGTATCAAAGGCAGGCAGCACCGCCCCGATGCCTGCCAGCGGCACACTGCGCAGGCCCAGGCTCTCGGCCAGGGCGCGCTGCTCCGGGCGGCGGGCGGCAGCCGTCACGGCTGCCCCCAGGGCGGCCAGCCGCACCCCCAGCGCCTGCCCCACCGGGCCAAACCCCAGCACCAGCAGATTTGCCCCCCACAGGGTGCGGGTGCGCTGCCGCAGCAGGATGCCGATGCAGCCTTCGGCGGTGGGAATGGCATTGTAGATGGCCAGTTCCGGCCGGGCCAGATAGTCCACCAGCTCCACCCCGGCCTGCTGCGCCACAGCCTTTGCCTGGGCCGAAAGCTTGCCGCCCAGCGCCAGCGCCCCCGGCTTTGCCGCCCGCAGCAGCTCTGCCAGCGGGGTGCGGGCGGCATCCAGCGGCATGGGCAGCAGGATATAATCCGCCATTGCCACCTGCTCGGCCCCACCCACGGCATAGCCCGCCCGGGCCAGTGCCCGGCCCGCCGCCGCCTGCCGTGCATCGGTGCCCACCACCGCGATCCGTTTTCTGCCCTCCATGCTGCCGTCTCCTCCCGCCTCGTAGTGCGCCATCCTATGCGGAGGCACGCTTTTTCGTGAATCGGAAAATCTGCGGCTTTTCCGATTTTTTCACGGGAGAGGCCGCAGCGGGAAGCAAAAAAGGACTGCCATGCACAATGCACAGCAGTCCCTTTGAAAATTTATTTTCACGGATGTGCCGCCCTGACATTCGACACATCGTTTATTTCAGGTATTTTGCCACAGCCCGGGCCACAATGCCGCCCAGAATGCCGGAAACCAGGAATTCCACCACGCCCTGCACACCGGTGAGCAGCACCACGAACATCAGCGGGTTGGCAGCGCCTTTAACGGACACCAGGTTCTGCACATAAGCGCAGTTATAGAAGGCCAGCACGATCCAGCCCATGAAGAACAGGGTGTTCAGGAACGGGGCGCTCATGGCGCTGACGATGTAGCTCCAGGTGCGGGACTTGTCCAGCTTTTTCAGGCCCTGGAATACCAGGCCGCAGCACAGGCCCATGAGCACGCGCATGCCCACGCAAAGGATAAAGGTGTTCAGCGGGCTGACCTGGAACAGTGCCCCGGTCATGGCCGATGCACCGGTAACGGCATCGTAAAAGCTCACGGCACCAAACACACCGCCCAGCAGTGCGCCCACGGCAGGCCCCATGGTAATGGCACCCACGGCAATGGGAAGGGTCAGAAAGCTCATGTACAGCGGCCCAACAGGCACACTGCCCAGACCAACGGCCTTCATGACCAGCTCAATGGCAACCAGCAGTGCCACACGGGTCAGTGTGCGGGTATTCATGTTTTTCATATTCAATTTTCCTCCTGCTGCCGTTCCGCCCTCAGTTGTCGGATACGGCGCAAACCTGCCCGCTCTGTGCGGGTTTTGTTGTAAATATTCGGACAATCAAAATCGGAACACGGTTCGTCAGGGCGGTTCCAACCTGAAAACGCTTATTTGTCGCCGGGGAAGCGCACCCCCGCCGACCGGCGGGCCACGGTGAGCACCCGGCTCACGGCAATGCTGGTATCCAGCATCCGGGCGCACAGCTCCTGGTCGCCGGTGTCCAGCGCACGGGCAAAGGCCTCGAACTCGGCTGCCTGCCGGGGGCGGCCGCCGTTGAGGTTGTAATGCTCTTCTTTGCCCTCATTGGGGTGGAAGGTGATCCCGCCGCAGAAGTTGGCGGTGGATTTCTGCAGGATATAGCCCCGGGTGCCCTGAATGATGTACCGGGCCGGGGCGGCGCAGTCCTTGGCCGCCATGCTCACGGCCCGGAAGCCGCTGTAGTCCATGGTCAGGATGCCGCTGGTGTCAATGCCGCGCTCGATGTTGGCAGTGTAGTGCACCTGGTTCGGCTCCCCGAACAGCCCCACAATGTAGCTGACGTTGTACACGCCCAGGTCCATCAGGGCACCCCCGGCGCAGGCCGGGTCGAATGCGGGGGCCGCATTGCCCGCGCAGAATGCATCGTACCGGCTGGAATACTGGCTGAAATTGCACTGCACCAGCTTGACGGTGCCCACCCGGGGCAGCAGCTCCCGGATCTTGGCGTAGTTTTCCAGGTATTGGGTGGTCACGGCCTCAAACAGGAACACCTTTTTGTGCCGTGCCAGCACCGCCAGCTCTTCGGCCTGTGCAGCGGTGGGGGCCATCGGCTTTTCCACGATCACATGCCGGCCCGCTTCCAGCGCCACCCGGGCAAAGCGCACGTGCTGCAAATTGGGCACTGCGATGTACACCACATCCACCCACTGCAGCAGCTCCAGATAATTGGTGGTATGCTGGGGCACGCCGTACTGGCGGCACAGCTCCTGTGCCTGTTCGGCACTGCGCTCGGTGCTGCACACGGCCTGCACCGTAAACGGGCCGTGCTCCACCAGCCAGGGCAAAAATTCCTGCACGATCTTGCCCGTGCCAAGAATGCCTAATTTCATTGTTTTCTCCCTATCTTTTTCCTCGGTCAGCGCTCCTGCGGGTCCGGTTCGCGGCGGGTGTGCCTGCGGGGATACGGGCGCTGTTTTGTGCGGGCGCGCCGGTCCTGCCGCGCGCCGTGCTTTGTGCCGCACCCGCTGTGCCCTTTGGGCTGCGGGGCATTGAGCTGGTACAGCAGTGCCAGCCCCTTCATGAGCAATTCGGGGTCGTAGGTCAGCTCGTGGCGGCACAGCGGCGTGACGTATTTGGCCAGCCCACCGGTAACCACCAGCGAAGCCGGCTGCCCCAGCTCTTCTTCAATGCGCTGCACCAGGCCGTCAATGAGCACAGCGGTGCCCATCACCGAGCCGGTGAGCATGCATTTTTCGGTATTGGTTCCAATGGCACTTCTGGGTGCCCCCAGGTGCACCTGCGGCAGCTGGGCGCAGCGTTCGCCCAGGGCGCGCAGACCGGTGGAAAGCCCCGGGCAGATCACACCGCCCCGGAACACCCGGTCTTTGTCCACCACATTGAAGGTGGTGGCGGTGCCCAGGTCTACCGTGACCACCGGCAGCGGAAAGTTTGCCGCCGCATAGGCGGCATCCACCAGCCGGTCCTTGCCCACAGCGTGGGGTTCTTCCACCCCTATGGTCAGGCCGGTGCGGATGTCCGGCGAGACGATGACCGGCTTTTTGCCCGTGTAGTAACGGGCGCACTCGGCCAGTGCCCCGGTGATCTGTGGCACCACGCTGGTAAGCACCGCCCCTTCAAAGCGCATGGGGCGCTCCGGGTGGCGGCGGTGCGCAAAAATTTTATCCATTTCGGCACGATATTCTGCAGCCGTACGGGTGCGCACCGTGTCCATGCGCGCCACAAAGCATACACGTCCGTCCCGAATGCCCCCCAGGGCGACGGTGGTGTTGCCTATATCAATGGCTAAGATCATAGTTCCGTTTTCCTTTTGTACAGCAAGGGTCTCAGGGCTGCATACCGGGAGCTTTTTCCTCGGACGCGAATCGGGCCATTGCATTTGCGTGGAAAGCTCCCCGCAGGCCTGACTCCCCCGGTCTGTCTATTCTTTGTCAATCTGTATTCTACCGCATTTTGGCCTAGGATACAACCCCGCGCAAAGATTTTGTTGTGCTGGCGGAACTTTTGCATTATACTAAGGAAAGAAATGTGGAAACAGCACGTTTTTGCAGGAGGTTTAACCATGAATCTGAACGGCAAATGCGTCCTTCTGGGCGTAAGCGGCGGCATTGCCGCCTATAAAATGGCCAACGTGGCCAGTGCTCTGCGCAAGCTGGGAGCGGATGTGGAGGTCATCATGACCAAAAACGCCACCCAGTTCATCACCCCTATCACCTTCGAGACCCTCACCGGCCACAAGTGCATGGTGGACACCTTTGACCGGGATTTCAAGTTTGAGGTCACCCACATCTCGCTGGCCAAAAAGGCGGATGTGATTTTGGTAGCCCCCGCCACCGCCAACGTGATCGCCAAAATGGCCCACGGCATCGCGGACGATATGCTTACCACCGTGGTTCTGGCCGCCAAGTGCCCCAAGCTGGTGTCCCCGGCCATGAACACCGGAATGCTGGAAAATCCCATCACCCAGGACAACCTTGCCACGCTGGAGCACTACGGCTTTACGGTCATTCCCTCCGAGAGCGGCGTGCTGGCTTGTAAGGATGTGGGCAGCGGCCGCCTGCCCAAAGAAGATGTGCTCATTGAGTACATTCTGCACGCCATTGCCCGGCCCAAGGACCTGGCGGGGGTGCGGGTTGCCGTGACCGCTGGGCCGACCCAGGAGCCTCTGGACCCCGTGCGCTACCTGACCAACCATTCCACCGGCAAAATGGGCTACGCCCTGGCCCGGGCCGCCGCCATGCGGGGCGCGGAGGTGACCCTGATCCACGGCGAGACCGCCCTGCCGCCGGTGAAGTTTACCACCGATGTGCCGGTGACCACCGCCCAGCAGATGTACGAGGCCGTGACCAGCCGCTTTGCGGATATGGACGTGCTGATCATGGCAGCCGCCGTGGCAGACTACCGCCCCGTGACCGTGGCCAGCGATAAGATCAAGAAAAAGGATGGCGACCTGTCCATTCCCGTAGAGCGCACACCGGACATTCTGGGCACCATCGGTCCACAGAAAACCCACCAGTTCCTGTGCGGTTTTTCCATGGAGACCAAAGACCTTGTGGAAAACTCCTCCGCCAAGCTGACCAAAAAGAACCTGGACATGGTGGTGGCCAACAACCTCAAGGTGGCCGGGGCCGGTTTTGGCGTGGATACCAATGTGGTCACCTTCATCACCCCGGACGGCACCCGGGAGCTGCCGCTGATGAGCAAAGCCGATGTGGCCGATGCCATTCTGGATGAGATTTTAAAACGGAAATAACCCTCTCCGTCCATGCTTTGCGGCATAGGCTGCTAGAACTTCCCGCATGGGTGCAGGGAACACATTCATGCGTTCCGTTTGTTTTCCGGCAGATGCTGCTTTCCTGCGGAACGGCTGGAGCCGTTCTCTACAAAAAAGCAGCAGCGGAGCGGGCGGGCATGTTAAAGCAAAAGCATCTGCAACGGCTCTCTCAGATTTTTCATAATCTCAAGAGCGGTTTACAGATGCTTTTTGTTACTTTTCTTTCCTTGCAAACACAATGCCGATGGTGCCCGGGCCGGAATAGCCGCCAATGGTCGTTCCGATGTCCGTTTCATAGCACTCCCGGAAGTGCCCGTATTTCTGCAGCCCTGCCTTCACAGCATCCATGCAGCCGGGCTTGGGCTGGCAGGAAGAAACAAACACCAGGCCGTCCTCGATATCCTCCCGGTCTGCCAGCCGTTCGGTGATGTACTTGCCCACACAGATGGGCAGACTGCCGCGGTACTTTTTGACCACTTTCAGCTCGCCGTTGATCACTTCCAGCGCCGGTTTGATGCCCAGAATGTTGGCGCCAAAGGCCAGCACACCGGAGCAGCGGCCGCTTTTTGCCATGTAGTCCAGCCGGTCCAGCACAAAGCTGAGTTCCACCCGCTTGGCAAGGCTCTGCAGGCGCATCTGAATGTTGCGGGGCGGCAGGCCGTCTGCCGCAAACTTGGCGGCACGCAGCACCAGGTAGCCCTGCCCGGTGCAGATGTTCTCGCTGTCCACCACATACACATTCTCAAATTCCTGCGCCGCCAGACGGGCGTTCTGGCAGCAGGACGAAAATTTGGAACCCACCGAAATATGGATGACCGCCTCGTACTCCTGTGCAAACGGGGCAAAGAATTCCGTATACTCCACAAGATTTGCTGCCGCAGATTTCGGCATCTTTCCGCCAGCATTCACATGGGCAAACACATCCGCCGGGTGCACGGTCACGCCGTCCAGGTAGCTTTCCTCCCCCATCAGGATGTGCATGGGCATCAGCGAGATATCCCATTTCTGCAAAAGCTCTGCCGACAGGTCGCAGGTGCTGTCTGCTGTGATCTTGATCTTCATGTCCGTTCTCCTTTTTCGCTTGCCGCTGTATTTGTTTTCCCGCCTATTGTAGCACAGAATGTTCAAGATTGTGAAGTATCCACGCGGCCGGAAATGTAAATCTTTTATGAAGCACCGCACAGGCTGCACAGTACAACCGCTTTTTCTTGTACAGATGTTACAAATTCACCGAAAGATTTATGGTTCTTTCCGAAAATTCGGGTTTACCTGTTTATTTTGTGCGCCAAAAATTATATAATAAGATGTATCCCAAGCAAATGGATGGAATCGGTCTGCTTTGCGGCCGTTGAGTATTTGGAGGTTGCCTTACTATGTTCATGTACACCGACTACAACCAGCATCTGCTGGACAATGTAAAAAAGATCCACTTCATCGGATGCGGCGGCAGCGGCATGTACCCGCTGATCCAGATCCTGGCCGCCAAAGGCTACGAGATCTCCGGCAGCGATGTGCTGGACGGCAGCATCATCCGCTACGAGCGGGAGATGGGTGTGAAGGTCAGCCTGGGCCACAGCGCCGACAACGTGATCGGCACCGACCTGGTGGTGTATTCCGCCGCCATCTCCAAGGACAACGTGGAACTGAATGCCGCCTCCTCCTACGGCATCCCCACCATTGAGCGCAGCGTGCTGCTGGGCTACGTCAGCCGCCTGTACAAGCAGAGCATCTGCGTGTCCGGCACCCACGGCAAAACCACCACCACGTCCATGATCACCACCGCGCTGGAACTGGCCGGCAAGGACCCCTCTGCTGTCATTGGCGGCAAGCTGCCCCTGATCAACGGCTACGGCAAGGCCGGCAAGGGCGATGACATTGTGATCGAGGCCTGCGAGTTTGCAGAGACCTTCCTCAAGCTCACCCCGTATCTGTCGGTGGTGCTGAACATCGACAACGATCATCTGGATTACTACGGCAGCATGGGCGAGCTGAAATTTGCCTTCAAGCGTTTTGCCCTGATGACCCAGTTCATGATCTTTGCCAATGCAGACGACAAGAACACCATGGATGTCATGTACACGCTGGACCGCCGCGTGCGCACCTTTGGCATTGACAACGATGGCGACTACCAGGCCGTCAACATAAACGAATACAAGCCCGGCTTCTTTGAGTTCGACCTCAAGGAGTGGAACAAGGTCAGCGGCCACATCCGCCTGTCGGTGCCGGGCCGCCACAACATTTACAACGCACTGGCCATGTGCGCTGTGTGCCGCTTTGCAGGCCTGACCGTGGAGCAGTGTGCCGAGGCCGCCCTGAGCTTCAAGGGTGCCGGCCGCCGCTTTGAGGTATACGGCGAGTGCAACGGTGCACTGGTGATTGATGACTACGCACACCACCCCACCGAGCTGCGCGCCACCCTGACCACCGCCAAGGAGATGGGCTATAAGCGCCTGATCGCGGTGCACCAGCCGTTTACATACAGCCGCACCAAGATGCTGTTCAACGATTTTGTGGACGTGCTGAAGATTCCCGATATCACCGTGCTGACCCCCATCATGGGCAGCCGGGAACCCAACGATCCTTCCATTACCAGTGCCAAGCTGGCCGCACAGATCCCCGGCTCTGTGTTGGTGAACAGCCTGGAAGAAGCCGCCGACTGGGTCAAGAAAAATGCACAGCCCGGCGACCTGGTGATCACCCTGGGCTGCGGCGATATCTACAAGGCCAGCAAGATGATGGTGGCCGACAACCAGTAAAGAATCTGCTATACAAAAAGAGGAACGACAGCTGTCGTTCCTCTTTTTTTCGTTGATCCGGGTCAGTTCCGCGAGCACTTTTCTGCGTCGATGGCCAACACGAACATCAGCACATAAAGCGCATCCTTCGGGTCGGCAATGTCCAGAATGTAGGTATCCGTCCAGTGAAACAGCTCCTTGGACACGGTGGCCACCGTGCTGCCGTCCGGCCCGGTAACGGTGTAATCCCACTCGGCAAAATCGCCTTCAATGTGCCAGCCGTTGAAGTCGATGTTGTACTGGGGCTTGAACCAGCTCCATTCCTTTTCCAGGGTACCGATGCATTCTTCGCCCTGGTACAGCTCAAACCGGGGCCGCCAGGTCAGCACTTCCTGCTTCACGGTGCCCAGCTCGTGGGTTTCGTCCGCATCAAAAATTTTCAGGCAGTGGCCCCAGGAAAACTGCCCCTTGACCACATACACAGTATTCTCGTTTTCATCGTAGATGTCGTAGCTGTCAAACCAGGTAAACGCACGCTGTTTAAAAAGCAGTTTCATCTTCCTCACCTCATCCCATATACGAATGGGGACGGCATTTTGGTGCGCATTGGCTGGAATTATTTCACATTGCCGCCCTGTGTCCTTTTCTGTTTGTATTTCAGCGGGGTCTGCACCTCGGCGCGGATCTTGCCCAGATAGGTGCGGGTCTGCTCTGCGCCCTGCAAAATAGACTCCACCTGCGCTTTCTGCTCTGCGGTCAAGCCGTCGTCCTCTGCCAGCAGCTCCGCGTTGCCCTCGATGATGGTCAGCGGCGTTTTCAGCTTGTGGGACAGCTGAATGATCTGTTCCCGCTGCCGCTGCTCCATGGCCCACTGCTTCTGCAAGCTGCCGGTCAGCGCATCGCCCATGGTTTGCAGCGCCTGCAACGTGCTCTCGTACTCCCGCACCTTCGCGCCGGAAAACACCGCGCTGTCCAGCTCCTTCCGCGCTACCGCCTGCGCCGCTGCGGTCAGCTTTTCGGTCTCCCGGGTCAGGAAGCGCCCAGTCCTATGAGTGCTCCACACCACCGCGCCTACCAGCAGCAGAATGCCCAGAATGCAGTGCACGGTCTGGATATCTGGCAGTACGCCCCGCAGCGCAGGGTCAGCGTAGGGCACGGCATAGTCAAATTGCAGCAGGCAGACCGTTCCATCCTGCAATTTTGACGTCATATAATACTGTGTGTAGCCAAAATGCCAGTGGGTTTTCCCCTGCCGGTTCTCCATTGCCCGCTGCAAGTGCCCGGCATCCATGTTGGTGGACAGCACCTCGCTGCTGTCCGGCGCAGCAAACAGGGCATACCGGCACAGAGAGTCCAGCTGCGTCTTATCAAAGGTTTCGGCGGTCATGCCCGGCAAAACGTCCTGCGCGGCCTTCTGGCAGGCTAGTGCGGCCTGATTGGCGGGCAGGAACAGTCCGCTGTTCTGAATCCACAGCAGCAGCACCAGCAGCCACCCCACCGCGACCAGCAGGCAGGCCAGCGCCGTGCGCACCAGATATTGCAGCAGCACGCTGCGCAGAGAGGTCAATCTTCGCTTTTCCATCGGTATCCCACGCCCCATACGGTATTGAGCAGCTTTTCCGGCTCCGGCACGCCCGCTGCCCGCAGCTTTGCCCGGATATTTTTGATGTGCTGGGTCACGGCGGTGTCGTCCGCTGTGCCGTCAATGCCAAAAACCGCTTCGTAAATCTGCTCCTTGGTAAAGGTCTGCCCGGCGTGCAGCGCCAGATATTCGCAGATGGCATACTCCGAGCGGGTCAAGGGCAGCGCCTTCCCCTCCACCGCCGCGCTCCGGGCGGTCAGGTCAAAGGCCACGCCGCTGCGCACCATCCGGTGCGCCGGGGTGCGGCTCTGCCGCCGCAGATGTGCCGCCACCCGCGCCCGCAGCTCAGCCACCCGGAAGGGCTTGGACAAAAAGTCGTCTGCCCCGATGCCCAGCCCCTCCAGCACAGCAGCCTCGTCGGTGCGGGCGCTCAGAAACAGGATGGGCACTTCGGTCAGGCTGCGGATGCGCCGACAGACCGCAAAGCCGTCCTCCCCGGGCATCATCACGTCCAGCAGGATGCAGTCTGCCCAGCGGCAAAGCGCCTCGGTCAGATCTCTGCCCGCCTGCCGCGTTTCTACCCGGTGGCCGTCCCGCTCCAAAGTGGTGCGGATCAGCTTGCAGAGCTCCAGATTGTCATCCACTGCCAGAATGTTTGCCACAAAATCACCTCAACACGTTATAAACAAGGCAGGATGCCCCGTACAGCAGGTACACATGGGCGGGGTAGAACCAGTAGAACAGCTGCTTGTGCCCGCTGCCGCGCTGCCCGTTGTACAGCAGCATCAGCAGCACCGCCGCCACGCCGAACCACTCGTAGTAGTCGGTGAACATCTGCGTCCAGACAAAGCCCTCCTGTCGGCAAGCCATCCCAAAGGTCAACGCAAAGTCACACAGGAAAATCACCAGTGCCCATACCGTCAGCTGCACTTTGCGCCGTCCACGCAATGCATACAGCAGCACACCGCCCAGCAAAAAGCTCCAGCCGCCATCCGTGATGGCTGTCCACATGGGCAGCAGACTGGTGATGACAAAGGCCACGACTGACGAAGCAATGGGCATCTCCTGCACCCGGGGGAAGAGCAGCAGAAACACGATCACCACAAACGGCCAGCACAAGACGGCGGCAATGGCAGCAATGCCCTTTGCAAACTTCTTTTCCCGCAGCCAGTCGATGCCCTGCCACACGATGCACAGCAGCGCAAGATCCTGAAAAATAGCATTCTGCGGGTAGAAGCCATCCCCGCGCCGGAAGGCTTTTGCGTAGATCATAAAGAATTCCAGCGCCGCCATGGCCGCGCCGATGGCCCAGATGCGGATAAAATACCGCTTGCGGTCATGGGTGTGGGCAAAGCCCTCCACCGTGCAGAACAGAAACAGCGGCGCACTGAGCCGCCCCAGCATACTGAACACCGTCGGGATGCAGCCGGTGAACTCGAAGAAATAATGAATGTGGTCCAGCACCATCAGCACCAGTGCAATGGTCTTGAGCTGGGTACCGTCCAGCCCTTTTTTCGTTAATTTGTCCATACAGTCTCTCCTTTCCTTATGCATCCAGTGTAACAGGAAAATCTGTAGAAAGTATAAGGTTCTGCCTTTATGATACTATTTTTTGCCCCGAAACGCAACAAAAAAGCCCAGAGACTTTCATCTCAGGGCTCTTTGTTAAGTCGGCGACTACCTATTTTCACAAGCCGTTTCCAGCTAACTATCTTCGGCACAAGTAAGCTTAACTTCTGTGTTCGGAATGGGAACAGGTGGAACCTTACCGTCATCGACACCGACCGATTTGACTGAATCAGTATAACACATTTCTGTGCTTCTGTCCAGTATTTGTAGAAGGACGTGCCTTCAAAACTGAATAATCACTGCTAACATTTTTTCGTTGACTTAAAAGTCTCAAGCGAATTGTGGTCAAGCCCTCGACCTATTAGTACACGCTTGCTGAATGGATCGCTCCACTTACACATCG
>CAKTGS010000015.1 GCA_934561485.1 uncultured Faecalibacterium sp.
GCAATGTCGCGGGTCTCGGTGTGCTCCGGATTGTTGTGGCAGTGGCGGGTCTCTTCGCCCTTCGTGGTGCAGCCGGGTTCCGTGGTCACGGTCCAGTCGTCCCGGTAATCGTGGGCATTCTCATCAATCGCAACCTTCTCGGTTTCGGTTTTGCCGCACACACCGCACTCGTGCTTCTTTTCGCCCTCCGTGGTGCAGGTAGGATCTTTGGTCTGGGTCCATTCGCCCCACTGGTGGTTACCGGTGGCGGGAATCACTTCCGTCATGTCATGGTTCGGGTCGTTCGGTGCACGCTTGCAATGCAGCACTTTTTCGCCCGCTGCGCCGCAGGTGGCTTCCTTGGTGGTTTCCCACTCCTGGCCTTCGTAGTCGTGGCCCAGAGCTTTAATGGTTTCCGTCTTTGTCTCGTTGCAGGTGGTGCAGGTGTAGGTCTTTACGCCTGCTTCGGTGCAGGTGGCTTCCTTGGTCACCTTACCGCTATCCCAGATATGCGTATTAGTGGCGGGGATTTCTTCTTCCCAGGTGCGGTCACAGCAGGAGGTTTCTTTTGCGGCGCCTTTCTGCACTTCGTAAATGCAGTGGTGCACTTTCTTGCCCGGCTTGCCGCAGGTGGGCTGTTCGGTTACAGTGCCTTCATCCCACACGCACAGGTTTTTGCCGTGCACAATTTTTACCAGCTTTTTGGTATAATCAGTGTACCAAATCTCGGTATCAGCGCCAATGGTATTGATCAAGCCGGGGTTTTTCGGGTCCGGGTTTTGGGCACTGCCCACATCGGCTTCCGTTCTGTTTACACAGAAATATTTGCTGTAATAATCGCGGTCAGTTTTGATGTCGGTATATTTGTATCGCTTCAACTTCATCAGCACATTGTTGCCAACAGTTACAGCTGTTCCATTGATGGAACCACTCCAGCTACCCTTGACTCCTATTCCATCTTCCGTACCAATCTGTACCTTTCCATTTGTACCGCCATCAATATTAACGGTAACTTTGTACTTATCATCTTCAGTATAACCGCCAATCGCATACGAATGGGAATCATCTACTCTGACAGTACCGATTTTCACATTGTCCTTGATATTGACCGTTGCCTCTTTTACATCATATCCGGTACCAATGGATCCGATGATTTCTTTCAGGTATGCATTGCCCTCTAGATTAACGGTAACATTCCTCATCCTGCGTCCGCCAATTGCAGGATAATTTGTTTGGTTATCGGTCTGCTGCGCTTTCGTTACAACGGCATTATCTTTAATCGTAACCGTTGTAGTAGCACTACTATTTTTTTCATCACTGCCAATACCGCCAATTACCGTTCCTCTAGAACTTGTTGCTTCATCAATGGTCGCATGGCCCTGAATCGTCACGCTTGTTGTGCTGTTGCCATGTCCTCCGCTGCCAATTGCTGCACCGAGGTTCGACTTTGCCGTCACATGAACATCTTCCTTGGTACTGTCAGCCCCTGCGGTGCCAATGGTTACATCCACATCATTGAAATGAGATTGTCCTCCACTGCCGATGCCTGCACCAGAGCCAGTCGTTTCGGCATCCACGACCGCATGATCCTGGATGACGATTCCTGTAGCCGAGCCGCCGCTTCTGGCGCCGGGAGACATTGAACCACCGCCAATACCAGCGCCATCACCGGCCTTTGCCTTTGCTTTTACATGCGCATTGCCCTGAATGATGATGTTCTCCGCATTGCCATACATACCGCCGCCAATACCGGCCCCGTTACCGCCTGTAGCCTCTACTGTGGCAAAGCCTTCAATGGTAATGTTCTCCGTGCTTTGCGTAGCGCTTCCTCCAATACCGGCACCGCCCGCGCCGTAGCTGCCTATTGCCGTCAGGCTGCCGGATTTATCCGTGCCAAACTCCTTCTTGGTGATTTTTTCGCCCTGATCATCCGTTTCATCGGTAATGGTCATGGTGCCGGTGCCCTGCTTTCGCAAACCGGCAGCATCCCCTAAGCTCGAATTATCCAGCTTGTTTTTGCCATCCAGTTCAATCTTGGTATTGCCCTTTCCCTCAACTGCCATTGCAGAAGAAAATCCAGAACCGCTGGTTCCATAATCATAGTGGACTTGATCCACTTTGATGTTCACATTGCTCAGGCGGATGTTCAGGGTCTTTTCCACCCAGTTGTTGATGACGCGGATGACGTTGTTGGTGGGGTTGGTCTCACTGCCCACGGCAGGGGTCTTCGTCTCATCCTGGTCGGCGGCATCGCCCTGGGCAGCAGCTTCCTGGGGGGCGGCTTCCGGCTGCTGTTTTGCCCGAGCTTTCGCAATTTTCTGCTCTGCGGGCGCAGCAGCTTCCTCGGTGGTTTTCGGCACTTCGTCCTCTTCCACCGGGTCCTCTTCCTCAGTTTCTTCGGCATCCTCGTCCTCAGATTCCTCGGTGTCGTCCGTCTCTTCGGTGTCGTCCGTTTCTTCAGCGGCTTCGTCCGCAGATTCCTCGGTGTCGGTCTCCTCTACGGTTTCTTTCGGCTGCTCGTCCCCGGCAGGTTTATCCTGCTCTTCTTCCTTGGGTTCTTCTTCGGCAGCAGGTGCTTCTTCCTGCTCTTCGGGTTCAGCTTTCGGCTTCTCATCGGAGGACTTTTTCTCAACCTTTTCCTCCAGCTCTTCTTCCTTGGGTTCTTCTTCCGCGGGGGTTTCTTCTTCCGCCGCAGGCTGTTCCTCGGTCTCCTCTTTGGGTTCGGCTTTCGGCTTCTCATCGGAGGACTTTTTCTCAACCTTTTCCTCCAGCTCTTCTTCCTTGGGGTCCTCTTCCGCGGGGGTCACTTCGGTTTCACCAATGGTGGTTACAGCAGAGGTCTTGGCATCCGCTGCCGTCTCTACCGGCGTTGCCACCGCCGCCTGCTTGCCCTCTACGCGTTTTTCTTCCTTCAGGGTGGTATTGTCCTCGCTGGCGCCGTCCTTCAGAACGATCTCATCGCTGTAGTCGTTGTACGTCTTGCCACCCTGCGTGACTTCCACATACGCTTTGCCATCGTTGTCCGTTTTGGTAATGACATCAATGTTGCCGTTGCCAATGTAGTAAACATCTGCAAAGGCAGGGGCCGCAATGGACGTGACAATGGACATGACAGCTGCAGCAGAAAGCACCCGCAGACCAAGCGGATTTTTCTTCTTCATGGCGTTTTCCTCCTTGGGGGCGCACACACCGGCCCCCGGCTCCTGCACACCCACACGCAAAAAAGGGCCGCCCCTGCGTGCAACAGAAGCGGCCCTACCCTGCGAACCAAAACCCTTGCCGCACCGCCAACCCCTGGCGTGCGGCGCATTTTTTGTGCAGCTGGCTGCCATGTTACAGGCCCTCTAGCTTTGCGTCCCAGCTTTTCAGCTGGTTTGCCCAATGTGCAAGTGCGCGGTGATTTTTATTATTTACAGTATACCCCCCCCCCCTATTTGTTTGCAAAGGGTTTTGGCACAAATAAATCATTTTTGTATGGTGCAACAAAACCGCAACGCCGCGTTTGTGGAAGGTGACGAGAGGGAACCTTCTCTGAAAAGACTTCCCCCTCGGGGGACGGCTTACAGCACAACAAAAAAAGCCCCCTCAAACGAGGGGGCCGGGTTTTGGTCGGGTTCAGTGCACGCCGGCAAACTCCGGCTGGCGGGGGGCAGGTTTGGCCTGCTTTTCCGCCGCGCGGGATTTATCGTAGCAATAGCGGATGATGGCCTGCCGCCGCACAATGCCAATAAAAATGCCGCGGTCATCCACCACGGGCACAAAGTTCTGGTTCATGGCGGCTTCGATCAGCTGATCCATGCTGGTGGTCACGGTCACGGCCTTATAGTCCCGCTTGTGCGGAAAAGCCGAAATGGGCACGTCCTCGGCGGCTTCCAGATCCAGCCCGTGGAACTTTTTCAGGCCCCACAGGATATCGCCCTCGGTCAGGGTGCCCACGTACTCGCCCCGGCGGTTGAGCACCGGAATGGACGCATAGCGGTTGTTTTCCCACTTTTCCAACGTCTGCCGGAGGGTGAAATCATCGTACACATACATCAGGTCCTGCTTGGGGGAAAGGAAAAACAAGATATTCATGACAACAGCTCCTAAACAATGCAACGCACAGTGTCCATTCCGCACACAAGGCCCTGTGCTGCAGCCTTTTTCTGTCGGTTTCATTTTAGCACTTTTCCCTAGTCAGAGAAAGCATTTTGTTTCATCTTTTATAATTTTTTAACAGATTGTTCCGTTTCTTTTGTCATACTTCCGGTTTTGACGGGCAGCCCGCCTTTTATCTTGCCGCACCCCGTGCGCAAAAAAGCCCGAACCCTGCACCCCCTATGCACACAAATGTGTGCAAAAAATGCCGCATCCAACAATTTGAACTGTACAACGGCGCACCAAAGTTGTATAATAGAGTGGGTGTTTCTCGGTGCACTGGCAGTTTTTGCCGCACCGCGCCCCAAGCCTTGCATGTTTTTTTGAAATAATAACATAAAGGAGCAGAGCGACTATGATCACTTCCCGTTTTCCTTTGGGGGATGTCAGCTTTACCGCCGGGTATTTTTCTACCCTCGTGGGTGAAGCCGCCAAACACTGCTACGGCGTTGCCGCCATGGCACCCCGTGACATGACCGATGCCGTGCGCAGCCTGGTGCATGGTTCCGATTATTCCGAAAAAGGCGTACGCGTAACACAGGAGGATGGCCGTCTCGTGATCGAGCTGCACATTGCCGTGAGCTACGGGCTGAACATTTCCACGGCCGCACGCAGCATTTCGCACCGCGTCAAGGACGAGGTGGAGCAGGCTACCGGCCTGAAAGTTGCCCGCGTGGTGGTATCGGTAGACGATGTGATCGCCTGAGCTTCCGCAAACATGGGGCCGGGTGTTCCGGCCTGATCCCGAGATACTAAGGAGTAAAAAACAATGATTTCTGGTAAAATCCTGCGCAACGCCATTATTTCCGGCGCCAACAACATCAACAACCAGCGCTCCCGCGTGGACGAACTGAACGTGTTCCCCGTGCCGGACGGCGACACCGGCACCAACATGGGCATGACCGTGGGCGCTTCCGTGCGTGAGCTGGAAGCCCTGGACGACAGCTGCACCGTGGGCGAAGCCGCCAAGACCGCTGCTTCCGCCATGCTGCGCGGCGCACGCGGCAACTCCGGCGTTATCACCAGCCTGTTGTTCCGCGGCTTCTCCAAGGCTCTGGAAGGCAAAAAGGAAGCTGACGCAGCCGACATCGTCCTGGCCCTGCAGAAGGGTGTGGAGGGTGCCTACAAGGCCGTGATGAAGCCCACCGAGGGCACCATCCTGACCGTGGCTCGTGTGGCCAGCGAAGAAGCCGCTGCCTGCGGTGCCGCAGACGTGCCCGCCCTGTGGGACGTGGTGATGACGGCCGGCCAGAAGGCACTGGACGACACCCCCAACCTGCTGCCCGTGCTGAAAAAGGCTGGCGTTGTGGACGCAGGCGGCCAGGGCATTCTGATCATCTTTGAGGGCATGGGCAAGGTGTTCCATGGCGAGCCCATTGTGGCCGGCGGCGAAGCTGCCCCCAACAAGGCCAAGCTTTCCACCGAGAACGCCGGCAAGGGCGTGTTCACCGATGACCTGATGAAAGTGGAGGACATCAAGAACGGCTACTGCACCCAGTTCCTGATCAACAAGAACGAAGGTGCCAGCGCCGCCAAAATGCGCGCCTTTGCAGAGTCCAACGGCGACAGCGTGGTGTGCATTGAGGACGATGACGTGATCAACCTGCACGTGCACACCGCCGACCCCGGCAAGATCCTGAGCGAGGCCATCAAGTACGGCTACCTGACCAACTTCAAGATCGAGAACATGCACGAGCAGTTCCTGGCCCGCCAGAAGCAGGGCAAGAGCCTGGAAAAACAGGCTTCTGCCGAGAAGGCACCGGCCCAGTCCAGCGAGTTCATCTACGCCGCTGTGGACCCCAGCCGTGACTACGGCTTTGTGGCCGTGGCCGCCGGTGAGGGCCTGAAAGCTGTGTTCACCGACCTGGCAGCGGATGCCGTGGTGTCCGGCGGCCAGACCATGAACCCCGCCACCGAGGACATTCTGGCAGCCATCCAGAGCGTGCCCGCCAAGACCGTGTTTGTGCTGCCCAACAACAAGAACATCATCATGGCCGCTGAGCAGGCCGAAAAGCTGGCCGACCGCCAGGTGATCGTGCTGCCCACCCGCACCGTGCCCATGGGCATTACCGCCATGCTGAACTTTGACCCCTCTGTGAATGCCGAGACCAACACCATCAACATGATGGCTGCTGCCGACAAGGTATCCACCGGCCTGATCACTTACGCCGCCCGCGACAGCGAGTATGACGGCAAGCGCATCAAGAAGGGCGAGATCATGGCACTGGAGAACGGCAAGATCGTTGCCACCTCCAACGACATCACCAAGGCAACCTACCGCCTGGCTCGCAGCATGTGCAAGAAAGATTCCAGCTTTGTGACCGTGATTTCCGGCTGCGATGTGAGCGATGAGGACGCCGAGAAGTTGACCGAGATCGTAAAGGCAAAGTGCCCCAACCATGTGGAAGTCAGCCACATCCGCGGCGGTCAGCCCGTGTATTATTATATGATCAGCGTGGAGTAAGCATTCTCTGCTCTGATTGAGCTTTCTCTGGTATCTCCCCCGAAAGGGCAATGCCGTTAAGATAAGCGGCTAAAGAAAAATAGACTCCATCAAAAAAGATGGGGTCTATTTTTTTTTTTTTTAGACTTGACGATCCAGCGAAAAAATGCGTGATGGTGCTGGACGAGCACCTGCTGCTGCGCTGCAAACAAAAAATCCTGCACGTTTTTGCCGTGCAGGATTTTTTGCTTTACCGTTTTTTCAGAAGAAGCTCACCTGGCTGCTCTCGGGCAGGTCGCCCAGAGCGCCCACCTGGCGCAGGCGATCCAGCACACTGGCACCCACACCGGAAGCCTGCTGCAGCTCCTCGATGGAAAGGTAGTCCTCGCCGTGGATGGTCACGCGCTCCAGAGCATCGGCAGCGGCACCGCCCAGACCCTTCAGGGCGCAGAACGGCAGGCGCACCTTGCCGTCCTCCACCACATACTTGGAACCATAGCTCTTGCCCAGCTCAATGGGCAGGAACTCGTAGCCGCGCACCAGCATTTCGTTGACCAGCTGCAGGCTGACCAGCACATCCTCGTCCTTGGCGTTTTTCTCTTCCTTCAGGCGGCGCTTGACCTCCTCCATGTGGGCGCGGGCCACAGCGGCACCACCCACGGCGGCTTCGTAGTCGATGTCATCGCCGCGCACGGTAAAGTACACCGCATAAAACGCCTGCGGGCGGTACAGCTTGAACCACATCAGGCGGATGGCGCTCATCAGATAGGCCACAGCGTGGGCCTTGGGGAACATATACTTGATTTTACGGCAGCTCTCAATGTACCAATCCGGCACTTCGTGCTCCCGCATGGCTTCCTCCCAGCCGGGCTGGAAACCATTTTTTGCCACCTTACCCTTACGCACGGCTTCCATGATGTCGAACGCCATCTTAGGTTCCAGGCCTTTGCGCAGCAGATACAACATGATGCTGTCACGGCAGCCGATCACCTCTGCAATGGTGCAGGTGCCGCTGCGGATCAGCTCATCGGCGTTGCCGGTCCACACATCCGTGCCATGGGACAGGCCCGAGATCTGGATCAGCTCCGAGAAGTTCTTGGGCCGGGCTTCCACCAGCATTCCGCGCACAAAGTTGGTGCCCATTTCCGGAATGCCGAAGGTGCCGGTCTGGCTGTCGACCTGTTCCGGGGTCACGCCCAGCGCTTCCGGGCTGGTGAGCAGGCTGTACACCTTGGGGTCGTTCATGGGGATGCTGTCCACCGGGATACCGGTGTATTCCTCAAAATACTTGTAGAAGGTGGGCATATCATGGCCCAGCTCGTCCAGCTTGAGCAGGGTATCGTGCAGGTATTTGAACTCGAAGTGAGTGGTCAGAAGGCCGCCGGCCACGTCATCAGCCGGGTGCTGAATGGGACAGAAATCGTAAATTTCGTAAGTGTCCGGCACAACCACCATGCCGCCGGGGTGCTGGCCGGTGGTGCGCTTGACGCCGGTGCAGCCCAGGGTCAGACGGTTTTCCTCGGCATGGTTCACGGTGCGGCCCCGCTCGTCCAGGTATTTTTTTACATAGCCATAGGCCGTTTTATCCTGGATACCGGACACTGTACCGGCCTTGAACACATTGGCTTTGCCGAACAGTTCTTCCGTATAACGGTGCACGTTGGACTGGTACTCACCCGAGAAGTTCAGGTCGATATCGGGTTCCTTGTCGCCGTAGAAGCCCAGGAAGGTCTCAAAGGGAATGTCGTGGCCGTCCACCAGCATCCGAGTGCCGCAGTGGGGGCAGTTCTTGTCCGGCAGGTCGAAGCCATCGTCCACGCTGCCGTCCGTGATGAACTCGCTGTACTTGCACTTGGGGCAGCGGTAATGGGGCGGCAGGCTGTTGACTTCCGAAATGCCGGAGAAATGCGCCACAGCGGACGAGCCGACCGAACCACGGCTGCCCACCTGGTAGCCGCCCGCATTGGAGTAAGCCACCAGCTTGACCGCAATGACGTACAGCACTGCGTAGCCGTGGCCGCAGATGGAGTCCAGCTCTTTCTGCAGGCGTTTTTCCACGATCTCGGGCAGCGGATCGCCGTAATCGCGTTTGGCATGTTCCCACGTAGCATCGCGCAATTGCTGTTCTGCGCCCTCAATGCTGGGCGGGTAGGTGCCGCGCGGAATGGCGCGCACGGTGTTGTCGATCATGGCAGCCACCTTGCGGGGGTTCTTCACCACGATCTCGTAGGCTTTTTCCTTGGGCAGGTAGTAGAACTGATCCAGCATATCCTGCGTAGTGCGGAAAAACAGCGGCGGCTGGTTGTCGGCGTCCTTGAAGCCGTTGCCCGCCTGCAGCACAGCGCGGTAGGCTGCATCCTCCGGCTCGGTAAAGTGCACGTCACCGGTGGCGATCACCGGTTTGTGCAGGTCCTTGCCCAGTTGAATGACCGTGCGGTTGAAATCTTTGATCTTCTCCTCACTGTCCACCTTGCCCTCGCGCACCATATAGGCATTGTTGCCCAGGGGCTGGATCTCCAGAATGTCGTAGTAGGAGGCGATCTTCTTCAGTTCCTCGTAGGGCGCGCCCTCCACGATGGCACGGTACAGCTCGCCGGCTTCGCAGGCGCTGGTCAGCAGCAGGCCGTCCCGGTATTTGTTCAGCAGGCTGCGGGGCACACGGGGTTTTTTGAAGAAATAGTTCACATGGGCTTCGCTGACGATCTTATACAGGTTTTTCAGGCCCATCTGATTCTTAACCAGGATGATCAGGTGGTAATACTTCTTTTTCAGCACCTCGCGGTTGCCACCCAGGCCCGTGTTGATCTCGCTGACCTTTGTTACCTGCTTTTCTTCCAGGTCCTTCAGCATCACGCAGAAGATGCGGCCCAGGGCTGCAGAGTCCTCGCAGGCACGGTGAGCTTCGTAGGTAGGCAGTTCCAGGTGCTTGTTGATGGTGCCCTGCTTGTAGTTGTGCAGACCGGGGTACATGGCCTGCGCCATGGTCAGGGTGTCGATATAGGTCACGTTCTCCAGCGAAATGCCGCAGCGTTTGGCCGCGGCGCGCACAAAGCGCATATCAAAGGAGTGCACGTTGTGGCCCACCAGAATGCGCCCATCCGCAAACTTGAGGAAAGCTTCCAGCGCTTCCTTTTCGCTGGGGGCATCCGCCACCATCTCGTTGGTAATGCCGGTCAGCTCGGTAATTTTGGGGGTGATGAGCTTGCCGGGCTTAACAAAGGTGTCAAACTCTTCCACCACTTCCCCGTTGCGGATGATCACCGCACCAATCTCGGTCATATACTCCACGCCGGGGTCCAAGCCGGTGGTCTCGGTGTCGAACACGCAGAACTCGCCGTTCAGGGGCTGATCCTGCACGCCGTACACACAGGGGATCATATCGTCCACAAAGTAGGCTTCGCACCCGTAAATAAGTTTGAAGTTCGGGTCCTTTTTGTGGATGTCATCCGCCGCCAGCATAGCTTCCGGGTAACCCTGGCATACACCGTGGTCGGTAATGGCAATGGCCGGGTGGCCCATGCGGTGGGCCAGGCGCACAATGCCGCCCGGGTCGCAGAAGCCGTCCATGCTGGACAACTTGGTGTGCAGGTGCAGCTCCACCCGCTTGACTGGGGCAGCATCCTCGCGCTTTTTGCGCTCCACAAACAGCACATCGTAGGGATACACGATGTAGTCGTGCTCGTACTTATCGTAAGAGCAGTCGCCGCGCACGATCACCGTGGTGCCCTTGCCGATGCTCTCCCACTTGGAGCAGTCCTCGCCCTCCTGCGCGCGGATCTTGAGGTTGATGGAACCGGTGTAATCGGTGATGGACACGGTGTAGATCTTGCGATAATTGCCCTTGACCTCGGTAAAGAACACATCGCCCCAGATGGTGCACTTGCCGCCTTCGCCGCCCAGGTCCTTGAGGGGCGTGAGATTTTTTGGGTTGAACATTTTGCCGTGGAAGATGGTCACCGGCTTGTCGGTCAGATCCAGGCCCTCCACCTTAATGGACGGAGCCGTGTTCTTTTTCTCGAACTTGACCACCGGCGGGGCGATCTTGCGCTCCAATTTTTCTTCCATCTGGTGCTGTTCGGCCTCGCTCACCGCGCTTTGCAGGGTCACCCGGGGCTTCACCCCGGTGTGCGCAGCAATGCGTTCCGCCAGAAGCTTTTCAAAGCCCATCTCCTGCAGAAACTTGGTGCCGTGGCGCACGCCGATGGCAATGTTCTGCCCCACAATGGAAATGGTGCACCGGTCCAGAAACCCGTTGATGGGCACGCCGTCCCGCTTCATATCCTCCATCAGGTCCCGCAGGGCAGCTTCGTCCAGGGTGACATAGCCGAACAGATTTTCAATTTTCAGCTCAAAGCCTTCGTAGTCGGGCTGCAGCGATGCCAGCAGCCGGGCACACAGGCTTTTGTCCAGCGGAGCGGCGCTGCGCAGCGTAAAAACAACCTGCTGGTTCTGCCGCAGCATCCGGGCATGTTCCACGATCACCTGCCCGAAGCAGGATGCAAAGGCCGGGTCCGCCATGAACTGCGGCCAGAGCTGGGATACGAGTGGTGTCACAAATGGTACTCCTTTTTGCTTGGTTCCTTACAGCACAAACTGCCGCACCCGTTTTGGGGTGTGGCAGCAGTGCAAAACTGTGTGGTTTTCAGATCTTATAGATCTCGTCCATGAACTGGTCCAGAATGTTGTCGCCGGTCAGCTTTTTGATGGGCTTGCCGTGAATGAACAGCACCGCCTCGCCCTTGCCGCCGGCAATGCCGATGTCCGCTTCCCGGGCTTCGCCGGGGCCGTTGACCACACAGCCCATCACAGCCACCTTAATGGATTTTTTGTAGCCCTGCAGGCGCTTTTCCACCTCGTTGGCGATCTCGGTGCAGGGGTACTGAGTGCGGCCGCAGGTGGGGCAGGTGATCACTTCCGGTCCTGCCACCGGGAAGCCCACGGCCCGCAGGATGTTAAAGCCTGCTTCCACTTCTTTTTCCGGCTCTGCCGCCAGTGAAACGCGAATGGTATCGCCAATGCCTTCCAGCAGCATTCCGCCAATGCCCATGCCGCTCTTGAGCAGGCCCATCTGATAGGTACCGGCTTCGGTCACACCCACATGCAGCGGGTAGTCGGTAACGGCACTCAGCTGGCGGTAAGCTTCCATCATGCGGGGCACATTGGAGTTTTTGATGGAGATTACGATGTTGTTAAAATCAAATTTTTCCAGCAGACGCACATGGTACAGTGCGCTTTCCACCATGGCTTCCGGCACGGGGGCACCGTACTTGGCCAGAATGTGCTTTTCCAAGCTGCCGCCGTTCACGCCGATGCGGATGGGAATGTTCTTCTGCTGGCAGGCCTGCACCACTGCCTTCACACGGTCATCATCGCCGATGTTGCCGGGGTTGATGCGGATCTTGTCCACGCCCACATCGGCGCAGGCCAGTGCCGCCTTGTAGTCAAAGTGGATGTCTGCCACAATGGGGATGCTCACCGCATTCTTGACCGCTTCGATGCACTTGGCATCGGCCGCACTGGGGCAGGTCACGCGCAGAATCTGGCAGCCTGCCGCCTCGCAGCGCTTTGCCTGCGCCACATTGCCCTCAATGTCCTCCACCGGCACATTGAGCATGGTCTGCACCGCAATGGGGTTGTTGCCGCCAATGGTCACATTGCCCACTTTTACTTCTCGTTTGATCTGACGCATACTGTGTTTCCCCTTTCTGTTACACTGCCCCGGTCACAAGCCGGATGATATCGTTATAGGTGGCAAAAATCATCAGCCCGAACAGCAGCGCAAAGGCCGCCACCGTCAGCCCTCCCTGCAGTTTTTCGGGCACCGCATGGCCGGTGATGCCCTCAATGAGCAGGAACACCACCTTGCCGCCGTCCAATGCCGGGAAGGGCAGCAGGTTGAAGATGCCCAGGTTGATGGTAATCAGCGCCAGCAGCTGCAGCAGGTCCTGCCAGCCGTAGCTGGCCGCCTGCCCGATGGCGCTGACAATGCCCACCGGCCCGGACAGATTGTTGATGCTCTCCCGCCCGCGCAGCAGATCCATCAGCGAGGTGAACACAATACGGCCATAATACAGCACGCTGTTCCCCGCTTCCTTTACCACGCTGAGGGGCGTTTTCTGGATGCCGTACACCGTAAAGCCCAGGCTCATGTGGGTCTGGCCCTGGTCATCCTGCCAGGTGTCGAACTGCACATTTTTCAGCTCGACCGTCTGGCCGCTGCGCCGCACAGTGAAATCGGCCTGGTACTGCTCGGTGCGCACCAGCTCATAGAGCATATCATTTGCCACAAAGCAGCGCCGCCCGTTTACCGCCAGCACCTCATCACCTGCCTGCAGGCCGGTCTGCCCGCAGAGGGCACCATCCTGAATGGCGTAGATCACCTTGCTGGTGATGGGGGTGCTCTGCACTGCCAGCAGGATCACCAGCACCACAAAGCCCAGCACAAAGTTCATGGCCGCACCGGCCACCATGACCAGCACGCGCTGCCACACCGGTGCATCGTTCAAGGGAACGCCGGTGCGCTGTTCGGGCGGGATGGGGTTTTCCGGCTCGGCGTCCCGCTGTTCCCGGTCCGCCTCCGCCTGCTGGCTCTCAGGGCTTTCCTCCCCTTCCAGCGCCACATAGCCGCCCACCGGCAGCGCCCGCAGGCTGTACTGGGTGCCCTTGTAAACCTTTTTCCAGAGTGCAGGCCCCATGCCGATGGAAAACTCATTGACCTGAATGCCGCAGAGCTTTGCCACGGTAAAATGCCCGAACTCATGGATGGCGATCACCGCGCTGAACACGAACAGCGCTGCGATCAGGGTGATAAAAATTGACATTGCGTCTCCTAAAATTACAGATGTGCCCGCACAAACTCTCTTGCCATGCGGTCGCACTCGTAGACATCGCTCAGGGTGTAGTCACCGCCAAAGCTGTCGCTATCCACAACCGCTTCCACCAGGCGGCCGATGTCCAAAAAACCGATCTTATCCTGCAGGAAGAACTTGACGGCTTCCTCGTTGGCACCATTGGCGGCACAGGGACCAAGGCCGCCCTTCTTGATGGCCTTTTTGCAGGCTGCCAGGCAGCGGAAGGTCTCGTCATCCGCCACATCAAAGGTAAGCATCTTCAGAGCGGCAAAGTCCAGCTCCGGCACCACGCCCGGCACACGCTTGGGGTAGGTCAGTGCATACTGGATGGGGATGCGCATATCCGGCACGCCCAACTGGGCAATGACCGAGTTATCGCTGAACTGCACTGCCGAATGCACAATACTCTGGCGCTGCACCACGATCTGGATCTTCTCCGGCGGCAGGCCGAACAGCCACACGGCTTCGATCAGCTCCAGGCCCTTGTTCATCAGGGTAGCGGAGTCGATGGTGATCTTGGCACCCATGTTCCAGTTGGGATGCTTGAGGGCATCCGCCTTGGTCTTGCCCCGCAGCTCCTCGGTTTTCATTCCAAAGAAGGGGCCGCCGGAAGCCGTGAGCAGGATCTTGGTCAGGCTGGGAGCGCTCTCTTTGTCCTGCAGGCACTGGAAAATGGCCGAATGCTCGCTGTCCACCGGCAGCAGCTTTACACCGTGCTTTGCCACTGCCTGGGTCACCAGGTGGCCGCCGGTAACCAGGCTCTCCTTGTTGGCCAGCGCCAGGTCGTGGCCGCTTTCAATGGCGGTCAGGCTGGCACCCAGGCCCGCAATGCCCACCACGCTGTTCAGCACCACATCGGTGCCGTCCAGGGCGGCCAGCTCTTTCAGGCCTTCCGGCCCGCGGAGCAGCTTGGGAGCATTGGCCCGGCCGGACAGGGTGGCGTCCAGTTTCGCAGCTGCATCCGGGTTGGTCATGCACACATATTTCGGGTGGAATTCCTCGATCTGCTGCAGGATCTTATCCACGTGGCTGTGGGCCGAAAGGCCGAACACCTCATAGCCCTGCGCCCGGATCACATCCAGGCTCTGGGTGCCAATGGAACCGGTCGAACCCAAAAGGGTGATTTTTTTAGACATTTCAATTCCTCCCTGTTTCAATGGTAAAACACGGCTGTGATCACCATGGTCACAAACGGTGCAATGAACATCACGCTGTCAAACCGGTCCAGAATGCCGCCGTGCCCCGGGAAAATGGTGCCGTAATCCTTGATGCCGCACTGGCGCTTGACCACGCTGGCAAACAGGTCCCCGTAAATGCCCAGCACCGCCGCCACACAGGCCAGCAGCGCAATGACCACATACAGCGAAACGCCGATGTTGGTGCGGGTGAACTCCTCCATGCGGTCCGCTGCAACGGAGTAGATCAGGGTCGCCAGCACGCCGAACACCATCGTGCCCAGCACACCGCCAATGGCCCCCTCCACCGTCTTTTTGGGGCTGACCACCGGGCACAGCTTGTGCTTGCCAAAGGCGCGGCCTGCAAAGTAGGCGCAGGTATCGCCGCCCCAGGCAAAGCAGAGGATGAGCAGAATGAAGAAAATGGCGTCATACCCGTATTTTTCCACCGGCAGGCGCTCCTTGAGCAGGACAAAGGAATAGAAACAGAAGATCACAATGCCCGAAAACACCAGCAGGCCGCTGGCTTTCTGATAGCTGATGGTGCCGTTGCGCACCACCAGATAGATGGCATAAAACGTGACCAGTACAAACGAAACCGGCATGACCAGCCGCCGCATGACGCTGTAGTTGGAAAACATGACCAGCAATGTGTACGGCACCATAACGGCGTACATGAGCCAGTCCTTCTTTTCAAACCCAAGGGCGTTGTAAATTTCGTGGATGGCGATCAGGGTGATGGCTGCAATGACCATATTGAAGATCATGGTATCGAAGGTGAACATCACACCAATGAGGATGATGATACCCACGATTGCAGTAACGACACGTGTTTTCATAGGTTTTGTTCTCCTTTGTTCTTCCGGAAGCGGTGCACTGTGCAAACCGCCGCATGGCTCGAGGAACAACCGGGCCTTCCGGGCTGCGCCTGGGCGCAAAAATGTTCGGATACGCCGGGCTTACAAACCGCCAAACCGGCGGGAGCGGTGGTTGAACTCTTCAATGGCGGTGTCCAGGTCGTCCCGGGTAAAGTCCGGCCACAAAACATCCATTTCCACCAGTTCGGAGTAGGCCGCCTGCCAGAGCATAAAGTTGGACAGCCGCTTTTCTCCGCTGGGGCGCAGAATGAAATCCGGGTCCTTCTGGCCTGCGGTATACATGGCATCGCTCATCATCTGCTCCGTGATGTCCTCAGGACGCAGTGCCCCGGCCGCCGCCTTTGCGGCCAGCTGCTGTGCTGCCCGCACAATTTCCGGGCGGCCGCCGTAGTTGATGGCAATGTTCAGGGTCATGCCGGTCTTGATGGAAGAATCGCTCTCCAGCTTATTCATCAGGTCCTGCAGCTTCTGATCCAGCACGGTGCGGTCCCCCAGGAACTTGATGCGGATGTTGCGGTTCTTGTAGTCAAAACCCTTGATCAGGTATTCGCCGAACAGCCGCATGATGGCGTTGACCTCTTCCAGCGGGCGCTTCCAGTTCTCAGTGGAAAACGCATAAAAATACACAGACGAAACGCCCAGCTCATCGCAATAGTTGGCAATGTCGCTGAACACTTCCGCCCCTTTTTTGTGCCCTGCCGTGCGGGGCAGGCCGCGGTTCTTGGCCCAGCGCCCGTTGCCGTCCATGATGATGCCGATGGACAGTCCCTCGGCAAATTCTTTCGGATGTGCCATTTTTTCCTCCCGGCAGCGCAATGCTGCCCCGAAAAAAGTGCCGCGCACCTTACCCCAGCGCACGGCACCTCCTGTTTGTTGCTCTTGCGCAGCGGATCAGACGGACATGATCTCCTTCTGCTTTTCTTCCACAGCTGCGTCAATGTTCTTGACATACTTGTCGGTCAGCTTCTGGACATCCTCTTCCATGGTCTTCTGGGTGTCCTCGGTCAGCTCACCGGCCTTCTTCATGGCCTTGGCCTTGTCCATGGCCTCGCGGCGCACATTGCGCACAGCCACCTTGGCCTCTTCGCCCAGCTTGGACACTTCCTTGGCCAGCTGCTTGCGGCGCTCCTCGTTGGGAGCCGGGAAGTTCAGGCGGATGGTCTGGCCATCGTCAATGGGGGTAATGCCCACATCGCTGGCCAGAATGGCCTTGCTGATGGGGCGCAGCAGGCTGCGGTCCCAGGGGGTGATGGTCAGGGTGCGGGCCTCGGTAACCGCCACAGAAGCCACCTGCTGGATGGGAGTGGGCGCACCGTAGTAGTCCACCGTGATCTTATCCAGCACAGCGGGATTTGCGCGGCCGGCACGCACAGCGGCCAGATCACGGCTCAGATGCTCCACGCTGTTTTTCATCTTGTCTTCATAAACCTTGGTGTTGCTGCTCATTGTCGTAGTCTCCTGTTCCTTTTATATGTTCTGTCGGGTAAGGCACCGCCTTACATTGTATGCTTCTGCACAAGGGGCTATGTGGGGCAGTGTGCTCAGCCCTCGTAGACCAGCGTGCCCACATTTTCGCCCTGCACTGCCTTGGCAATGTTGTCCGGGTCGGCCAGGTCAAACACCAGGATGGGCAGGTTGTTGTCGCGGCACAGGGTGGCAGCCGTGCCGTCCATCACAGCCAGCTGATCTTCCAGCACCTTGGTAAAGGTAAGGGTATCGTACTTTTTGGCGTCCGGGTACTTGTGGGGGTCCTTGTCGTACACGCCATCCACCATGGTGGCCTTGAACATCACATCGGCGCTCACTTCCACAGCGCGCAGAGCCGTGGCCGTATCGGTGGAGAAGAACGGGTTGCCGGTGCCGCCGCCAAACACGGCGATCTTGCCCTCTTCCATGGCGCGCAGAGCGTCCTTGCGGGTAAAGGCCGGGGCCACCTGCGGCATGGTGATGGAGGTGAACACCTCGGTGGGCACCCCCAGCTGCTCCAGCTTGTCGGAAACCGCCAGGGCGTTCATCACGGTTGCCAGCATTCCGATCTTATCGGCCAGGGTGCGCTCCATCTTGCCGCTGGAACGGCCACGCCAGAAGTTGCCGCCGCCCACCACAATGCCGATCTGAACACCCAGCTCGTGGGCCTTCTTCACGCCGCCGCAGATCGCGTCCATGGTCGGCTCGTCAAAGCCCATGCCCTTTTCGCCGCCCAGAGCCTCGCCGCTGATTTTAAGCAGAATACGCTGATATTTCAATGCCATAATCCAAACACCACCTGTTTTATCTTCCGCCGGGGCAAAGCCCGGCAATTTTACTTTAGCCTATTTTACAATAAAACACACATAAAGTAAACAGGAAATCTGCGCTGAAATTTCGGAAGCTTTTATGAACGAATGCGCAGCGCCCGCAGCTGCTGTTTCATTTCGGCCGGAATGCGGTAACTTTCCACCGCTTTCCGGATGGTCTTGTTGTGCGTCCACACGTCCAGCCGCTTTTCCATGAGCCATGGCAGCGCCGCCTGCGGCTGTTTGGCCAGTGCTGTGGCAAAATACCACGCCCGCATCATGTTCAGGTAATATTCTCCGCTGTGTACTCCGGCCACCCACTCCAGGTATTCCGGCCGGAACGCTTCCTCCAGATAATACCGCATCAGCATATTCATGGCAAAGCGCATTGTATAAAGCTCGCCGGAATCCAGCCAGCGGCGGATGGGAGCCAGCAGTTCCGCCTTGTGTTTTGCAAACACCCTGGGGCAAAAGCAGTCACAGGTGGCCCAATTATCCATGTACGGCAGAAATTTTTCCGTTTCTGCCAAAGCCATGCCGTAATCCCGGATCTGCTCCAGCAGGAATGCGTGCAGGTTGTTTTCTTCATAGTACGCATGGGGAAGGCTGCGCAGGAATGCTTCCGCTTCCGGCGTGCCTGCCAGCTGCTTTGCCAGTTTGCGCAGCAGCGGCGTCCGCACCCCAATGACCTTTTCCGATGGAACGGTGGGCATGAGCCGGCTGTGGAACGCCTGATAGCCCTTATCCTGCAATGCAAACAGCTTTTTCCGGATCTCCTGCAGGTCCTGTTTCATCTGTTTCTCCCCCATTTCTGTTCCATTGTATCAGAGTGCTGCGCAAAAGCAAAGCATTTTTGCCGTTTCTTTGCCTGCGGCCGCCCTGCCGAAAATAGGGCTGGACATTTGCAGGCGGACATGTTATAATACTTCTTGCAAATGCGGGCATCGTACATCGGCTAGTATATCAGCCTTCCAAGCTGAGGAGGTGGGTTCGATTCCCATTGCCCGCTCCATAGAGAACAAAAAAGACGTTGGCTTTATCAGTCAACGTCTTTTTTATTTATCGTTTGTCGATTTCTTTCCCGCACTGCGGGCAAAATCTGCCAAGACCGTTATGCCCGAACATCAGCAGCGCCCCGCAATGCGGACACCGGACTTTTACAAAGCCAATCAGAAGTCCTGCTGCGCAAAGAGCAATTCCAACATAAAATACCGGATGCACCTGATTGGTCCGGCTCCACGCACTTCCCAGCATCATGACCGCAAAGCCAGCAGCTGCCAGAAGCCATACAACGCACATCCAGCCGCGCGGCGTGGAAGGAGATTTTATTTTCATAGTGCTCACCGGTCCCACTTGTCGCACAGGGCGTTGATCTGATCGGCAAACTTTGCCAGATCCTTGTTGGCACCGCCCTCGTTGTGTTCGATGACCCGCAGCAGCCGCTTGCCAGCACTGACCAGCCTCTGGAACACGGTAGCCGCGCGGTTCTGCCCCTCCGACACCTTATGTTCCATGCGCGTCCTTGTGCCCTCCTGCAGGCACACAGCGCCTTCGGCTCCCACGGCCCACTGTGCCCCGTTGTAGGGAGCACAGGCGGTAAAGCCTTCTTCGGTCAGGGTATTGACAAAAATGTTCTCCACTTCGTCCTCGCCGTGCATCACGAACACGCGCTTGGGCTTGGGCGCAAAGGCATTCACCCAGCGCAGCAAGCCCTCCCGGTCTGCATGGCCGGACATGCCGGTAAGCTGGCAGATCTCCGCCTGCACCTCGATGGGTTCACCGAACAGCTTGACCTGCGCAGCTCCATCGATCAGGGTGCGGCCCAGCGTGCCCACCGCCTGATAGCCCACGAACAGAATGGTGCACTCCGGCCGCCACAGGTTGTGCTTGAGGTGGTGGCGGATGCGGCCCGCTTCGCACATGCCGCTGGCCGACAGAATGACCTTGGGGGTGCGGTCTGCGTTGATCATGCGGGATTCATCGCTGGTCACGCTCACCCGCAGTCCCGGCACACGGATGGGGTCAATGCCCTTTGCCAGCAGTGCACGGGTCTCTTCGTCAAAGCAGTCCGGGTCGGTATCCTTGAAAATGCGGGTTGCCTCAATGGCAAGCGGGCTGTCGATGTACACCGGGAAGTTCCCGTGGCCCTTGACCAGGCCTTTTTCCTTGATTTCCCGGATAAAATAGAGCATCTCCTGGGTACGGCCCACCGCAAAGCTGGGGATCACCACATTGCCGCCCCGGTCAAAGGTGCGCTGCAAAATTTTTGCCAGTTCGTTCACGTAATCCGGGCGGGGGCCGTGGCTGCGGTCGCCGTAGGTGGACTCCATAAACACATAATCCGCTTCCTGCAGATAGGCCGGGTCCTTGATGATGGGCTGGTCCAGGTTGCCGATATCACCGGAGAACACCAGCTTTGTGGTAGTCTCCCCTTCCGTGATCCACAGCTCAATGCTGGCCGACCCCAGCAGATGGCCTACATCCACAAAGCGCACTTCTACGCCCGGTGCCAATTGCACACGGCGCTCGTAGTCCAGACCCGCAAACAGCTTTATGGCCGCTTCGGCATCCTGCACAGTGTACATGGGTTCCACCGGCTCTGCGCCGGAGCGCTTGCCCTTGCGGTTCTTCCACTCTGCTTCAAACTCCTGGATGTGCGCCGAGTCCCGCAGCATGATGCCGCACAGCTCCACCGTGGGGTTTGTGGCATAAATTTTGCCCCGGAAGCCGTTGTGTGCCAGCAGCGGCAGCATTCCGGTATGGTCGATGTGTGCATGGGTGACCAGCACAAAATCAATCTCGCCGGGGGCTACGGGCAGCGGCTGATTCTCGTAAACGTCCTTGCCCTGCTCCATGCCGCAGTCGATAAGGAACCGCTGCCCAGCAGCTTCCAGCAGTGTACAGCTGCCGGTAACCTCATGGTTCGCGCCCAAAAACGTAACTTTCATGCAAAACACCTCCATGGCTTCCCCTCAGGTGGAAGGCTTTTTTCTGTGTTTTAAGTATAGCATATTTTAAAGGTGCACGCCGCACAAATCGGCGGGATTTTTCCGGGCATATTGCCGAAACTCTGCAGGCTTCCGCAAAAATTCCACTTGGCTTAGAGTCCACTTTTCGTTATACAATAAAAACGAGGCCCACAGGATGGGCAGCAGCCCACTGGGCTGTTGGGTACCCCTGCCTACGGCAGAGGGTGCCGCTATGCGCCTGCGCAACACACAAATCGGCTGCTGGATGTCCCATGGGATGCTCTTGTTACAAAACGCAGGTTTTATTTGATACTTGTACGGATGTTATAACTTCTTTTTCTTTGCTTGAAAATGTGATTTTTTTAACAAGAACGGCAAATAGGATTTTGTCGATTCGAAGGATAACGCAAGAAAAGGAAAGAATTATCATGGAAAAGATCTCCCGTAAAGGATTTCTGAAGATCGCAGCCGCAGCTGCCATGAGCGGCGTTACCGCTGCCGGTCTGGCTGCCTGCAATGGCACCAGCAGCGCCTCCAGCGCATCCGGTCTGTATACCGACAGCAATGGCGAACGCTTTATCAATGAAGAGCAGGTGGCTCGTTTTCCGCTGGCCATCGGCGGCGAGGCTCTGGTTCGTCAGGGCAGAGCTTACTGCGTGATGGATTCCGACTACTACAACGGTGTGCTGAACGAGGGCATCTACGCCTATCTGGGCAGCCCTGCCGAGTGGGTGGCTGGTCAGGGCGCTGACTATTACAAAACCACCCCGGAAAACGCCGAGGCACATCTGGAACAGACGATTTCCGAGGGCTGGGCTTACAAGGCTGACACCATTGAGGAACTGGCGGATCACTTTGGTCTGACCTATCTGGCTGAAACCGTGAAAAACCACAACACCTACTGCACAAACGGCAAGGATGAGGAATTCTACAAGTCTGCTGTTTTCCTCAAGCCGGTAGCCACCGCTCCGTTCTACATCTTTGAGTATGCTCCCAGTGCATGGGGCACCAACGGCGGCATTAAGGTGGATGCCTCTCTGCGCGCTCTGAACGAGAACAATGAACCGATCCAGGGCCTGTATATGGCCGGTGTCGATGCGGGAAGCATGTACTCCATGCCGTACTACGACAACCCCGGGCTCCTCTGTGGGTCTGGCACTGGGTTCCGGCGTTCTGGCAGCCAACGAGATCTTTGCAACGCTGGATGCCTGATGTTTTTAGGATGACCCAGAGAAAACGTACGATCAACTGAAAACAGCCCTCCTGACCATAATGGCCGGGAGGGCTGTTTTTATGCCTGCATTCTGCTGGTGTTCAAATCCTATACGGCAGGGGCGGCTGACATTCCATCCTTTTTCTGCCGTGTATTTTTTCTGGTACTCTGTCGGCGTCATGCCCAGATAGCGTTTGAATACCCGTGTGAAATAGTAGGCATTTTCAAAGCCCAGCATATAGGAGATCTCATAGATGCGGTACTGCCCCTGCCGGATCAGTTCGCTGGCACAGCGGCATTTCTGCTCGTTGATGAACTCCACCAGGGTCTGGTCGTACTGCTTTTTGAACAGCGCCGAAAGATACCCCGGTGAGATGCAGATTTGGTCTGCCACATCCTGCAGCATAATGCGCTTGTCCACATTGTCCAGTACATACTGCCGGGCTTTTTCCAGCAGAGCAGTCCGCCCCACCGGGTCACACTGTCCCATCCGCGCGCTCAGCTCCGTCTTGATCAGTTCCAGCCACTCCAGCACCTGCTGCCGTGTGGCAAGCTGCTCGATGCTCTGCCGCCCTTTTGCGGTGTCGATTTCCAGAAAGGCTGCCACAGCACTGTAAATTCCGCCGCAAAGCCAGAGCGCCTGACTTTGCTGGTGCGGCACCGTGCTGACCCGGTCGATGGCTCGCTTGAGCAGCAGTTCACACGCAGCTGCATTTTTGGCGTGGATCTCGGTTTGCAGCCGGTCGCCGATGCCGCCCAGCGCAAGGCTGCCCGTTGCGTGCCGTACCCGCAATCTGGCAGTTGTTTTTATTCCAGTCGAGCATGAATTTGATGCCCGAAAGGATCAGTGGCTCATCGTCCACCAGCAATACCTGATACATTTTTACTCCTCCCTGGGAACACGCACCGTAACACAGGTGCCGCTCCCCGGTTCACTCTCGATGGTAAGACCGTAGGCTTCTCCATACAGCATTTGCAGCCGCTTGTGCACGTTGCAGACGCCGATGCCGTTGAGGGCGGCATGGCTGCGGGGGCGGTCCTCGCTGAGCAGGGTCGGCAGAACATCCGGCGTGATGCCTGCGCCATCGTCTGTCACACACAGCACGAGGTCGCTGCCTTCCTCCCGCCCGGTGACGGTGATCGTGCCGTTTTCTCCGGTCGGCTCAATGCCATGGAAGATCGCATTTTCCACGAGCGGCTGCAAGGTCAGCTTGATGATCCGGTAGCAGTACAGCTCCTTCGGCACCCTGTCGCAGAAGGTGAATGCCTCCATATAGCGCACCGACTGGATCTCCACATAATCGTGCAGCAGGGCAAGTTCTTCTTCCAGTGTGATCTTATCCTGCGTGCCCTTTGCAATGTTTTTCAGCAGGTTAGACATGCTGCGGGTCATGCTTTCAATGCCCAGGCTTTTCTGGATCACTGCCATCCAGCGGATGGAATCCAATGTATTATAAAGGAAGTGGGGGTTCACCTGACTTTGCAGCAGCTGGATCTCGATTTTACGGCGCTGTTCGTAGGACTGTTCGGTGGTTTGCAGCAGATTTTCGATGCTCATGGTCATCTCGTTGACCGTGTGCCCGATCTGCCCCAGTTCTCCGCCCGCCTTTTCGATCTCCGGGTCATAGGAAAAATCGTTGTCCGCAATGTGGTGCTTCTGCTGGCGCTGACCAATCAGCTGCTGAGCGCCTGCGGCAAGCCTCTGCTGCCCATCGACAGCGAACAGCTGGAGCAGCTGGTCACCGCAGGCTGCACCACCGTGGCCGCGCTGATCGCCTGGTGGAAGAACAACTCCTTCACCCAGGCCACCCTGGCCGCCGATGAGGTCTACGAGAAGCAGAAAAACAGCGTGCACTAACGCCCATACATAGCAACAGCCCCGGGAGCCATCTGGCCCTCGGGGCTGTTTTTGCGTATCAGCCAATATTCAGCTTTGCTTTTAAGGCTTCCTGCAGCGTGCCGGAGAAATTGATGTCAGCCCGTTCGGCCATATCGTTCAGCCAGCTGGGAATGGACAGTGTTTTCTTGACTGCCTTGTTGTCGAAGAACTTCCGGTATGCGATGGTATCACAGCCAACCAGCGAAACAAATTCGTTTTCTCCATGCTGCACGGCATTCACAGCACTGGCAGCCGGAATGGCAGCACCGTCCTGTTCCAGATCGTACAGGGTCAGACACAGGACATCATTCGCCATGTCCATAGCTTCCTCCAGCGTTGTACCGCTGGTGAAGCAGTTTTTTAAATCAGGAAAATTGACCGAGTAACCGACATCCTCCTTGGTGAATACGGCGGGATAAAGATACTTTGCCATAACAAGACCTCCATAACAGGTAGCGAAAGAGGGGGCTTATTCAAGCCCCGCTGCTTTCTTGATGGATCTTAAGGTTCCGATAGGAATTTCTTCCTTGCTGTGCCGTCCGACCGGAAACTTCTCGCCTGTGATCGGGCTATACCAAATCGTGTGATTGGAACCTTCCCGGAACACTGTGCATCCGGCCTTTTTCAGCAGCTTTTCCAACTCGCTGTACCGCACTGGTCAACCTCCTTTCCACGTCTTTATTATAGCACGTATTATTACGTGCGTCAATGGTTTTGACGTAATTTTACGTATTTGTTCAAAAGACGCGGCATATTTCGATGCTTTACGATGGATATCGGCGCAATTGGAACATTCTGGCTCCTTTTCGGTTAGAGTTGACGGAAAAGGATGTGCAAAAATGATCACCACCGATTTATCCGCCCGTATCAATGACCTGCTGCGCCCGATGGGCATTACCCGCAACATGAGCGCCTACAGCATCCTGCAGCAATGCCTGGAGCCGATTTGTGAGCAGGAGGACCGCCTGCAGGCCGTGGAGAAGGACATCTACACGCCTATCGCCGACTGGAAGCCGTGTGACACCAAAGCAATCCAGAGCACGATCCGCCGGGCCGCCAAGGTAGCGTGGAACACGAACCCCGCCTATGTGCAGCAGCTGGCGGGTTACCCGCCGACCGGCTGCCCCAGTGCGGTGCAGTTCCTCGAGATGCTGTACAACGCACTGGTGCGGATGTAACGAAAAGGCCGCCGTGGAGTTGATTCCATGGCGGCTGTTTTCTTATTCTTTGCGGTTTAATGATGGTATCCGACAAAACAAAACGAACACCCCTTGCACTGCTCGAATGCTTGAAGTGTTCGTTTTGCTCTTCATTGGTGGAGAATACCGGGATCGAACCGGTGACCTCTTGCATGCCATGCAAGCGCTCTCCCAGCTGAGCTAATCCCCCAGATGTTTGGTGCCGTGCCTGACGACATGCATTATTATACCAGCGGTGTGGGGGATTGTCAACAGCCAATTTGCATTTTTTGCAGGAAAAATGCAAAAATCCCTGCCGGGCCGGAAAGGCTCTGCAGGGATGCCGTATGCGGGAATGGGAAATTATGCCTTTTTGGCGTACGGACCGTCAAACAGCTGCGGAGCCACACGGCACAGCAGCCAATGGGCAATGCGCAAAACACCACCCCCACGGAAATCAATTTTTGTGATCTGACCCGGGGAAATCTGTCCCCAAGGGGGAAGCCTTTCATCGGAAACTTGATTTCCGCGCCCCGCCCGGCAGGCGGTATGCCGCCAACAAAAAATGCGCCCCGGACGGTTTCCCGTCCGGGGCGCACCTCAAGTCTTGATCAACTCAGAGAGTTTGATTAGAACTTAGCACCCTCAGCAGCGTTCTTCACGGTGCCGGTAGCCAGGTTGTAGATAACAGCAGCGTTGCCAGCAACGTTCAGGCCAACGTTCAGAGCGCCGCGGACGCCGCCCTTGAACTTCTGCCAGCCGGTCTCACGCTCATAAGCACCGTAGTTGTCGCCCCAGATGTCGGCAACATTGCCAGCGTAGGTAGCCAGGATGCCAGCCTTCGGGCTGTACTTGCCGGAGAACAGAACACCCAGGGTGTTGGTCAGGTAGTCAGCCATGTAGTGGTTGCCGATCAGGGTAACCATGTTGGTGTTGAACTTCTGCCAGTTGGAAACTTCCAGGCAAGGAGCCAGGATGTCGGCCAGGCCGCCACCAACAACGTAGGTCATTTCGTTCTCTGCGATTGCAGAATAGTTTGCAGGCATCATCATAATGAATTACTCCCTTCAAAAATAGAAAGATATTTTTGCAAGCCGATTTACTCGGCTCACATTCCTTACTAGGATGGCAATAATATACCACACTTTCCAGAAATGTTCAAGCCCTTTTTTGCAAAAAGTGTAAAAAATGTGAAACGCAGTTCCGCAAAAGTGTTACTTTTGCCCGTTTCGGGCCTCTCTGCCGGTTTCGGCATGGTTCTTTTTTTGCCGGTGATATGCTGTTTTGTACAAGGGGGTCTGGGGTGTGAAAACCGTGATCTATCTGGACGAACTCCTGCTGGTAAATTATGTTCTTGCGGCGGCGCTGCTGCTGGCAGCCGGGCTTTTGTGCGGCCGGGCCTGCAGCGGGCTGCGCCTGTGCGGCGGGGCGGCAATGGCTGCAGTCTCCACGCTGGTGTTATTGCTGCCGGAGTTTCCGCTGCCGGGGGCGCTGCTGTACAAAGCTGCCAGCTGCACGGCGGTGGTTGCGCTTACCTACGGCCTGCCCGGGCGGCGCAGTTTTGTGCAGCTGTGCCTGTGGTATGTGCTGCTCAATGTTCTGCTGTGCGGGGCCGCGCTGCTGCCGGGCGTTCACACCAACAATTTTGCGGTGTACATCTCCCTGCCGCCGGGACGGCTGCTGGCCAGCTGTGCTGTGGTTTATGGAGTGCTGCGGGGGCTGTTGTACTGCTTTGGCCGGGCCGGAGTGCGCAGTGTTCCGGCCCGGCTGGAGCTGAACGGTTCCGCACTGCCGGTGCAGGCCTTTTACGACACCGGGTTTTCGGTGCAGGACCCGCTTTCCGGCCGGGCTGTGGTGCTGGTGCAGTACCGCCCGGCCCGGCCGCTGCTTTCCGCACCGGTGCAGCAGTTTCTGGACGCCTACTTTGCCGCAGAGGACGCTGCCCTGCCGCCGCCCGGGGCCGGGGTACGGCTGGTGCCCTGCCGCACGGTGACCGGGCAGGCCCTGCTGCCCGCCGTGCCTGCCGCCCTGCGCACCGCCACCGCCTGCGTGCCGGGGCTGCTGGCCGCGTTTTGCCGCGAACCGCTCTCTCCGGGCGGCGGCACCCTGCTGTTTGGCCCCGACACCGCCCGGCAGCTGGGCCTTTGCGAGGATGGTTTATCCACTTATCTATAAGGAGGAACAGATGCAGCATTGGTTTTGGGAACTTTGGCGGCGCTGGTGCCGCCTGTGTGCGCGGCTGCGGTACTGCGGCGGAGCGCATTATCTGGCAGGCGCGCCCAGCCTGCCGCCGCCCCTGACCCCGGAGCAGGAAAAAGCCCTGCTGGCACAGATGGCCGCCGGAGATGCCGCTGCGCGGGACGCCCTGATCACCCACAACCTGCGGCTTGTGGTGTATCTGGCCAAAAAGTACGAGAACAGCGGCGTGCCCACGGAGGATATGATCAGCATTGGCACCATCGGGCTGATCAAGGCGGTAAACACCTTTACGCCGGAACGCAGCATCAAGCTGGCTACCTACGCCAGCCGCTGCATTGGCAACGAGATCCTGATGTACTTACGCAAAAGCTCCAACCGCCGCCAGGAAGCCAGCATTGATGAACCGCTGAACGTAGACGGAGACGGCAACGAATTGCTGCTCTCGGACATTCTGGGCAGCGATGAAAACATGGTGAGCCTGCGCCTGGAGCAGGACGCCGAGCGCGCCGTGCTGCACCGCGCCGTGGAGCGCCTGACCCAGCGGGAACGGCAGATCATGCAGCTGCGCTTTGGCCTGCTGGACGGCGTAGAGCACACCCAGAAAGAAACCGCCGATGCCCTGGGCATCAGCCAGAGTTATATTTCCCGGCTGGAAAAACGAATCATCTCTACGTTGAAAGTGCAGCTGGAAAATGAATAAACCGCCTTGACAACGGGCGGCAAATCGCATATACTAAAATTACAGAAGGCGCTGGCTCCGCAAACGGCTAGCTCCTTACCATACTGGTTTTTTCAAAAGAAAAGTGACCGTTCATGTTGGGGAACTTGAAGGCGGTCACTTTTTCTTTTTGTCATCGTGTGATACAGTCCATGTGATCTGGAACGTTACGTAAATTGCCCCGCCGAGAAGCGTAAGCAACAACACGACCTGTTCAAACGTCATGGTGCATCCCCCCCTTCCTGCCCTTAGGCCTCCGGGGAGAAACGAGATTCCAAGAAAAGATTCGCTCATACCCGGCACCCAGGTACCGGTCAGGAGCAGCCGCCTGCGTTTGTGGGCACAGCGCCTCATGGGCAGCATTTCTGCCGCCGTGTACAGCTTATCATAAATTTCCCGAAAATACAATCTTTTTCCCGCGCCCTTCATGGAAATCAATTTTCCGAATGAAGGCTTCCCCCGGTCGGGGGAAGCTGTCACCGCAGGTGACTGATGAGGGCGCAGGACAACAGCATTTTGCCCTAAATACCCCTCATCCGGCGCTACGCGCCACCTTCCCCCCAAGGGGTGAAGGCTTTTGCTTTGGTCAAGCTGCAAAAATTGATTTCCGTGTGCGCCCTTCCCATCCCGGAGGGGCGCACAGTTTTTTCCACGCATAGTGTCCCGGGGCGGGGGCCATACTCCCGGTGAAGTTTCAAACAGACCGGGAGGCGTTTGGATGTATAACAAGGTAGAGTTGTGCGGGGTGAACACCGCGCAGCTGCCCGTTTTGTCGGAGGCGGAAAAGCGCCGCCTGCTCACACTGGCCCATGCAGGGGATTCTGCGGCGCGGGAACGCATGGTGGAGGGCAACCTGCGGCTGGTGCTCAGTGTGGTGCAGCGCTTTGCCCAGCGGGGCGAAAACCTGGACGATCTGTTCCAGGTGGGCTGCATCGGGCTGATCAAGGCCATTGACAACTTCGACCCCGCCCAGCCGGTGCGGTTTTCCACCTATGGCGTGCCGATGATCATTGGGGAGATCCGGCGCTTTCTGCGGGACAACAACGCCCTGCGGGTGAGCCGCAGTCTGCGGGACGCCGCCTACCGCGCCATGCAGGCCCGGGAGACCCTGGAAAAGCAGCTGGGCCGGGAGCCGACCATGGACGAGATCGCGCAGAGTGCCGGGCTGACCCGCCGCGAAGTGACCGCCGCCCTGGAATCTGTGGTGGAGCCGCTCAGCCTGGAAGAGCCGGTGTACACCGCCGGGGGCGATGCCATGTACGTGATCGACCAGGTGCGCGACCCGGACGGCGAGGACAGCTGGATCAGCGGGCTGCAGTTCCGCCAGACGGTGGCCGGACTGACTCCCCGGGAAAAGCGGATCATGGAGCTGCGCTACCTGCAGGGCAAGACCCAGATGGAAGTGGCGCGGGAGATCGGCATCAGCCAGGCGCAGGTCAGCCGACTGGAAAAAGGCGCACTGAGCCAGTTTCACACCGACCGTTGACCCCACGCAAAAACACCCCGGCGCATCCTCCACACAGGCGGACGCGCCGGGGTGTTTGGTTCAGCCGCAGCGGCGGTATTTGCGGCGGGTGGCCGCACCGCCGCGCAGATGCCGCTCGGCCTTGTTGCGGGCCAGCACCCGCTGCACCTGCACAAACAGCGCCGGGCTGAGCCGGCGCAGCCGCACCGAAACATCCTTGTGCACGGTGGACTTGCTGCACCCGAAGGCCGCTGCTGCAGCGCGCACGGTGGCCCCATGCAGCACAATGTATTCGCCCAGCTGCACGGCCCGCTGTTCCGGATCTCCCTTCATCTCGATTCCTCCCGCCTTCAGCTGTTACAGCGTATGCGGCGCAGCGGCGCAATATGTGCGGCAGGGCTTGACTTTTGCAGCCCGGTTGCGCTATACTGAGCGCGGACATAAAAACAGGGGCGCCGAAAGGCTGAGATCTGCACAGCGCAGAGACCCTTGACCTGATCCGGATAATGCCGGCGTAGGAAGTTTGCGGAAGGTCCTAGTATTTTCAACAAACACCCTGTGCGCCTGCTTTTTGTAAGTGGGCGCATTTTTGTTTTTGTGTACTATTATAATGAGGAGAGGATCGTATGTCGAAATCCTATTCCAAGACCCGCATTCTCGTGGAATGCGCCCTGATGATCGCGGTGGGCACCGTGCTCTCCAACATCAAGTTCTTCACCCTGCCCAACGGCGGCAGCGTCACGCTGCTGAGTATGCTGCCCTTTGTGCTGGTGTCCTTCCGGCACGGGGTCAAGTGGGGCCTTTTCACCGGCTTTGTAAACGGCTGCCTGCAGATGCTCATGGGCTTCTATCCGCCTCCGGCATCTACCGTGCTGTACTTTGCCGGTGAGGTGCTGCTGGACTACCTGGTGGCCTTTATGGCACTGGGTACCGCAGCCTTCTTTGCCCGCCCCTTCAAGAACCGCACTGTGGGCGTGGCTGTGGGCACTTTTGCGGCCGGTTTCCTGCGCTTCCTGTGCAGCTTCCTGTCCGGCGTGCTGGTGTGGGGCAACCTGAGCGATGGTCTGGCCGCTTGGACCTACAGCTTGGTGTACAACGGCAGTTACATGCTGCCGGAAACCCTGATCACCGTAGTGGCCGCCGTGCTGCTGTGCCGTGTGGCTCCGCAGCTGTTTGACAGCCAATCCGCCAAAAAGGCATAATTTCACATTCCCGCATACGGCATCCCTGCAGAGCCTTTCCGGCTCGGCAGGGATTTTTGCATTTTTCTGCAAAAATGCAAATTGGCTGTTGACAATTCCCCGCACCGCTGGTATAATAATGCATGTCGTCAGGCACGGCATCAAACATCTGGGGGATTAGCTCAGCTGGGAGAGCGCTTGCATGGCATGCAAGAGGTCACCGGTTCGATCCCGGTATTCTCCACCAAGAAAAGACACTGCACAGAAATGTGCAGTGTCTTTTTTGTTTGCACCAAACGAGTGAGGCATTCGCTCCGCCGGGAGAGCGCCGTGCATGGACGGCAAGAGGTCACCGTGATTGGAACGGCCCGGTATTCTCCACCAGGAAAAGACACT
>CAKTGS010000016.1 GCA_934561485.1 uncultured Faecalibacterium sp.
TACTGCTTCAAGCCGATATAGGCTTCCGCACGGCCCATGTAGGCGGGAATGTTCTCCGGGTCCAGCTCGATGGCCTCGGTAAAGGACGCCACAGCTTCGGTGTAGTTCAGCTCGGTCAGGTATTTCTGGCCCAGTTCAATTTTTTCCTGTGCCCTGGCCGCTTTGCTGGCGCAGGCTGTAAACAGGGCAAGCGCAGCAAGCAGCAGGGCAAACAGGCGCAGATTTTTGGTTGTTTTTTGCATTTTGTTATTTCCCTCGATAGTCAATCAAAACACTTCCATAAGAAGAAGAGAAAGGCACATAATATTGTTTTCCACTTTCGATCTGGATGTTTTTTTCCTCCATTACAGTCTGCTGCGGTATATCGTTATAGCCGCAATCATATGCCCGAACGGTCGTTCCTGCCGGAAGCACCAGCACCCAGCCATCTGTCAGGCCGTACGCTGTGTGGAATTTTTCGGTTCTTAACTCCTGCAGCGGTGCCGGAAGCACCCCATGAAAATGGTTTACTCCATAAGGCTGCCCTTCATTATCCTTTTTGAAGGTCTCCGTAATTTCAATGCTCGTGCCACCGATGGAATAATAAATTGTGCTTACACGCTCTTCGCCATGATCCCACCGTTGTTTGCAAACAGCAGTTTCTTTTTTCAGAAATCCTCCTACCGGTGCATCGTTTTCCCACTGGTAGAATGCTTTTTCCCATTCGTCCGCACTTCCATTCAGGATTCCCCAGCAGCCTTTTCCCCAGCGAAGTTTACCATAGTACCCGCCATCATAGACATATACCTTTTCTGCCCAGAAGTCTGATATTTTTTCCACCTTTGGGTTCTCGTTCCGATAGGCTTTCAAAAAAGCTTCCGTTTCCGTCAGGTTTGCATTTTCTTCCAGCCACGATGTTTCGCCCCGATAAACCGCTGTCATGCCATGGCCAGAATGTGTATACCGGATTTCAAATCCATTTTCAAGCAATGTCTGAAAATCTTCTCGGTTTTCTTCAACCCAGTCTTTGATATATTTGAACTCATAATAATCGGCATATCTAGGAACTTCATATTCTGATTGAATCTCATGGATACCATCCGATTCATCAGACCACCAATCAATATTTCCCGTCAGTTCGCCGACTCTTTGAATTGCTTCCGCCACTGCATCCCCCTGTGGTACGCTGTAATCCTTGGATTGCAGCCACCAGTTTGCCGCACCAAGGTCCTGCGTGGTACTGATGGCCCACAGAGCGGCATTCAGCACGCGGGTGTGCTCTTCGGTCACGTCCTCGCCCAGGGCGGTCAGCTTTTCGTAGCTGGTCACTGCACCATCGTACAGGCCCAGCTTGGTGCACACTGCCGCACGGGCGTACAGAATCTTTTTCTTCAACGCCGTGAGCACATCATCCTCGACCGGTTCCTTCTCGGCAATGTCCTCCGCTTCCAGCAGTTCCTGCGCCGCTTCGTAGTCGCTTTCGGCGTCCTGCAGTTCCTCGGTCAGCTCGTTCACCTCAGCGCGGCCCACGTAAGCCTGTGCCTGGGTATAGGGCAGCTCGGCGGCTTTTTCAATTGCTGTGGTGTAGTCCGCCTTGGCTTCTGGGTACTGTTCCAGACCCACATAAGCTTCCGCACGGCCCATGTACGCGGGAATATTTTCCGGGTCCAGCTCGATGGCTTCCGTAAAGGATGCCACGGCTTCGGTGTAGTTCAGTTCGGTCAGATATTTCTGGCCCAGCTCGATTTTTTCCTGTGCCCTGGCCGCTTTGCTGGTGCAGGCCGTGAGCAGGGCCAGCAGCAGCAACAGCACCGCCGCAAGACGCAGGGGGCGTTTGTGCACCGTTGTCATTATTCCATTCCTCCCTCAGTAACTGTTCAGCGCCTGCTTGGCCTGCTGCTGCATCTGCGTGCGCACCTCGGCCGGAAGGTCGTTGAAATAGCTGAAGTCCATGTCCTCATCCACGTTCAGGTCCTCGTCCTGCAGTTCCTGCAGCATACTGTTCACGGCCTGTTTTTCCTCTGCCGTCATGCTGGGTTCCATGGCCTGCAGCTGGGTACGGGCCGCCTGGGCTGCGTTTTTCTGGGCCAGCGCCCCGTTTTTCATATCCTGTGCCGCTTGGGCAAAATTGCCGTTGGCCATATGGATCTCGCCCAGCAGAGCATATGCGCTGGTGATGTAGGTAAACTCCGAAGCCGCATCGCTCATCCGGATCACCGTCTGCAGGTCCTGCACGGCGGCATCGTAGCTGCCCTGCCGCACATAGGCGGTGGCACGGGCGTAATACAGGCTCTGCAGATCGGTGCGGGCGCTCTGGGCGTCCACCGCGCCTGCCTTGTTCATCAGCTCCGTGTAAAGCGCAATGGCCGAAGCGTAATCGCCCTGGTCGCGGTATTGTGCCGCCTGCTGCGATTTTTCCATATCCGGCAGGCGCTTGACCACCCCATCCAGCGTGAAGAGGTCCGGTTCCTTCTGCAGCATCTGCTGCACCTGATAGCGCAGTGCGATCTTGGTATAAACCAGGCCTTCCTGGTCGCCGTTCAGCGAAGCCAGCCCGGTTGTGATGTCGCTCTTCATGCTTTCCTTGTTGGCGCGCAGATACTCCACCGCCTGCTGCTGTTCCTCCGTCAGGGTGTAGTCCGCGTAATCGTAGGCGGCCAGCAGGTCGTACAGGGTGCTGCAGTCGGTCATGTACTGTTCCAGATTGCCGTTCAAAGCGTCCACCCGGATGCGCATGAGGTGGGCCTCCAGCGTGGACTTGTTGGCCTGCCCAGCGTAGAGGGCATCCACGGCGTCATATTCCGCCAAAGCCTCATCGTACAGGCCCAGCCGGATGCACAGCTGCGCGTAGGCGTTGAGGATCTTTGCCTTCAGTGCCGCAATGAGGTTGGCCGCAATGTTCTCCTTTTTGCCCACATCGTCACGGTCCAGCAGGGTCAGCGCTTCGGTGTAGTCGCTCTTGGCGTCCTCCAGTGCGTCTGTTTTTTCGTTCACCTCGGCGCGGCCCGCGTAGGCTTCGGCCTGGGTGTAGGGCAGCTCGGCGGCCTTTTCAATGGCGGTGGTATAGTCCGCCTTAGCTTCTGGGTACTGTGCCAGGCCCGTATATGCCTGTGCACGGCCCATATAGGCCGGAATGCTGTCCGGGTCCAGCTGAATGGCTTCCGTAAAGGAGGCCACAGCCTCGGTATAATTCAGTTCGGTCAGGTACTTCTGGCCCAGCTCGATTTTTGCCGCTGCCGGGCTGGCTTTGGTGCCGCAGGCGGTCAAAATCGCCAACACCAAAGCCACCGCCGCCAGAAGCCGGGCCAATCCGCAAGCTTTTTCCTGTCTTGCCTGTGCCATATGCAATCCCCTTCTGTTTTTTCCGTTATTCCGTCACAAAAGCCATTCCGTAATCGCCTGCATCCATCAGGTCTGCCGACTGGGTTGCCGGGCCGGAATAGCCCGTGCGGGAGTCGGTCATCACCGTGCCCTTGGGCACATAGATCCACAGCCAGTTCGTAGACTCTTCTACCCGGGTGATCGGGTTGCTCAGTGTGATCGTGCCAACCCGGTCCTGCGTCAGGAGCTGCAGCCCGGTATTTCCGGTTACCGCCGCGCCAAGAGCCATTGCCTGTTTGTACTCCTCTTTATATTTCAGAGAGTAGTTCACCTTGGTGCCGCCCACCTGGCAGCTGCCCGCAAGCGTGGCCGCATCCGACGAGACGCTCCAATTGTGCTTTTCGCCCAGCGGGACGGTGCTTTGGGTCGTTGCGGGCTGCGTCTGCTGTACCGCCGGTTTCGGCTCTTCCTTCTGCTGGAAGCCGCCTTCCGGCTGGTCATTTTTCCAGGTGTAAGTTTCGGCCGTCAGCTCCGTCTTGGCGGGGTTCAGGATGTACCACAGGCCTTCGCCCTCGCGGCTGCGGCCCTCGGCGGCACCATAATAAACGTAGAGCTTGCTCAGGGAAACATTGCTGATTTCCTCTGCAGTCGGTGCAGACACCGCCGCCACGGCATCTGCTGTCACAGTGCCGTTTTCTTCGGCGTTCACATCGTCCCAGGCGGTGGTGTTGGTATAAACGGCCAGCATCTTGCCGTCTGCGTCATAATACCGCAGCTGGTAGCCCCGGGCCAGCACGTTCTGCATGGCCGCTTTGGCTTCGTCCGTGGTCAGCGCAGCCTTGATTTTGTCGTAAGCCTTGGTGCCGTCTGCTTTTGCCAGCTCTGCAGCTTTTTTCAGCAGCTCCTCGGCGGCGGTCAGCTGAACGCTCTCCGCATAGTCAGCATGGTTCACCTCGCCCAGCCAGCTGTCGGCCCCCGCAAGGTCGCCTGCCTGGCTCTTGGCAAGGCTCAGGGCCGCCAGCAGGGTGTCGCGGTCTGCCGCTTTGTCCTCGCCCAGGTCGATCAGCGCATCATAGTCGGGCAGGACGTCCGCATAGTTTCCCAGCTTGGTGTTGGCGTCTGCGCGGCCTGTGTAAGAGGTCACCTTGGTCACCTTCACATCCAGCACGTCCGTGTCGTCCGGCAGTTTTGCCAGACTGTCCAGCGCCTTGGTATAGCTTGCCACGGCGGCATCGTTTTTGCCGAACAGGGCGCTCAGCCGGGCGCAGGCGTTGTAGACCTTGATCTTCAAGGCTTCCAGCATCTGCTCGGTGACGTCCGTGATCTTTTCCACGTCCACCTTGTCCAGTGCCGTGGATGCCGCTTCGTAGTCGCTCAGGGCATCCTCGTTGGCGGTGGTCAGTTCGTTCACCTCAGCGCGGCCAATGTAGGCTTCCGCCTGCTGGTAGGGCTGCTCCTCGGTTTTCTCAATCGCCGTGGTGTAGTCCGCCTTGGCATCATCGTACTGCTTCAAGCCGATGTAGGCTTCCGCACGGCCCATGTACGCCGGAATGTTCTCCGGGTCCAGCTCGATGGCCTCGGTAAAGGACGCCACAGCTTCGGTGTAGTTCAGTTCGGTCAGATATTTCTGGCCCAGTTCAATTTTTTCCTGTGCCTTGGCGGCCTTGCTGGTGCAGGCCGTGAACAGGGCAAGCGCCAGCAAAAGCACAGCAAACAGGCGCAGAGGCTTTTTCTGCAGAGTTTTCATTTTGTTATGCTCTTTTCCTCCATAATTTTTCAAATATGCCCGTGCTGTATCAGCAGGTGCCAGCCGCATGGTTTATGAATCTGCCCCATGAAGCGTTGCAAACTCACGCACCATAATATAATTTCCGGAATCTGAATAGCCGATTGCAACATATTTTGTTTCTTCGTGTATGCTATCCGCAAAGCTCACTTCCGGTGCTATCAGAGAGCTTTCTATTACATTGCTCTCTCTTTTTAATCCTTCCAGTGATTCTGCCCCCATGCCCCCAATTGATTCCTCTCCAGCCGAATATAGCCTGTTCCACGACTCTTGTTGTTTTTGATCATGTTCCTCTTCCGAAATCTGATCTGTAAATAGTTTTTCAAGATTATTTGCTGACTCAACCATAATTTTTGCACATTCTGCATTCGGAATCAGCTCCACGCTTTGCCTTCCTTTTTTTGCAAGTGCATCGTTGAGTCTCTGCAGCGATTGTTCAATCGTTGCATTCGTGGGGTACTCTCCGTACTCTCTCAGGGGTTCCGCTGGTTCTTCCGGTGTTTCAAACAGCGCTTTCAGCCGGGCAATGGCCGCCAGAATCTTTTTCTTCAACGCCGTGAGCACATCCTCCTCGACCGGCTCCTTCTCGGCGATGTTCTCCGCTTCCAGCAATTCCTGCGCGGCTTCGTAGTCGCTCAAGGCGTCCTCGTTGGCGGTGGTCAGCTCGTTCACCTCGGCGCGGCCCACGTAAGCCTGAGCCTGGGTGTAGGGCAGTTCGGCTGCCTTTTCAATGGCGGTGGTATAGTCCGCCTTGGCTTCCGGGTACTGTTCCAAGCCCACATAGGCTTCCGCACGGCCCATGTAGGCGGGAATGTTCTCCGGGTCCAGCTCGATGGCCTCGGTAAAGGACGCCACAGCCTCCGTGTAGTTCAATTCGGTCAGGTATTTCTGGCCCAGTTCAATTTTTTCCTGTGCCTTGGCGGCCTTGCTGGTGCAGGCCGTGAACAGGGCCAGCAGCAGCACCACCGCCGCCGCAAGACGCAGCGGGCTGCGCACTTTGCGCTCTGCAAACATCATCCATTCCTCCCCTTGTGGCTGCTTTATGCTTCAAACATTTTCCAGCTGACACAGCCTTCCAGCCAGAACTTACCGTTGCCGGAGCTGCGGCTGATCAGGCTTTGTGCATCCAGATCGTTGAAGTGCCACCATTCCGATGCCAGCGGCGTCAGGTCGGCGGCTGTGCAGTAAGACTGCAGTTTGCGCGCACCGTCCGTCATGCCGGAAGCTTCTGCAGCGCTTTTCCAGGCTGTTTTGGAGCTGGAGGACACCGGCTTGGCAAAGCAGCACGCCAACGGGCTCAGCTCGTGCATCACCGAGGGCATCTCATACTCCTCGCCGGTCACCCGCACAAAGGGGCAGCCGCCCAGGCTGTAGGAGGTGCTGTCACTCACATGCACCAGGGTGGTGTCCATGGCTACGCCGCGCTGATGGTTGGACAGCGAGGTGGCAATGAACCAGCCGATGTTCCAGGAGCCTTCGTTCAGGGCTGCCATCAGGGTCTTGTCTGCGCGGGCCTTGGCATACAGTGCATCCTTGACCTTCATCTGTACCTCGTAGGGGCGGAAGGTCTCGATGATCTTCAGGCTGTCGCCCTCTTTCAGGGCGTTCTTCTGGATGGCACCCACCTTTTTGGCCATGTTGTAGTTGATGAGCATCACAAATTCGTCCCGTCCCAGCCGGGGGTTGTAGAACAGTCCATCGTACAGTTTCTGGCCGGTCACGCCGCTGATGGCTTCGCCCCGGGTGACGAACACAGCCGACACGGCATTGGGGTTCTGATAGATAACAGAGGGTAATACATCCGGCAGGTTGATCATGCAGTAATTGCTCTGCAGCCAACCGATGGTGCCGTCCAGGACGCACACCTGCCAGTATTTGCCCGACTCCTGCCGGATATAGAACATATCGCCTGCCGCCAGGGTGCGCAGCAGCGCAGAATTTTCAGTGGGTTCTGCATACAGTTCCAGCTTTGCCGAGCCAACCAGGCCGGTGGCACCTTCCAAGGGCAGCTCAAAATAATCCGGCACCTTGATGCCGGCCTTCAGGACGCCGTTGTCGTTGGTGATCAGCCCCTGCGCGGCGGAGCTAGACGCTGCCGCCTCCGAAGAAGCCCCGGCTTCCCCATTGGGGATCAGCAGGGCTTTTTCCTCGGTCTGGCAGCCGGTCAGCAGCCAGGCGCACGCCATGACGGAAAGCTGTAGAAAATCACGTCTTGAAAATTTCATGCAATCTCTCCGTTTCTCTCCAAATCGTTCTCGGTCTCGCCGGTGGTGCCCGGGGCAGTCTCCTGGGCAGGAGCCGCTGCGGGCTGCTCGGCCGGTTCGGCGGCAGGGGTCTGCTCCGCCGGCTGCTGGGTCTGCTCTGTGCCGGATGCCGCCGGGGTCTCCTCCGGCAGGGTGGTCTCTTCGCTCACCGCAGGCGTTTCCGCCTGCACGGCCGACACGCCGCCCAGGCTGCCGCAGCCGTTCAGCTCATACTGGGTCACGCCATCACTGATGGTGCCGGACTGGCTGATGCCGTCAATGAAATAATAGATCTTGCCGCTGGTGCGGTCCCAGCCCTGCTTGAGGGCACCGGATGCATCAAAGGCATAGGGCTGGCCCGCGATCACGTTCCAGCCGGTCAGGTAATGGCCGTTGCCGTCCAGGTAATAGCGATTGGCCCCGTTCTGTGCCCAGCCGGCCTTGCTTACGCCATCCACAAAGTAGTAGCTTCCGCCGCCGGTTTCGGTCCAGCCCTGGGCCAGGCCGCCGCTGGTGTTGAAATACAGCTGCGTGCCGTCCAGCGTCTGCCAGCCCTTGAGCATCTCGCCGGTTTTCTGGTAGTAATAGCGGGTACCGTTGTGCTCCTGCCAGCCGGTCTGCTCCACGCCATTTTCATCAAACAGATACCAGCCGTCCACCGTCTTGTACCAGCCGGTTACAATGGTGCCGGTGCTGTCAAAGTAGTAGCGCTTGCCGTCAATGGACGCAAAGGCATCCACGGCGCGGCCCGCTGCGGAGAAGTAATAGGTGTTGCCGTCCTTGGCCTTGTGGTAACCCTCGTCCGCCGAGCCGTCCGCATTCAGATACCACGAAACGCCGTTTTCTTCATAAAAGCCGGAGCGGGGGTGGCCGGTCTCGTCAAAGCAGTACACCGTATCGCCAACGGTTTTCCAGCCGGTGTACAGCTGGCCGCTGTCGGGCTGGAAGTAATACGACACTCCATTTACCTCGCACTCGCCCCGGGCCAGTTCGCCCTTGGAGTTTGCGTAGCCCACAAAGCCCTCTGTGTTGATCCAGCCCTTCTGCACGTAGCCGTCCTGGTTGAAATAATACAGCTGGTCTGCAATTTCATACAGCCCCCGGAGCATGTCGCCGGTTTGTGAGGAAATAAAGTAGCGTCCCTTCACACTGCCGTGCCAGCCGGTAACGTTGTATTTCAGCGCTCTGGCCGTTTTCATCACACCAAAGGTGAATGCAGCAACAAACAGCACCGAGCCAACCACCATGGCGGCGGCTTTCAGCGGTGTTGCCTTACCCTTTCGTCTGCGCGTTTTTTTGTAAATGCTGAAGTGATATCGCTTTATTTTCTGGCGCTTCATTGTTCCATTCCCATATCCTGAGATAGACGCTCAGCCTTCGGAGCATTTCCGAAGGCTGAATTCGTTTATCAATATACGTCCTGTACGGTCTCCTTGCCGTTTTCACGGTAGGTCGTCACGGAGAAGTCTCCGTAATCCAGAATGCCGTCCTCGCCATCGCCCATGCAGCTGGACGCATACTCGGCGCTCTTCGGCTTGCCAATGGCGGCATACAGCTTGGACACATCGCTGCCGATGTACTTCTGTGCCGTTTCAATGCTCACGGTCTCGGCCGGGGCAGCTGCCGGTTCTTCGGCCGGAGCGGTGGAAGCCGCCGGGGCGGGAGCCGGGTCTGCTTTTTTGCTCTCACTGGAAGCGGGCTTTTCTTCCTTGGAGGAAGCCGCCGGAGCCGTTTTTTCTTTCTGCGAAGAAGCTGCAGGCTCTGCTTCCGAAGAAGCCTCCGACACGGCTTCCGACACCACAGAAGCCGCTTCCGATGCCGCCTCGCTCTCCGGCACTGCCTCAGATGCGGCCTGCGAAGAAGCCGCTGCTTCCGAAGAAGCTGCCGAAGATGCCGTGGAAGCTGCTGTAGAACTTGCGCCGCAGCCTGCGGCAAAAAGAACCGCCCCGCACAGGGCAACACTGATCATATTGCGTTTTAAATTCATTTTCTGTTCGTCCTTCCAACGCTTTGCAGCGTTATTTGTTGATTGTATCGGAAACAAGCTGCCCCCCGGAGCGGTATGCCACCGAGAGTGCCTGGTCCTGCAACGCAAGGGGGAGATAGGCCGTAAACGGCTGCCGGCCATCGCCGCAGGGCGAAGCCTCGTACATCTGGTCCCCGGCCAGAATGTAAATGGGCGAGTCGTCATCCACCGCTGCATCGGCCAGATCTGCGCTCAGGCAGAAACAGCCGTCCATGCGGCTGTCGCTGCTCTGCGCCGTGACCGTGCGGCCGGTGGGCTGCGCGGCTTCCGGAGTGCGCTGCGGCGCGGGAAGCTCCGGCGCACGCTCCAGCAGCCAGTTCAGGTTGCGCTCCACGATCTCCACCAGCAGGGTGTCCGGCTCTTCCTCCAGCACCGCCGTCAGCCGGTAGGGCATATTGCGGGAAAAGCACGCCTTGCCGTAGCTCTGGGCCAGGAAAGGGTGCAGGTTGATGCCAAAGGAATCGCGGTAGACAAAAATGCTGCCCTGCGCGGATGCATTGGTGGTGTGAATGGTAATGTCGTCCGCCGTGCGGAAGCCATCGCCGTAGACATAGCTGAAATCGTAGGCCGCATCCTGCTCGGTCTCGGTGCCTGCCGGGTATACCATCTCGTACAGGTCACCGGTGTGGGGCTGGGTGCCGCCGGTTTTCAGGGCGTCAAAATCCACTGCCGTGCCACCCAGCTTCTGCACCAGGGCCTGGGCTGCCAGCTGTGCGCCCTGCATGTTCCAGTGGCTGTCCAGCCGGTAATACAGCTGCTCGTCCTGGGTGCTCAGCACCCCATACAGGTCGGCGTACTGCACCCCCTGCTGCTCCAGCTGCTGGGTCAGCAGCTGGATGTTCCGGGTCTGGGCTGCCTGGTAGCGGGCAGGCATTTTGCTGTTGTACAGCGAGTTTTTGTTGGGAGCCACCGTAAAGCAGAACTGAATGCCGTTCTGCTCGCAGAACTCCTGCATCAGGGCCAGCACATGGGCAGCGGCATAGCTCTGCCGCTGGGTAAACAGGTTGGCACCGATGTAGTCCTCCTCGGTGCTGCGGTAGAACAGCCACCCGTCCCGGCCCAGCAGCACGCTGTCGCTGTCCAGTGCCTGCAGCACCTTGCCGGTAAGGGTATCGTTCGCGGTGATCATCTCATGCCGGAAGCCGAAATGATCGGAGAAGTAATCCGAAAAATCGTTCAGGATGCTGGTGTTGAAGGTGCCGTTTTCATCCAGCAGCTCCGGCGCAGAGGCCAGGCGCTCGTTGCCCACTGCCGTGGCCGTCTGCCAGGGAATGACAACGGTCGGCAGGATGCAGAGCACTGCAGCCGCACCGACAAACAGGGCATGGCCCACTTTTTTCTTTTGCATTGCATTCACCTCAGAACTGGAAATAAATGAACGGCACATAGGATGCTGCCGACAGGTGCAGAATGTCCACCACCAGCAGAACCAGCACAGCGGCGTAGCTCAACGCGCCCACCGCCGTCTGTACGGTCTCGCTGCAGGCGGCCAGCTTCTGGCGGGCCAGCGGCAGCACCGGGGTGCTGCCCACAATGCCCAGCACCAGGGCGCAGGCCATGAACGGGGTCAGGCACTGAGCCAGCAGCAGCTGGGTCTGGGCTGCCGTGCCCACCCCGGCAAACAGCGCCGCGATCATCTGCATGGCCTGGCCCATGGTGTCGGCCCGGAAGATCATAAAGCCGATGAGCACCACCAGCAGGGTGTACCCATGCCACAGCACCGTGCGGACCCCGCGCAGCGCGCCATTCTTCCGCGCCGGAAACAGCCGTGCGGCAAAATCCTCAGCCACGATGAAGAAGCCGTGCCACAGGCCCCACACGATAAAGGTCCAGTTGGCCCCGTGCCACAGGCCGGTGCAGAAAAAGACGATCAGCTTGTTACGGTAGGTTTTGGCTTTGCCCTTGCGGTTGCCGCCCAGCGGAATGTAAAGATACTCCTTGAACCAGGTGGACAGGGAGATGTGCCACCGCCGCCAGAACTCCTGGATGCTGCCGGAAATGTACGGATAGTTGAAGTTTTCTTTGAAGTGGAAGCCAAAGCACAGCCCCAGGCCGATGGCCATATCGCTGTAACCGCTGAAGTCAAAGTAGATCTGCAGCAGGTAGCCCACCGCTGCCAGCCAGGCCAGGCGGCTGTCCACCACGGCACTGTCGGCGGCATAAATGCGGGTAACCACCCCGCCGCACACGTCTGCAATGAGCAGCTTTTTGCTCAGGCCCACCACAAAGCGGCGCAGGCCCCGGGCCAGCTGCTCCAGCGACTGACTGCGGCAGTTGATCTCGCCGGCCACATCCTCGTAGCGCACAATGGGGCCGGCCACCAGCTGCGGGAACAGCGAAATATACAGCAGCACATCGCTGAACCGGCGGCTCTGCAGCCGCTCGTCTCTGTAAACGTCAATGACATAGCTCAGGCCCTGGAAGGTGAAAAAGGAGATGCCCACCGGCAGAACGATGGAAGGCACCGGCACTGCGGCCCCGGGCAGCAGATTGATGGTCTGCGCCAGGAACCCCAGGTACTTGAACACACCCAGGATGCCCAGGTTGACCACCACCGCACCGGCAAGCACCCACTTGCGGCGCGGCACAAACAGGCCTGCCACATAGTTGCAGAACACCGAGAACAGCAGCAGCAGCATATACCACAGGCTGCTGAATGCATAAAACAGAAGGCTGACCGCAATGAGCCAGGCATTCTTTGCCTTCAGTTTCGGGCACAGATAATACACGCCCAGAACCACCGGCAGAAACAGGAACAGAAAAATTACGGAGCTGAAAACCATGCGATCTTACCTCAGCAGTTACGGGAACTGGTAGCTGAACACGGTTTTATTCAGCGGCATCTTATACATATTGTAATTTGCCTTGCCGTATTTACCAACGCGATAGCCCCACTCCAGCTCAACGTCATAGATGTAGGACTGACCGTTTTCCGGGATCATGACCCATGCGTGGTCGGAATCCTTGCGGCCCACGCCGCCGGACACCACGTAGGCATCGTAGCCGATACGGCGTGCCATGTACATGAACTGACCGGCAAAGCAGTAGCAGTTGCCCTTTTTGTGTTCAAACATGAACAGGGCGCTCTCCTCGGCCCAGGACGTGGTGCCGCGGGCCTGATGCGGGCGTGCCAGGTAAGCGCCGTGGTCGCGCACATACAGGTAGGCGGCGCGCAACTTCTGGGACTTGGTCATGCTGGAGTTGGTGCAGGAGGCCAGGGCCTGGTCCACATAGCTGTCCAGCGTGGCATTGCCGGAGGTGTAGCGGCCATCGGCACCAAAGTACAGGCGGCCGATGGTGGTGTTGGTGGCAAAGGAGCCATCCTTCTTCACGTAGTACAGGCCGCCGTTGATCTCGTGCTGACCGGCGCTGTAGCTGTCGATGACATAGCCTTCCTTGGAGACATGGTACAGGCCGCCGTCAATGGTCACAAAACCCGGCTGGTACACATCAAAGTGGTCGCCGGTGATGGAAACATGGCACAGCACACCGTCCACCCGCACAAAGCCTGCCGGGTAGGCATCAATCACGCTGCCCTCCTGGGAAACGTGATACACGCCGCCGTCAATGGTCACAAAGCCCTGCTGATACACATCCAGCACATCATCGGTGTAGTGGTACAGCCGACCATCCACGGCCTCAAAGCCGTTCTTTTTCACGGCAGGCATCAGCGGCAGAGAGATGCCGGGCTGCCCTTCGCTGCCCTCACTGCTCTCGCCCGAAGAAATGCCCAGCCACTGCAGCACCTGAGAGATGCAGTTTTCCTCGGCAGGTGCCGCAGATGGCTGGGCCGCCTGGGCTGCCGGTGCAGCCAGCAGTGCAGCTGCAGCCACCGCAGCCGCAGCAACTTTCATTTTTTTCAACATTTTCCAATACCCCTTTCGGTTGGTCCGCAGATGCAGAACCGTTATTTATACTCTTTCCAGATCTGTTCGTTCAGCTTTTTTTCCTTGCTGCGCAACACCCGGAAAGCAATGACCGCCGCAATTGCAGCGATGATCATTCCAGCAATTCCCACGGCAAAAAAGATCTGCCCGGTCGACATGATGCATTCCTCCTTACTTGAGCCAGCCGCTGGTGTGCAGCTGATCCACCAGGTTCTTCAGAACGGTCATCTGTGCATTCTCCACGCCGTTGGCCTGGGCCTGACGGTACTTTTCCAAGGCCGACTCGTACAGCGTCTGCACCTGGGTGTAATCCCGTTTGTCGGTGGCCAGCGTGCCCTGCCAGTCGATCAGCAGGTAGGCCTGCTGCATATCAAAGCGGTAGTCCGTGGGGTACTGCTCCGACAGCTCGGCCAGCAGCTGCTGGGCCTGTTTGTATTCATCCAGCGCCTGCAGCACCGTGGCCAGGTTCAACTTGGTGGAAATGGTGCCGTAACCGGCGTCTACCAGCTCGGTCAGCAGCTGTTTGGCCTTGGTGTACAGCGGCTTGGCTTCGTCCTTGCGGGCCATAGCCTGCCGGATGTAAACATCCGCCAGCATCTCGGTCTGCAGCACAGCCTGGCTGTCAGTCAGCACCGTGCGGCCCTGCTCCAGAATGGAAACGGCCTGGTCGGTGTCGTCCATCTGCAGAGCCGCGTTGGCTGCCGAGAGGTATGCGTGGCTCAGCAGCTGCGCATCCTCCACCTCGTCAAACACCTGCTTGTACAGCGTCAGTGCCTGGGCGTACTCCTTCTGTGTCACGGCGATCTCCGCCGCAACCAAGTCGCAGTCGCCGGAGGCGGCATTGCGGCTGCGCAGGTTGTCCAACGCCTTCTGGGCCTCGTCCACCTTGCCGGCGTTGGCCAGCGCAATGGCAAAGCTGCGGTAACTGTCGGTCCCCGCCCCTGTAACCTGCACGGCCTGCCGCAGCTCCTGCACGGCGCTGTCGTAGTCCTTCAGCTCAATGTAGCAGTTGCCCTTGATATAGTGCAGCTGTTCCACCGAGACCGAATCCAGATTTTTTTCTTCCAGGCTGCCGGAAGAAAGCGCACTGTCCAGCTGGTCGATGGCTCCCTGGTAGTCGCCCATGTGGTACAGCAGCACCGCACGCTGCAGATAACCCTCAATGCGGCCCGGCTGCTGGCGGATCGCTTCGTCCAGCAATGTCTGCGCTGCGCTGTATTCCATGTTTTGTTCCTTCTGTTCGGCCTGTGCCAGGCTGAGCAGATAGGTATTTTCGCGGTCGGTTTTCATGCGCTCAAAACCGTACCAGCAGCTGTAGGCACTGGCGGCAAAGCAGCCGGCCAGCACCAGCGAGATCACCCGCTTCTGCAGTTTGTAGCTCTTGTAACCCCGGTCCATCTGGGCAATGTCGTGCAGGGCGCGCAGCATCTCGGAGGCCTGCTGGAAGCGCTTGGCCTGCTGCTTCTGCATGGCACGCTGGATGATGGTCTGCATAGGCAGGCTGATGTGGGGCTTGTACTGCGCCAGCGGCGTGACGTTTCCCAGCGATTTTTCCGGGTGGTGCCCCGTTACCGCATAGTACAGCGTTGCGCCAATGGCATAGATATCGGTTGCCCTGGAGATGGGGCCGTACCCGCTCTGCACGGCAGCGGATGCTGTCTGCTTCGGGCGTGCATCCGGCTGCGGCATCACTACGGTGCCCCCCTGCGCATCGGCTCCCGGCTCCATCACAGCCGTGGCCCCGCCGCCCTGCGGCATGGGCACCGTGCCGTCCGCATAGGCCGCCTGCATGGGCATGGTCCCCGTTGCAAACCCGCCCTGCATAGGCATGGTGCCGCCGGGCATGGCTTCGGTGGGCACCTGGGGCAGCGGCCCTTTAAAAGGTCTGTCCGCAGGGGCTGCCTTGGCCTGGTACTGTTCCGGAGCGGCATAGCCATCCGTCACGCCCACCGAGGCACGGTCCTTTTTGAAGATCAGCGAAGTGTTGAAGTCGATCAGGCAGACATTGCCGCTGTCGGTGATCATCACGTTGCCGGGCTTGATGTCGCAGTGGATGATGGCGGGCTTTTCCCGCGTTTCCTGGTGCAGATAGTCCACCACTTCACACAGCTGGCAGGCCCAGCGGTAGCAGTCCTTCTGGCTGATGGGGCCGTTGGATTCCACATGCTGCTGCAGGTTTTTGCCGCTGATCAGGTCCATGACGGTGTAAATGCAGCCGTCTGTGCCGTAGATCACATCGTAAATGCGGGGCAGGTACTGATGCTTCAGGTTTTTCAGGATGGAGGATTCGCTTTCCTGATCCATCATGTGCTGGAACTGGGGCTGCACCCGCTTGATCACAACCTCGATGTCCATGCCCTTTTTGTGGGCCTTGAACAGGTCGCCCGTGCCGCCCAGATGGTTCAGCACTTCAATGTGGTCATAGTCGGGGTGCACAAAACCCAGCACTACATTTTCGCTCACAAAACGCCTCCTATTGTCTGCTCATACGCTTGGGGTGCCGCCTGGCCGGAAAGCCGTGCCCAGGTCTCCACCCATTCCTCTCCGTCCGTGGGCAGGTCTGCCGTGTCGTTCCAGCGCAGGATCACCGCCGTCAGGTTGTCGGTCTCGCCCTGGGTGCGGCAGTGTTCCGCCAGCGCACCCAGCATCTGCTGCAGCTGGCTGCGGTCCTGCGCATCGGCCACGGCACGGTGCATCAGCTCCGGGGGCACTTTGTGGTAAAAGCCGTCACTGCACAGCAGAACCGCGCCCTGTGCGGGGCGCGGTGTGCTGGCAAATACCGGTTCCACCCTGCCAAAGCCCAGGCACTGCAGCAGAATGCCGCTGCGCCGGTCGGATGCCAGCTGCTCCAGGGGCAGGCGGCCCGCCTCGTATTCGCTCATGGCAAGGGTCTGATCCTTGGTCAGCAGCTGCATTCCAAAGGAGTCGTCCAGGTAAATGCGGCTGTCGCCGATCTGCACAAAGTACAGGGTACTGCGGGCCGCCAGCAGCACCGAGACGGTGGTGCCCATGCGGATGCCCTGCTGCTGGGCGTAGGTGCACAGCTGCCCGTGCAGCCGCTCCAGCAGCGCGTGCCAGGAGATGAACAGCTGGTCCTCCTGCAGGCCGTCCCGCATGATGCCCGGCAGCTCCCGGTCGAACCACTCTTCAAACCCGCGGATAGCCGCCGTGCTGGCAAGTTCGCCGCACTGCAGGCCGCCCATGCCGTCACACACGGCCAGAAGGGCGATGGTGTCGGGGCCAAAGTTTGCGATCCGTGCACAGTAGCTGTCCTGGTTGGTCTGGCGCACCGCGCCCTGGTCTGTCAGGTGAACCAATTGCAATGCCATAGGCTCCCCTTATCTGCTGGCCACCACTTCAAACACCACGTCCGCCATGCGGATGCGGTCTCCGGCATGGATCTGGGTGGGCTTGGAAGGCGGCAGCAGCTGTTCGTTCAGGTAGGTGTGGTTCACGGTGTTGTTGTCCACCAGATAATAGCAGCCTTCCTGGATCAGGATGTAGGCGTGGTCGTTGCCCAGGTAGTTGGTGCTGGTGCGCACAGTGTAGTCCACCACGTCCGGCGCACGGCCGATGTGGAAGTTGGTATGGGTGATGTGGATGTACTGGTTGTTCGACTTCTGCACCAGATACAGCTCTGCCTGCTGTGCCATATCGGTGTTCATCAGGCCGGTGCGCACCGTGCCCTCCTCGCCGTTGGGCAGCACCACGGTATAGCCCATGGCCTGCTTGTCCTGCGTGACCGGCTTTTCCGGCTGCACCGGCGGATGGTAGACCGGTTTTGCCGGTTCTGCAGCCTTGTGCTCTTCCGGTGCGGGCGTCTCGTCAAAGGGGTTCTCGTGGGCAGCCTTTTCCGGCTTTTTCTTGTCCTTCTTGCCAAACAGGCCCAGGAAGCCGCCTTTTTTGGTTTTTTCCGGCTTTTCGGACTCTTCTGGCGCTTCCTCCTGTACGGGCGGCTTTGCGCCGCCGAAGGAGCTGTTGCTGCTGTCCTTTTTAAAGGGATTGTCGCCGCCGGTCCCATTGAAGGGGCTTACATGGTCGGCTGTCGGCTTGGGCGGCTCGGGCTGCACCTGCGGCTTTTTGACCGGCTCAGGCTGCACCGGCTTGGGCGGCTCCGGGGCGGGTCTGCCGCTCCAGCCGCCGTCCGGCTGAACGGGAGCGTTCTTTTCCACCTTTTCGTGGTGCGTTTTCTCCATCTTGGGGCGCAGATCCTTTTCCAGCTCAGCCAGCGAGAGTTTCTCGCCATACAGCAGCTGGCCGGACAGTGCGCTGATCACCCGGCTGTCCTTGGGCATCTGGCGGCCCACCAGCCGCAGCACGGCATGGGCCAGAGCCGCCGGGTTATAATTGCCGGAAGGCTGCTCCACCGGGCGGTACAGCACCCGTGCCTTGCCGGTGGCGTCCAGGTAGACGTGATCCGGGGTCAGGTCGATCTTCTGCGGGTTGAGCAAATACTCATCGCATTCTTTTTCCACCTTGCACAGCGAGAGGAAAAAGTTGGTCAGCCGCGTTTCGTGCTCCAGAATGCGGGCTGCCTGGGTAAACGGGGTCAGGCCGGAGATGTTGTACAGCAGCCTGCACTCCGCATTCATCCACTGGATGCTGACGGGCAGCAGGCCGGGGATCTGATTCAGCATCAGCATTCCGCGGTCCACACTGTCCAGGCACTCGTCCGGGCCAAGCTTTCCCTCCAGGTAGGTGGAGCTGCCCTGGGTGATAATGGTATATTCCTCCATAACAACGTTCCTTTCCGCAGTTTTTATGCGTCCGTCCGGTCATTTTTTCCAGAGCCGGCAGCAGACTTTTTGTGTGCTTTTGAATTCCCCAAAATGGAAGGCTTCCAGGTAAAAGATAAGCCGCACCCTGTACTCGACCTGAATGGTCATGTCCGTGCTGGATTTGTTGGTACCGGTAAACGAGATTCCTTGCAGCCCGTTTACCACCCCGTAATTTTTCAGCAGCTCATCCGCTTGCGTCTCTCCTCCGCCCAGGTAGGCGGCAAAGCGCGTTCGGGCAGTGGACTGCGTCATTGTGTCAAGGATGCTTTGTTCCTTATCCGTTGTATCCGTAAAAAGTTTTTCCCAGATGGAAAAATCCGCATTGGCTGATTTGTGAAAATCGCTTTCCGACCCGCCGGTGATCATCGTCAGGAGTGCGTTCGGGATCTGCTGCAGCGTATTGCTGGCAAGCGATCCCTGCCCATAGTTTTCCAAGGCAATGCTCTGGCAGGCTTCCTGTGCGGCGTGGCTGATCATACTCTGCACGGTAAACATCCGCAGCAGGCTGTACAGGGTCAGCATTACAAAAAGGAACAGCGTCAGCGAGATGCAGGCTTCCAGCGCGATGACGCCGTCCTGCTCATCCCGGAAGCGTGAAAACAGTTTTTTCATGCTCAATACCCCCTGTAGATCACGCGCTGAATTCTCCAGGCCGAATTTTGCGAAAGCGTTGGGATCGGCAAAGTATTTACAAATTTTCCGCTTGTCTCCACTCGAATCGTTGTATACGCCTTGTCAATATCAAATTTCTTTTTGGTTCCGCTCAGCTGCTCTTCCAACGTGTACTGGCTGTTGTTCATTGTGTTGAGCCGGTTGGTCTGTTCCATCTGGATAATATCCGCAAACCGGTTCAGCAGCTCATCCTCGTTGTTCCAGAACAGCAAAAGCATCAGGAACATGTACTGATTATAATTGAAGGAACGCAGACTGTCCACATATTTCTCGCCGCTCACCAAAGGCTTGCTGTCCGAGCCGCCAGAGCTGCCGGAACCGCCAGAACTGCCCGAATCCTGAATTCCGCCAAGCTGATCCGTATTCTCCGTGCCGGTATTTTCCTCATATCCAGTCAGCGCATTCAGCTTATTCAGCTTTTCGTTGATGGCGGCTTCCTTTTGCAGGTTCGTCAGCTTGCTCACAGCTTTCACAATGCCCTTCGGGGTAACGTTCAAGTCATCTTCTGTCTTGATCAGCGGAACGCTGCCACCATTGCAGATCACATTTGCATCAATCACCGCATTTGCATAGGCAAATACCAAGGGCATAAGTCCCTCTACGATCGGTACCATGACCGGCACTGCAGCACACGCTGCCGCAAGGGCCTGCGTTGTCGTCTGCACAAAATCGTTTACGTAAACCTGGATCACACAGGTCAGAAGCTGGATCATCACCAGGCGATTGTATGCCGCTTTCTGATTTTCTTTTTCCTCCATCTCGCCGAACATAACGTATTCCAGCTCTGCTCCGCAGAAAGAGTAACCAACTCGTCCGGTCGATATCATGCCCGCCGTGATTCCATCCAGAAGCTTATCGCCCAGCTGACCAAGCTCGCCGCCTGTATCATTCTTTTTCATCAGGCCGCCGCTACTGCTGTAAGACATGCCTGCCAGAGAAGAAGCCGATGCATAATTGGTGCGCGTTGACAGGTTGTAGGCAAGGTAGCCTTTCAGCAAAAAGCCCTGGCCCATCTTGCTGGCCACATTTCCCATCGCGTTGATCATATTGTTGACAGCGCTGATGCGGTTCTTGACGACCTTCATGACGTATTTGATCTTCTTGAAAAGATTCTTGGAATTCTTTCCGTCATCGTAGCTCGACTGCTTCAGGTCTTCGCCGTAGGACCAAACCTTTCCATCGTCACTCTGAATCTTCATGCCCATTTCGTGAAGATTCTGCCAGGCTTCCTCGGCATCCTCTTCTTCAAACGGCGAGAGCAGCGAGTTTTCAGACTTGGAGCGGTCCTTCTGGCTGGGCAGACCGCCATAATTTTGGTTATAATAGGTGGTATCAATGATGCTGTCCAGCTCCGGATCATACGAGCCATCAATGTTGATCAGCTCCAGCAGTGCATTCAGGACATCCCATACCCGGCTGCCCTCTGCGCCTTCCTCAACGGTTTTTCTCGTTTCTTCCCACAGCTCATCAAATTTTGATGTGTCCGAAAATTTGCTCAGATCTACCGTATGCGTGTTGCTCAGAATCTCATCAATTCCATCCGCTGTCAGGTTGTCAAAGTCAATATCCTTCAGCAGCTTTGCTTCCTCGGTCAGGCCCTGAACCGAATCCTGGCAGGCCTCCGTGTTGTAGTCTTCCAGCACTTCCCGCGTTTCATCGCTGCGTTTGGACGCGTCAATCGCAGAATCCGAGACGGTGTTGCTGTTGCTGTTTTTGTCCATCTGATTCTGGAGCTTGTCGCTTTCTTTTTGCATTGCGCTCTTTTCAGAATCCGAAAGATCGCCGCTCTTTATCTGATCATCGACCCGCTTTTTTTCATCCTTCAGCCCCTTGTTCGCATCGTCTTTCAGTGCCGTGCCATATTTGGTCAGAATATCTTTGCTCGACTCTTTTGCATCAATCTCCTTTTGAACAGCCTGATCAATTTTGCCTGCCAGGCCGGAGATGTTGCTGCTCGTATCTGTGGTAGCGCTCAAGTAGCTGTCGCGGGATCTTTTTGCAGCGCTGATCAAGCTTTCCTTTTTGCTGTCCCATGCTGCAGCGCCTTCCTCATCGTCCGGGCGCTGCGTTGCCAGATGATCCCGCAGCTCCTGCATGGACGATTCAAACGCGCTGTTTTTTTTATCGTACTGTTTCTTTGCGTCTGTCACTTTGCCCATCTGCTCTTTGGCATCCTTTTGGGCGTTGTACGAATCAATGCCGCCTTCCAGACTTTTTTCCATACTGGAAAGCAGGGTATTGGTCGTTTTGAAGGTTTCATTGTAGCCTTCCAGCTGGCTGACGATGTTGCTGAACTCGCCAAAGTCCATAACGACCTTGGCCGTCACAGGAATAGCCGCCTGCTCCTGGATCTGCTGACGAAGAACCGCAGTATCGGCCAGCGGGTACAGTCCATCCGCCTGCGTAGTGGCCCTCTTCAACGAAAAAGAGCGGGTATCCTGTGTATCCTGTTTTTGAAAATACGACCAAAACGTTGAATCAATGTCAATATCCTGGTTTACCGCAAGCAATCCAAAACGGTTCAGTAGATACGGATCGTACTGCGCCAGCACAGACATTTCACTTGCGCTGATTGCAGAGTCCAGTCCCCTGTAAGCACTCTGATACCGCCCTGCCTCTTCCAAAATTGCTGCCACCGAATAAAACGGAACCAGCACCAAAATCAGCAGCAGTGATATAATGCCTTCCGTGCGTTTGATCAGCTGCTCCTTCACGCTTTTTTTCAGTTTCATGTCGATTCCTCATTTCCGTTCCGCACAAAAGCAATTGCACCGGATCATTCTATTCCTCCGCCGTCTGAACCACCTGCGCTTGAACCGCCTGTTCCGCCGAACAGATCTTCTTTTACATCTCCCAGCCAGGTGCTGAATTTCCGGACAAATGCAATGCATTTTTCCACGTTGGAAACAAACTTGGAGTCCAGACCGGAGCCAAACGTGCTGCTGAAAGAGTTCACGTTTTTAACCGTGTAAATGTAATGCTTGACATCGGTACAAACCGCGCGGCCGGTTGCTGTAAATGTGCGGTACGGGTTCTGCCCAAAGTATTTCATTGCAAAGCCAAACGGTACTTCGTAAGTTGCCGTCACCTTTACCTCAATATGCCGCTGTGCCAGCGAGTCATATTTTGTGTTGACCTCAACATCCAGGCCGCGGTATTCCGTAAAGCCTGTCTGTTTCAGCATGTATTTTGCATACTTTTGTGCACGCTCTGCATTGGCTCCGTCAATGTTCCCGCCAGAATTATACCGGTACGGGCTGAGCTGTACGCGGATTGCCCGGCTCACAAACCCGGTCACCGGGTCGGAGTAGGGGTAGGCGTAGGTCTGGGCAATGCGCGAGGCCGTATCGTTGGCCACATACTGCACCGACCAGTTCTGGAACAGCAGAAAGCCGAAAGCCCAGATATAGAACAGTACGAACAGCATCAGGGTGATCACCAGCAGGCCCTCAATGGCCTCCATGCCGGTCTCTTCTCGCAGCTGTCTGAGTTTTGTCCGCATTTCCATGGTTTTCCCCTCCGTTCGTCTCAGCTGCGCTCCACACGCCAGCTCAGCACCTGAAGGGCGTCCGAATCCTCGGTTTTCACGGGGCAGTAACCGTTTGCGTCAAAGTAGGTGGCATCGTCCAGCAGGTAGTCGATCACCAGCGTACCGCTGCCGTTGATAAAGCCCCACTTGCCGTCCTTGCACACGGCAGCCACACCGCCGGAGAAAGCCTTTGCGCCATCGTACTGCGGCTCAATGGCCACGCTGCCGTCTGCCAGCGCATAGCCCCACTTGCCGCTCTTTTCAAAGGCGATGCCGCTGCCCCTGTTCAGGTCCACAGCATCGGCATTCAGTGCGCCCTGCTGCTCTCCGGCTTCGCTATAAACATTCCATACACCGTTCTTTTTGGCCAGGTACACGCCGTTTACCAGCCAGGAGCCGTTCTCGCTGATCTGGATCTCCTCATAGCTGTCGCCCTGCTGGGTGCCGCTCTGATCCACAAAGCACCAGCTGCCGTCCGTCAGCTGCACCGGGGCCTTGCCGTTCTGGAACATTCCGGCGGCCTGGTACCCGTTCAGGTACTCCTTGCCGTCCAGGTCGATATAGCTCCAGTCGCTGCGGCCCTTGAACTGCACCGGGATCAGGCCCCCGCCGTAGCCGTTGGCCTGCTCTACCTCGGCCATGAAGCGGCCCACCATCACGCCATCGTTCAGGCGGTAAACGTAGCTTTCGCCCTTATCGCCGGTCGTCAGCACCACATTGTTCTGGCCCACCGGGCTGATAAAAGTAAAGCCATCGCCCATCAACTCACCGGAAGTCAGGCTGAACAGCACGTTCTTCTCGCCGTCCCAGGCCAGGTATGCGCCTGCCATGCCGGAAGGCACCATGGTCTCGTAGCTCACACCGGACACATTGCAGGCGTAGTAGGCCTCGTTCCAGTAGCCCTGCAGGGTCTCGTCAAAGGCAATGCCGTTGGCGCTGGCAGACTTCAGCACTTCGATCAGTTTGCTGTAGTCACCGTCCTCATAGTACAGGGATGCGTACTTGGTCCAGTAATCGGCACGTGCGGGGTAAACGCCCACAGCTGCCGCATAGGCGCTTTCTTCGGTGGAGCGCACCGTGGCCGTGGGGCTGTCCTCGTAGTAGGCATCGCAGGTAGCCAGGTACTCATCGTAGAGTTCCTCGGTAGTCTTGCTGCTCAGCGCCGCCTGATAGTTCTGCAGCGAAAGCTGGAACAGCTTTTTGTCGCGGTAGTACTGCGCCGTTGCAATGGTGTTTTTCTGAGCCTGTGCATCGCTTACCGCCGTCATGCTCAGGATGGCCCAGCCCGCAATGCACACTGCCACCAGCGCCGCAATGGCGATCACACGTGTTTTTTTCATGATAATTCCTCCTGTGTGTTGTTTAGAAAGACCCCATCAGGATCGTGACAAGATACCCCAGATAGAAAAACGGACCAAACGGCAGGCCGGATCTGCGGGTGGCTTTTTTGGTAAAAAGCAGCACCAGTGCCACCAACGCCGCCAGAACATGGGAGAACAGCAGAAAACTGAACTCACCGTACACCCCCAGGATCAGTGCCGAAGCCGTGATCATTTTGATATCGCCGTAGCCGATGCCGCCATGCGCCACCACCCGCAGCAGGAAAAACACCAGAAAAAATACCGCTGCCGATACCAGGCCGTTGATCATCATGGGCAGGGCATCGGTACCGCTGAGCACAAGATCCAGTGCCGTGCAGGCTGCAAACACGGCTGCAGCCGCCAGCACGATCTTGTTGGGGATGCGGTGGGTCTGCACGTCCACGCAGGCCGCCATGACCAGCAGCACCCCCAGCAGCGCCATGCGCAGCAGGTTGGGCAGGTAGGTGCCGACCCGCAGCACCAGCAGATAGCCGCTTGCAAAGCCGCCCGCCGCTGCCAGCAGCAGGGCCAGCCGCAGCCGGTTCTGCTTTACAGGCTGCTCCCAGGTTCTGTGTGCCGCATACCAGGCCGCCGCAAGGCTCAGCCCGGCATCACACACCGCAACGATCCATTCCATAAAGTTCCTCTTCCTCAGCCAAATTTAAAAATGTGGAGCAGAGATGCAACCAATGTCGCCCCCAAATACAGACTGCTCAGCAGACCCTCATTGCATTTCATATCCCACAGCTGCATCAAGAAAATGACTGCTGCGCAGCCGAGCCATACATATGGATTCTGGGTGCTTATCATAAACCCTACTGCCGCCAGAACAAGCGCGATCGGCAGAATTGCGTCAAATATAAGGTCTCCCCGTTCTTCCTGCCGGAGCAGTGCCCGCTGCTGACGCAGCTTTTCCAGAAAATCCGCAAACATATTGTATCCTCTCTCCTTCGTTTCCTTCAGGCTGTACCGGCCCGCTGCCGGGGGTACAGCCCGCAGGAAACGAATCCTGCCCTGCGGGGCAGGACCCGTTTTTTACTGTTTCAACAGTGTGCCAGAGGCATTACCATGCGTGGCCGCCGCCGCCGCCACCAAAAGTGCCGCCGCCGCCACCGCCGGAACCGCCGCCTGCCATTCCACCGCCGGTATAGCTGGTGTTGGTTACGCGGTCCACCTGCTGGCCTGCCGAATTGATGATCTTGGTGGCGTACTTTGCCAGCACGCCTGCCACGATCAGACCAATGGACAGCAGCACAACAGTCACGATCACGTCCAGGCCTTCGTCCTCTTCGCACATTTTTTTCAGTTCCGCACCGGCGCGGCGCAGGCCAAACTGCGCGCGCAGTACGGCACGGTCAAGGTGTGCTGTCAGTTTTTTCGTAGGTCATCCCTCACTTTGACCGGCGCTGCCGCCGGTTTCAAAATCACAATATCCTTATTTGCCGCCCAGGCCAGTTGCAACGTCACCGCCTGCAGTACTCTGCAGAGTACTCAGTTGAGAGTTCGCACCCGCGTTTGCATTGCTTGCACTCTTCAATGCGCTGGTGCCGTACTTTGCCACAACGCCAACCAGCACCAGACCAACGGCCACCAGGATGATGGTGATGATGATGTCCAGGCCTTCGTCCTCTTCACGCATCTTGTTCAGCTCGTTCTTGGCGGAAGCCATTGCGAACTTGGCGTTCAGATACATGCGGTCGATCACATTCTGAAAGTTTTTCATGGATAATTCCTCCCAAAAAGAAATTTTATTGATAAGCAGACGGGTTCTGCCTATACCAACATTAAACGGTCAAACTCAGGTTGGACATGGCCGCCACCATAATAATGACGATCACACCAATGAGCACCAGCATGGTGGGGGCCAGCAGCTGGGCTGCGGCATCGTCACCTTTGCGCAGCAGCATCTGGCGGCGCTGGCTCATCAGCTCATCCGCCTGCTGGCGCATGATCATGGTCACGTCCGAGCCGCCTTTTTCAATGTTCTGCACAATGATGCTGGCAAACTTGCGCACTTCCGGCGAGCCGGTGCGCACACCAAAGTTGTAAATGGCTTCTGCGCTGGCCATGCCGTTGTCCATTTCGCGGCAGGCGTCCTGCATCAGCTCGTAGATAATGCCCTCTTTGCTCTTGGCCACGATGTACCAGGCTTCCTTCAGGATCATGCCGCAGTTCATCAGCAGCGTCAGCTTGGACACCACGTTGGAAAATTCCATCATGCAGTCGGTACTGCGCTTCTTGAGCTGGTTGGTCATCTCGTTGGCGCCGTTGGAATACACCACAGCCACCATGACAATGCCCACCAGCACGGTGGCAATGACCATGTAGCCATCCATGAACACCGCCGCGCAGAAGGCCAGTGCCAGCACCAGCAGCGACATGGACAGGGTGCGCGCCCAGTACAGGCGTGCCCAGTATTCGGCAAAGCGGCCCCCGTTTTCCGGGTGCAGAATGGCCGAAGCGGTCATCATTTTTTTGCCCACCTCGCTGTTCATGGAAAAGGCAGGCAGCTGCTGCAGCGCAAACCCGGCTGCCCACAACTCTTTGTCGCTGAACTCCTTCTGCGGCACACCTTCAATGCGCCAGTCCTCTTTTTTGCCGCGCACCGTGAACAGAATGAACAGTGCTGCCAGCACCGTGCCCACGATCAGGCAGATCAATTTTACAATCAGCACCGTTTCTCACCTCACCGCAATAATCTTCTGGCCCCAGATGTACGCGCCCACAAAGGCAACCAGCGCACCGGTCACGGTGATCACGCCCAGCGGGGTGGCCAGGTTGTTGGCAAACGTTTCGTTGGAGCCGCGCATCAGGGCTATGATCAGCACCGGGGCGATCATGATGATGTTCAGTTCGGTTTCGTTGGCGTGGATCTTGGCCTCGATCTCGTCCTCGATCTCCATGCGCTCGCAGATGATGTCGTGGGTCTGGCCGATGACCCGGCTCATGTTGCCGCCGGGGCCGTAGCACACCTGGAACACGTTGTTGAAGTCCTGGATCTCCTCCACGCCGCTGCGCTTGGCAAAATCGTCCATCATCACGTCCAGCGTCACGTTTACCTGCTCGGCGCGGCGGAACTGATCCAGCTCTTTGGAGATCATGGCATCGTCCGAGTACTGCATACACATATCGGTGTATGCGGTGTGGAAGGCATCCCGCACAGTGCTGTTGGCCGCCAGCGAGGCGGTCAGGGATTCCAGCAGGTCGCGGAACTGCTTGCGCAGCACGCCGCGGCGCTTTTCTGCCAGCTGGCGGCAGCGCACCGGCAGGAACACCTTGCCGGCGATCAGACCCACCACCACAAAGGCAGCGGCGTTGCTGATGTAGGTCAGCAGCGTGGGAGCGCCATCTTCTTTGAACAGCCCGCCGTAGAAGAACTGGCTGACGATGCCGCCCACCAAAAAGGCCAGCACAAAGTACAGCACCTTTTCGCTCTGGGTCATTTCATAATTGTGGTAGTCCAGAACGGTCTCGTTCAGCGGGTTTTTGGCCCACTGAGAAACCGGTTCCTTTTTGGGCTTCGCCTTGCGCGGAGCCTTTGGCTTTGCAGCCTTTTTTTCTTTTTTCATGCTCTCATTCCTTTCGGGTCACACCAATGATCTGCTCCGTTTACTTCCGCACCGGAGCGGGGATATCTTCCAGCAGAAAACCTGCGCGGGTCCACTTGTCGGTCTGGATCATGGGGTTTTCGGTGCGCACCAGCGCGCCGGACACATGCTGCAGCGTGGAGTTCTCGTCCTCCCGGAACTCGTACAGCGGGTTCAGGCAGATGTCGCCGTTGGCGTCCAGATGGGGCAGGATCTCGCTGACCACCATGGTCTTACGGCTGTGGTCGCGCAGGCGGGACAGATGGATCATAATGTCCACAGCGCTGGAGATCTGCTGCCGGATGGCCTTCAGCGGCAGGGCCGCCTCACCCTGCAGCACCATGGTCTCCAGACGGCTCAACATATCTTCGGCAGAGTTTGCATGGCCGGTGGAAAGGCTGCCGTCATGGCCGGTGTTCATGGCCTGCAGCATGTCCAATGCCTCCGCGCCGCGCACCTCGCCCACGATGATGCGGTCCGGGCGCATACGCAGGCTGGACCGGATCAGGCTCTGGATGTCGATCTTTTTGCTCTCGCCCGAGGAGGCTGTGGCGTTGCGGGTCTCCAGACGCACAATGTTGGGGATCTGGGTGATTTGCAGTTCCGCCGAGTCCTCGATGGTGATGATACGCTCATCGTGGGGGATGTAGTTGGACAGCGCATTCAGGAAGGTGGTTTTGCCGCTGCCGGTACCGCCCGCAATGAAAATGTTGTACCGTGCCTTGACCAGCTTTTGCAGAAAACGGGAAACTTCCGGCGTGATGGAGCCGTATTCCAGCAGCTTCTGCATGGTCATGGGCTGCTTGGAGAATTTACGGATGGTCACCGTGGAGCCGCTGAGGGCAATGGGCGCAAGCACCACGTTCACACGGCTGCCGTCTTCCAGGCGGGTATCCACAATGGGGTTTGCTTCCGAAACTTCGCGGTGGGCCTTGCCCACGATCAGGTCAATGACGCGGCGCAGCTCCTGCTCGTCCTTGAAGTGCTGGTCCACCCGGGTCAGGCGGCCGCTTTTTTCCACAAAGATATTGTCCGGGCCGTTGATCATCACTTCCGTGATGCTTTCGTCCGCCAGAATGGAATCCAGCAGGCCGCCCAGGCCGCGGTACATCTTATAAATGGTGTTCACCGTCTCCATTTTCTGGAGCGGGATCAGGTAGCCGCCGCGGCTCTCGCGCTCCACAAGGCGGCTGATGGCCTGCAGCAGCTCGCTGTCATCCATGCGGGTGGGCTGCAGTTCCCGGTTGATGGCATCCACCACCCGGGTGCGAAGGTCTTTCAGTTCTTCGGTCGTCATACGGCAGGTCCTCGCTTTTTATTCCAGTTCCGCATACACACGGCTGCTGGCCAGGTCGGCCACGATCCGGCTGCGGTCCGCATTCTGATAGCGGGGGATCACGCCCAGCTCCCGCACGTACTGGGGCAGGTCAGCCTTCTGGGCGGCACTGCCAAACTGATTGTACACCACGCCGATGCTGCCGTTGAACAGCTTTTCGTCCATGCTGTCGATCACTTCCAGCGAGTTGAGCAGCTTGCGGGTCTTTTCGTTGCCCATGGGGGTGCTGTTGCTCACCACCACCACCCAGTCGGCCAGACGGATGGTCTTGAGCAGCACCGGCACCAGGTAGCTGTCGGCGCTGATGATGCACACATCGCACAGGCCCTTGAGGGCGTGCAGCAGGCCGCTCACATCGTTCGGTTCCAGGTTCATAGCGCTTACCGGCATATCAAAGGGGGCAAAGGAGTACACACCGGTTTCATCGTCCTGCTTGAGCATACTGTTCAGCTTGAGCTGCAGCTGGCCGTAATCGGTGCCGCCCAGCTGGCGCCACATGCCCAGCTCATAGCGCACATCGGTCATGGAACTGCCGCTGAGGTGGAAGGGGTTGTCCTCTTCGTTCTGCTTCAGGCTGAGGTACACCACCTTTTTGCCGTGGGCCGCCATGTAGGCCGCGCAGCCGCTGGCCGCCGTGCTGCAGCCTGCGCCGCCGGCACCGGACAGGAACAGCCGCACGCTGCCGTTTTCGCTCAGCGAATAGGAACCCTTGCTGTGGCCGGAGCACATGCCCTGGATGCAGCGGAAGATGTCGCTGGCTTTCTGGTAGCGGCACACCACCGGGTAGCCGCTGCGGCTCTGCTCGTGCTTGTCCTCACTCCAGAAGGCAAGCTCCGCCTTGCGGGCATACTCTTCGGGGCTGTCCAGCAGCTCTTCGTCCGCGATCAGCACGTCCAGGCGGGCGGCATGGGCCAGCTGTGCCTTCAGCGCCTGCGCATCCGTGAACAGATGGATCTCCAGCTGGGTCGTCTCGTCCGGGTGTGCACTATAATAGTTGGCAAGGCGGGCAATGTAGGTTTCGTCTTTGTCCAAAAGACCAACGCGAATGATCATATGCTTCCTCCCTTTCCCGGCGGCTTCGGCCGGCCGGTCCGCAATGTTTCGGGCAGTATGCCGCACTTCGTTTTTCTGCCGCAGGCTGCAAACAGTTTGCGACAACAATTTCAGTATAAATTCTACCGCGATTCCTCTGTTCGGTCAAGTATAGATGTGTTCCGTGGGGAATATTTTATTTGCTTTTTTTCGATGGATACAGCATCTTTGCCAAATCCAAACCGGGAACTTTATGCATCCCGCCGGGACCTGATTTTACCCGCCCCTTCCGGGGAGCAGTTTTCCACCGTTTTTCCCCGTATGGTGGAATGCCCGGCAGGCATTTTCAGTCCAGCCTTCGATGCAATTTTTTCGCAGAACGCACGAACAGCGCGTCTGCGTTTCATTTGATCGTCAAGTGAATGTTTTTGTTCTGTGATGCTTTGCAGGTGAAAAATTGCACAGTCCTGTGCCCTTGACTTCCTGCCCCAAAAGGGCTATACTGCGGGCAGTGAAATATTCGGCTATGACGAGAACAAGTACCCGAGCGGAGTGCTGCAGAGAGCTGCCGGTGGATGCAAGGCAGTGCACGAACCCCGTGGGAAGATCCTCTCCGAGCTTTCGGGCTGAAAAGGCAGTGCGCCTTGTGTAAGCCCGGACGGCAGGCTTCCGTTATCAGGAGCCGCGCATTGTTGGATGCGCACTGAGGGGCTGGCCTGACCCTACAGGCTGGCAAGTAAGAGTGGTACCGCAGAGGATTTACACGCCTTTGTCTCTTATGCAGGAGACAAGGGCGTTTTTGTTTGCGGCACCGGGCCATTCCGGATGTTTCATCAGAATCGGACGGGAAGCTGGCCACAGCTTCCCCCTCATCCGTCACCTTTGGTGACACCCTTCCCCGAGGGGGGAAGGCTGAAAAGAAAGGACGAATCAACATGAAAACTCTGGAAAAAGTAAGCGACTTTGTGGGCAAGTACATGGCCCTCATCGTCATCGTGGTGGCCGCCGGTGCCCTGTTCTTCCCCGGCCCGTTCAGCGTGGTCAAGACCAGCTGGGTGAACAACCTGCTGGGCATTGTGAT
>CAKTGS010000017.1 GCA_934561485.1 uncultured Faecalibacterium sp.
TCGGTGCCCTCGTCCGCCAGCGCGGTGATGGTGCCGTCCTCGCACAGCAGCACCTTGTGGGCCTGGGGTTCCATATGCTGGGTGCCGTCCAGCAGAATGCCGTTGATGTAGGCTCGCTTCATTGGTGGTTCCCTCGCTTTTACACGACAGCTGTCGTTTTTTCTTCCAGTATAGCACGTTCGTGCCCCGGGTGCAATCGGGCGCACAAAAAGGGCAGGCAAAGGTTTTGCCCCTGCCTGCCCTGTTGCTCTTAGATGCGGCTGAAACCGTGCCTCCCCGCCCGTACCGACAAAAGCCGATACGGAGGCTTTTAGATGCACGCGCGATTGCATTGCTGCATTTTATCAAAGCCTTAACCTTATCCATAACCTTGATCAAATAACAAAACAACCCAAATTTGTAACCTTGTACCAGAACCTTATGGCTCTCCCAGATTCAAATAAAAACGCATTCACCCCGGAATATCACGGTCACCCCTCCAGCTCCACTTCAAATTCCAAAAGCAGATTGGCGCGGTCCAGCGTCAGCTGCAAAGCCGTCAGCTGATCACTGACACGGCGGTACTCCTGTTCCACCTGTTCTGCATCGTAGTTGCGGCAGGTCATTTCCGGAGTGTTGCTGCCATAGCCGGGGGATGTGCGCACCAGCGACGGCACCTGCTTCATCTGTGCCAGACGCTGCTTCTTTTTTGTCAGCATTGCCATGCGCACCAGTGCCTCATCGATGGTAAACCCAAATCCCTCCAACACAGTGGTAGTATTAAACACGTTCACTGCATGACGCAGCACAGCGATCTTCTGGTTCAGCGCATCCATCTGCTGCTGCATCCGAGCAAAGTCGTAGTTTGCGGGCAGCGGTTCCTCATTGATTCCATAGGTCGTTCTGCTTTCCGCTTCTTCTTTTTTCAGCAGCCCCTCCAGGTCTTCGTTCCATGCTTTGATCATTTTATTTGCGCCTGCGGATGTCAATTTCATGCGTTGTCCCTCCCTGTCGTTTTTTCTTCCAGTATAGCACGTTCGTGTCCCGGGTGCAATCGGGCGCACAAAAAGGGCAGGCAAAGGTTTTGCCCCTGCCTGCCCTTGAACCATTTTCCGGTTTACTGTGCTGCGGATGCGGAAGCAGCCTCGGAAGAAGCGGCCTCGCTGGATGCGTCAGCACCGGCAGCCTCGCCGCCTTCAACCACCAGTTCGTCCTCGTAGTCCAGGCCGTAGGTGTCCACCAGGGTCTCCTCGTAGTCCTTGTGGAAGAAGTTCTCTTCGCCCAGAGACTTAATCTCTTCGTTCAGCCAATCCAGCACGGTGGTGTTGCCCTGGCTCACAGCGGGAGCAATGGTGTCCTGGCTGCCCAGCGAGGGAATGCCCACGGTGTAGCCGGAGTTCTGCTTGGCAAATGCGATCACCTCGGTGTTATCGTTGGCCCAAGCCACGCCGTTGCCGTTTTCCAGTGCGTTCTTGGCGGTTGCGTAGGAATCGTACTTCTGCAGCGGAATGTCCGGATACTCCTTGGTCAGGTAAGTCTCGGCGGTGGTGCCGGAAATGACGATCATCTGGTCGTCAGCATTCCAGTTGTCCAGGGTGGTGATCACATTGCTGTCCGGGGAGATGACGCCCAGGGCCACGTTCATGTAGGGCAGTGCAAAGTCCACTTCCTCGGCGCGCTCGGGGGTCACGGTGAAGTTGGCCAGAATCACATCCACCTTGCCGGTCTGCAGATACTCAATGCGGTTGGCTGCCTCGGTGGAAACAAAGTTTGCTTCCACGCCCAGGTCCTCTGCCAGGCGGCGGGCAAAGTAGACATCGTAGCCCTGATACTCACCGTTTTCGTCCACGTAGCCAAACGGGTTCTTGTCGGAGAACACGCCCAGGTTGATGGTGCCGGAAGCCTTGATCTCGTCCAGGGTGCGGTACACCACGCTGCTGCCGGAAGCTGCTGCACTGCCAGATGCAGAGGAACCGGAACCACCGCAGGCGGTCAGAACAGTGGCCGCAGACACGGCACCCAGACCCAGCAGGAAGGAACGGCGGGTAATTTTGGACTGTTTCATAATTCTTACTCCTTTACAAAATCTTTCCCAAAGCAGCTCCGGACGTTCCGGGGCCTTTTTATATGATCTGTGCCTTCATTTCACAGCATCAAACGTGAAGGTGCGCAGGAAGCGCTGTGCGCGCTCCGTCTTGGGGTGATCGAAGAATTCCGCCGGGGGCGCTTCTTCCACGATCTTGCCGCCATCCAGGAAGATGACCCGGTTGGCAATGGCGCGGGCAAACTGCATCTCGTGGGTCACGATCACCATGGTGCGGCCCTGCTTGGCCAGATCCAGCATCACGTCCAGCACCTCGCGGACCATTTCAGGGTCCAGGGCGGCGGTCACCTCGTCAAACAGCAGGATCTCGGGGTGCATACACAGCGCACGCACAATGGCTACGCGCTGCTTCTGGCCGCCGGACAGCTCCCGGGGGTAGCTGTTCTTCTTGGCCAGCAGGCCCACACGGTCCAGCATTGCTTCGGCTTCCTTCTGCACTTCGGCCTTGGGGCGCTTCTGCACCTTGGTGGGGGCCAGCAGAATATTGTCCAGCACGGTAAGGTGCGGGAACAGCTCGTAGCTCTGGAACACCATGCCGATGCGCTGGCGCTGCTGGGTCAGGTTCTTGCCGCCGTAGGCCACCGTCTCACTGCCCAGCCGGACCCGGCCGCTCTGGGTGGGTTCCAGGCCGTTCAGACAGCGCAGCAGGGTGCTTTTGCCGCAGCCCGAGGGGCCGACCACCACGATCACTTCGCCGGGTTTGACAGCAAAGCTGATATCATCCAGCACCGGGGTCTCGCCATAGGCTTTGACCAGGTGCTCCACGGTTAAAATAGGTTCTGCCATGTGCGGGTCACTTCCATTTCTTTTCAAGGTAGCTTGCCAGCAGGCTGATGGGCCAGCAGGCAAAGAAATACAGTACAAACACGGTGAGATAAATGCCGAACGCCGCGTTGGGGCTGGCGGTGCGGTTGGCTTCAATGATCTGCTGCGCCACCTTGAGCACCTCCACCACGCCGATCATCAGCACCAGGCTGGTGGTTTTGATCATGCGGGTGATCAGATTGATGGACAGCGGAATCAGTCGGCGCACGGTCTGCGGAATGATGATGTACCAGTAGGTCTGGGCCTTGCTCATGCCCAGCGCCCCAGCACTCTCATACTGGTGCTTGGGAATGGCAATCAGCGCGCCGCGCACCAGGTCGCCCATCTCGGCGGTGCCCCACAGCACAAACACGATGATGGAGGCCGCTTCGCCCGAAAGGTTCCAGCCCCATGCACGGGTGGTGCCAAAGTAAACCAGGAACAGCAGCACCATCTGCGGCAGGATGCGGATGGCTTCCAGATACAGCCGCAGAACGGCTTTCAGGATGGGATTGCGGAAGGTCATCAGCACGCCCAGCAGAATGCCCAGCGGCAGGCTGATGAGCACCGACACCAGGCTGATCTTGAGTGCAACCCCCAAGCCGCCCAGCAGGCGGACCAGGTTTTTGCCCTTGAGCAGGACATCAAGCCCCAAATCCGGCATAACGCAGCCTCCTTTCCAGCAGGCTGCCCACAATGGACACCGGCAGCAGAATGATCAGGTAAAATACCACCAGCAGGAACAGACACTCGGCTGTCTTGGAATACATGCCGATCAGGTCCTTGGCGGTGAACATCAGGTCCATCAGGCTCACAGCGCTGAACACGCTGGTCTCCTTGAGCAGAAAAATCACGTTTGCCATGAAGGCCGGCATACTGGTGGACATGGCCTGCGGCAGAATGATGTAGCGCATGGTCTGGGCCTTGCTCATGCCCAGGCTGTAAGCACTTTCGGTCTGGATGGGTTCAACGGCTTCCAGCCCGCTGCGGAACGCTTCGGCCATGTAGCTGCCGCCCAGAAATGCCAGACCGGCAATGCCGCAGATCTCGGCATTGGTGCGGATGCCCACCTTGGGCAGGCCGTAGTAGATGAAAAACAGCTGCACCAGCAGCGGTGTGTTGCGGGAAAGCTGAATGTACACCCCCACGATCTGCCGCAGCACCGGCACCTTGTAATACTGTAGCACCGCGCACAGCAGCCCGATGACGATGGCGAACAGGATGCCTGCCACGCCCAGCCGCACGGTAAGCACGGCTGCTTTTTGGTATTGCGGCAAATATTGCTGGATCACATTCCAGTCCATTGCCGATTCCTCCCCTTGTATCCTAAAATTACGGCCCAAAACGCAAAAAAGCCCGGAAGCGTTATGCTACGCTCCCAGGCTGACAGAAACGATCAATGCGCGCAATCTGCGCAATGCCTGCGGTATGCCCCGCACACCACAAGCTGCAAAGCGGCCTGCCCAAGAGTTTTTGCATTGCAACAACAGCAACAACACATCATGCACTCCATCATGTCAGGCTCCCCCTTTGCATTCGGTATTCGGTCTTGCGGTTTGTTCCGCCCGATGCCCGTATCATATGCCTATTTACCCAGAATGTCAATATGTTTATAGGGTTTCCGTGCATATCTTTCTGTGCCGCACAAAAAGCGACAGTTCGCGGGAAAAATTCTATGAATTTCAACAACACATCTGTTTTTGCTCCGGGGACAGTCTACCCCGGGCCGTCCGGGTCATGCTTCGTCCCAGAACACGCGCTTTGCGCTGCCGTACAGGATCTGCTGTTTCTGCTCCCGGGCCAGAGCCGGGTCCTCCGCAATGGTGTTGACCATATCCTGGTACCGGAACCGGCAGAGGTTGGAGGGCGTGTCGGTGCCGTACAGCAAGCGGTCGGCACCCACGGTCTGCACAGCCGCACCAATAAAGCGGCGTGCCGCCGGGAAAGGCGGCTGGTCCGGCCGGACGTTGTGCTGCAGGGAAGCCAGGTCGAACCAAACATTGGGCAGCGCCAGTGCTTCCAGCCCCTGCACCATGGCCTGCAGCTCGGTCTGCTTGGGGGCCAGCAGGTGGCACACCACAAACTTCATGCCGCCGTGGCGCAGTATCAGCCGCCGCAGGGCCGGGATCTGGCTGCTGGGGCTGCCCAGCTTGCCAATGTCGATCACAAACACCAGGCCGTGCTCCTGTGCAAAGGCTGCTTCCCGCTCCATCATCTCGCCATCCAGGGCAAACACCGCATGGTTGGCCATCAGGCCGGAACCGGTGCTCACCTCAAACTTGACCACATGCAGCGCCAGGTCCTCGAACAGGTGCTTTACAATGGCATCCCTGCTGCGGCTGCAGGGGTCGTAGGCACCCGCTGCCAGAAAGCGGTCCGGCCACTTCTGCTGTGCTTCATAGCTGTACTGGTTCTGAAAGCCCAGGTACCCGCCCTGCAGCAGCACAGCCCGTTCCACATGGTTCTCGTCCATAACCTGCAGCACCCGCTCCGGGGTCACCTGGTCGGTGTTCCATTCCGGTGGGATCAGCTGGCAGACCGAGCCGTCCGCATACATTCCGCGTCCGCCGCCGCAGGGCCGCATTTCGCCGCCGGCCCCGGTGCCTGCAATGCACTGCACCAAGTGGACATGCGCATCGATCACATTCATGTTGTGTTCTCCTGTTCTCAACCTCTGAACTGGTTTTTCGTTCTAAATTCTGCACCGTTTTGCCGCTGCTGTCAAGTACCGTTTTGCCTTTTCGGCCCCAAAAACAGCAAACCGCCCCGGGATCGCACATCCGGAGCGGTTTTTGCCAGTTTGCGGGGGCGGTTGTGATTACGGAACGCCAGGTGTTCCGGCACGGTTCGTCAGGGCCGTACCGGCTGCATACGGAACGTGAAGCGGCCCCCTTGCGCGGAGCCGCAGGGTCCAGACCCCCAGGAACTGCAGGCCTGTGCGGCGCAGGGCACGCACAGCGGCGAAGGTCCTGTTCCTCTGCCGCGCCCTTAGTGTAGCACAGATGCTTTGCAAATGATAGTAACCTTTGGTTAAGTTTTGGTACAGAACAGCGCCGCCAGCTGGGCACGCTTGGTGCGGGCATCGCCGCCAATGTCCAGTTTGGCGTACAGCTGGTTCACATACTGCTTCACCGTGCCCTCCGACAGAAACAGCTTTTCTGCAATTTCGCGGTTGGTGCAGCGGGCAGCGATCAGCCGGGCAAGTTCCAGCTCCCGGTCGTTAAGCCGTGCCGCTGCGGCGGGGCGGCTTTGCTTTTGCCGCACACGGGCACACTGGGCCTCATAAGCACGGCCCAGCGGCAGGATCTTCTGCACAAAGGGGGCCAGCCCACCCCACGGCCCGGCTTCCAGCAGGGCGGCAAGGCTGCGGTAGTTTTCCACAAAGGGCATAACAAAGCCGTCCGTCTGTGCAAACTGCAGCGCCTGGCGCAGCCACTCCCCTGCCTGCTCGTTCTGGCCGAACTGTGCCGCTGCGGCTGCCATCTGGATGCGCACATGCAGCCCCACCAGGCCGTAGTGCATCTTCTTGCACACCGCCAGCAGTGCTTCGCCCCGGGCCAGCACCTTGACGGCTTCGCCCTGCGCCAGCCACACCTGCTGCTCGATCATCTCCATCATGGGCTGACAGAGGGTAAAGTAGCGCACCGAAGCCAGCTGGTGCTCCCGGAACACTTCCGGAATCTCCTCCGTCTGCCCCAGCAAGGCCCCGTAATAGGCCTGCACGCTTTCCAGCAGGTGCACCAGCACAATATCGTGCCGCTGCAGCAGCGCCGCACGCCGGGCCTTGAAGTCGCAGGGAGGTTGCAGCGGTACGCACAGCGACAGCCGCAGGGCCAGATAATCGCAGCAGAGGTCCATATTTTCCTGCCCGGCTGCCGCCACCCTGGCCCGGGCGCGTTCCAGCATCAGCCCGGTGCGCTCAAAATTACCCTGCATGAATGCCGCTTCGGCGTCCATTACCAGCTCGGCCCCCTGCCCGTGCCCGTTGGTCAGCTTATAATAATGCGGCATACATTCGTACATGTCCGCCAGCTCTTCGGCCAGCTCACCCGGGGCGCGGTAGTACATCAGCAGCACCGAGGGGGAGCCAAAGGTCCAGCTGCCCTCATTGCGCAGGGTGACTGCCGTGCGGGACATCTGCCGGCTTGCACTTTGGTGCAGGCGGCTCATGGCGCGGATGTCGTTGTACATCAGAAAACTCTGGATCAGGTCGCACTCGCCCAGCAGGTTGCCGCGCTCCTCCGGGGTCATGGCCGGATTTTCCTGCACGGCAGCTTCCAGCAGAGCCTTCAGCCCCAGCATTTTGGGGATCAGCTGCCAGGTAAACATCCGGCGCATCAACACCAAAATGGCCAGCGGATGCCGCTTGAGGGCCTCCACCGGGCACCTGTCCAGCCGCTTGAGCAGATCTTCCGGGCTGAGTCCGGACAGCAGGATGCCTGCATCCAGCTCCACCACCTGCAGGGCTGCATCGTGGTCTCCGCAGGCTTCGTAGGATGTCAGGGCATAAGTGTACTGGCGCTTTTTTTCATACCAGCGGCCATAGCGCTCAAAATAAAGCTTCTGCTTTGCCTGGGGCATCTGGGCAAACAGCCGCTGCGCACATTCCTTCATCATGTGGTGGAAGCGGTAGCTCTGCCCGTCTGACAGGCGGGTGACAAAAGCGTTCTGCTCGGTCAGCTCCCGCAGCAGCGTTTCCGTATCCGGCATTCCGGCCACGGCCTGCGCCATTTCCACCGTAAACTCATCGGCCAGGCCCATCACTGCCAGAAACTCCCGCTTCTGCTCCGGGAGCGGCTCCAGCATGGCCGCTGTGAACATGGCGTAAATGTCGCCGCCCTCGTTCAACAGGGTGCCGTGCTCCGCAAAGGCGTGCAGGTTCAGGTAAATGGCCGAGAACCATCCCTCGCAGGAGCGCAGCAGGCTTTCGGTCTGTGCATCCGACAGTTCCACGCCGCAACGGTGCGCATAGGCCAGCAGTTCTTCCCGGTTCAGGCGCAGCTGGTTGGCTCCGATGCGGTGCAGCCGGTGCCCCAGCCGCACGATCTCGCCCTTGGGCAGAAACGTGTTCCGGCTTGCCACGATCAGGTGCGCATTGGCGGGCAGACGGTTGGCCAGTGCGCAGAGAAAGCCCGCCGCCTGCTCGTCCTGCAGCAGGTGGAAGTCGTCCAGAAAAATATCATAAACGGTGCTGCCCTGCAGGGCGGTGCACAGCTCATCCAGCAGCAGCGCAGCACCGTTGGCGTCCACCGGGCAGTCGTAGCCATCCAGCGCGGTCAGGCCCGCCGCCGCAAAAGCTTTCTGCACACTTTTCCAGAAAATAGACCGGTTTGCAGAATAGATGCTCACCCGCACCACCACCGCATGATCCGTGCGGCTGTGCTCGGCCAAAAACCAGTTGACCGCCGTGGTTTTGCCGTACCCCATGGGAGCCACCACTGCCGTCAGGGCGCTTGCTGCAATGCGGTGCAAGCCTTGCTGCACCCGCTCGGAGATGTAAATGGTGTTCAGATCCGCCTTTCGTCTGGACATTCCATGTTCCTCTTTTCTCTTGTAGTGACCCCATTTTATCACATTTTTCCGGGCAAAAAAAGTGCCAAGTCCACGCCTTTGCCAAAACAGCCAAACAAAAAGACACCTCACAATTCCGTGCAGTGCCTTTTGTTCTCATGGAATTGCAGTGCAGCTATCCATCCCACTGAAACTGCTTCAGCTCCACATGTGCTGCGTCTTTCAGGGCAACGCCCCCGCCTTGCAAAAACAGTGTCTGTTCGTTCCAGCCCGGTGCCAGCCGCCCGGCATGGTTGACCACCCGGTGGCAGCGAAACGGCCCATCGTATTCCGCACGAGCCAGCATCCGCGCCACGAGCCGCGCATTTTTCGGCCGTTCATGGCACCGCATTCCAGAACCTCTGCACTGCTCCACTTGGTCAGATAGCAGACCAATCCGGTATCATAAAAATAGAGTTTCGGGGTTTTTACCAGCCGCTTCAGCAAATTGTCGGAATAAGGGTGCAGATAGAAGATGATACCCAGCGTTTCCAGAATGTGCAGCCAATCTTTTGCCTGCTTCTGATTGATGTCCGCATCCTGCGCAATTTCGGAAACATTCAGCATTTGTGAACAGCGGGCAGCAACCGCAGTCATAAAACGCAGAAACTTCAGCACATCAACGGCATCGGAGAGTTCTTTTACATCGCGCTCAATATAAGTGGAAAGGTAACTGCTGTAAAAAATCCGGCTGTTGGTATTTTTTCCGCTTGCGATAGCGGGCATGGAGCCTTTGTAGATTCGTTCAAAGATTCCTTTGGTATCTGCGGGCAAAGCTTTTTCCCCTCGTTTCAGCAGCGCAACCAGATCCACACGGAAGGGTTCGGTTTCCGCACCGTTTATTTCTGACTGCGAAAGAGAAGTCATTGACAGCACTGCAGCACGCCCGGCAAGTGATTCCTGTACCCCGCACATCAGCTTGAACACCTGCGAACCGGTCAGCCAAAATGCTCCCGGTTCGTGGTGCGTGTCTGCATAGACCTTGATATAGGTAAACAGTTCCGGCGCATACTGCACCTCCTCAATCAGAACCGGCGGCTTATGCAGCTGCAAAAACAACTCCGGATCATTTTTTGCAAGGGCCCGCTCGTTCAAATCGTCCAGTGAAACATATCCACGGGAAGTTCCTTCCATTTTTGAAAACACGGCGGTGTTCCAAGTTGATTTCAAGACCGGGGCAATTCAAAGTTTCCGGCATGGTTCGTTTCATTTCGATCCACTCAAAAATCGTTTGCTCCTGTGGCGGGCAGTGGTCTTTTGTGATACGAACAATTCCTTCAATCTTTTGCATACGATCAAAATTCAGTCCTCATGATTTTCATTGTCACTTCCGACATTTCTGAAATTCAGAGCAGCAATCAGACAGCCAAATGCGCCCGACCAGATCCGTCCGGGCAAAAGCATAAATCCAACGAACAGCAGCACTATGTAGCCGAAACCACAAAACAAGGCAATCATGACTGGCCCTCCCTGTTTGATGGGCATACGCAGCACGGCATAATGGGGAGGGCGCAATGTCCTTATTGACGAGCAGCCGGACGATTTCATTGGTGGTAAGTCCGCTTGTGTCAAAATTTGGTTCAAAGAAATTTGCGCCATTCAGCGCCATTCAGAATGTACCCCTGCACGGCCTCGTATTCTTCTGCCGTCATCAGCTCTTTGGCAATCGGGAACGGGCGATTTGCAAAGCCCATATCGCTTTTGCAAATGGTTCTTTCGGATAAAGGCAAAAAGGATAGTGGTCTGCAAAATGCAAAACAGCGCACCCCATTTCTATGGACTGCACTGCGTCTGAGCGTCTGGCGTCTTGCCTGATTCAATTACTCTGTTGTGGAATTATGCGTGCATACTCTTCCTGAATCCTTCAATCCGCTGCGCCTGCCAATTTCAAGAATTTCTTGTCCGACTGGATGCTCTGGGTTAGGAACCGACCATTCTGGAACAATGCGTATGTTGTAACGGGTGCAGGCACATTCTGAGCCGTCTCTTTGTCAGTGATATGAACTGCTTTGAGCGGAATGTTGTGTTCCTGCGCAGTTTCCTGCACTTTGGGCACCCAATAATAGGTGTAGGGGCACTGGTCGGTATAATAAAGGACAAAGCCGTTTTCCACCACCTTGGGGTGCTTGGCACAGTCCTTGAATTTTGGCGGCTGGGCATTCTCTGCAAGGGGCAGGTACATGAGATTGATCCCGCAGTCGGAGATGTCCGAAACCTTGAAGCCCTTATAGGTCAAAAACTTGGGGTCAGCGAGAAACTCCCGTTTGCGCCCCTCTGCACACAGGATACAAACGCCGTTTTTGCCCTGCTCCTTGGCATCCCGAAGGCATTTTTCCAGCAGCTCACTGGAATAGCCGTGCCCTTTCAGGGAGCCTGAGACCCACAGACAGTTGATGTAAAGCCAGCCTGCCGCATCAATGGGCACCCATGCGTTTTCTGCTGGGATGTACTCGATAAAGCATTTGCCGCGCTCTGCACTGCGGTAGAAAACCAGCCCCTCCGCAAAGCGCTGCTTGAGCCATTCTTTCTTGGCAAGGCTCTGTTTGCCGGACATGGCACAACAGATGTGCTCCTTGTCGATGTTTTCTTTTGTGATTCGGATATACTCCATCGAAGCGTCCTCCTATATTCTTATGCCTTTTCCGGCACAGTTTCTTCCAGTTTTCCATCCATGAAGCGGATCACGCAGGTATACCTGCACTTGGGGCAGAACAGCGGAAAATCTTCCAGTACCGTATGCTCCCGGATCATAGTGCGTGTTTTGCTGCCACACTTCGGGCAGCGTATCCAATCCGTTTTATCCATTGTTCGTACCCTCCTTCTGGATCTCCTCCACCCAGGGTTCTTTGGGGTCGTGGCACCGCAGCAAAACTTCTTCTGCTCGCTCTGGAGCGATCTGTTCCACCGATACTTTCATGTCCTCACTCCTATTACATTCCGTTACTCCTTTTCTTCATGCAGTTCCGCTCCATACCGACAAATCAGCGACCGGACATGATTGTTCCCTCCTATTGTTTACAAGCGGGATTGCTCGTAGCGTTCTTTTCCCCACCAATTGGGCATTAAATCTTTCAGCGTCACGATTTCTCTTGTTTCATAGTTCACCATAATCTCCATGTTTTCGTTTTCTTCATTCAGCTGGTATAAAAATTCACGGCAAGCGCCGCAGGGCATTCCACTGCCGCCTCCGGACGGCGCTTCGTCCCGAAAGGCGATCAGCCGCCTTATCTTTGTTTGACCGCTGTTTACATACATATTTAGTGCAGCCACACGTTCAGCACACAGGTTCATCACGCCACTGCAGGCTTCAATACAAAAGCCTGTGTAGATGGTTCCGTCTGCGCTTTCCAATGCACATACCACATGATGTGCATAGACAAACGGCGTCACATCCTCCGGGTGATATTCTTTTTTTGCTTGTGTGTAGAGTTTTTCCCATATATCCATAATCATTGCCTCCGTACTACTGGTTTCTAATGTCTCACAGGCGGTCTGAACCTTTTCACCGTTGATGGAAAGCGCTGCCAATTTATCATCACACCGATTTCCTGTAGAGAATATAACACAGAACGCCCGGATGTTCCATGATGGGTGCGGTAAGTTGTAAAAATCAGGGGGTAAGTTGCAAAAAGCCGCTGTGTCGCAGAGCACTTCTCCGACACAGCGGCCGCTTCATGTTTGGCTGCGGCTTACCGCATCCGTCCATCGCCGCCCATCAGGGCGGTCATTTCCTCAATATAGTCCAGCGGGAACGGCGGGGAGCACAGCGGCTTCATGGCAATGCTCATGAGCTTCATGGGGTTGTCGTCTGCCGCCACCCGGTTGGAGCTGAGCTTTCCGCAGCGTTTGCAGCGGTGGATGATGGCCCACTCGCCGCCCTTGCGTACCCAGACCGCCACCGGCTCCATGATGCCGCCGCAGTCGGAGGCACGGTCGCCGGGTTCTTCGTCCACATGAAGGCTGGACAGGCAGTTGGGGCAATGGTTGCGGTGGTCGCTCCCGGCATTTTGCGGGGTGCAGACCCGTCCGCAGACTTTGCAGGTAAAGGTGTCGTTGCAGGCGTGGGTCTTATAGTAACCTTTTTCAAAGGTTTTGCGTTTGTTTTCACGATTCATGGTATCGTCCTCCTGAAGAGTTGTGTCTGTTCGTCCTCGGGAGGCGTGGCTTGTGGTATTTGCTAGACCTCCCGGTCAGCCCACAAGTCCCAGTGCAAATGTTGTATGTTTCAAAAAGCTCTCCTTTGATTTTAGCAATTATGGCGTTTTTCTTTCTTCAATATAAAATTCAAAAATTCCTTTATTTTTCACCTCCCTCGATGTTAAAGGTACGGAAGAACAGCTTTACATGGGCATCCAGCTTTGCAAGGCTTTCGGCTTCCCGTTCCGGCTGACGGTCGCAGACGCTGAGCAGGACGATGATGGGTGAAACATACATCCACGCCAGCGTATCCGGATCTTCGTTCCGCAGTTCGCCGTTTGCAACCAGCCCACGGAAGATGCCCGCGTGATAAGAGATCATCCAATCCACATAGCGTTTGGAAAGCAGCTCGGCAAATTTGGGGGAACGGAACTGCTCCAGCGTCATCATCCGGCGGAACTGGCTGATGGTTTTATCGTGCAGGGAATAAAGAAAAATTTGCCGGACTTTCTCTACCAACAATTCTTCCGAGATGTGAGAGAACACCGGAATATCCTTTTGGGAATCCTGTACATGGACTGAGATCTCAGCGGTGTCTTTTTGGTAATGCGCCGAAGTTGTTTCCAAAATCGCATCAAAAATGGCCTGTTTACTGGGAAAATGATTGTAAAGCGATGGAGCCTTGATGCCGACCGCTTTTGCAATTTCGCCCACACTGACCGCATCATACCCTTTGGTCGAAAACAGTTCCAGAGACTTTTCCAGAATGCGCTGCTTGGTGTCTTCCATTTTCCTTTGCCCTTCGCTAACTAATATTCGTTAGTTCTACTATAATCAAAAAAGTTTCCATTGTCAAGAGGTTTTTAAGACAACGAAAACAAAATTGTACCCGCAGTCTGGCGGCGTCTAGGATCGCTTCAACACGCTCCACCGGCTGGCATCCCCAGTTATGTTCAGCTCAACCGTGATAGTCTCCCGTAGCAGAATCTACGCAAACATAGGGCACGGTTTTTCCATCCATTTTGACGTAAACCTGATAGATACCATCCCCCAGATCCTCGTAGTATTCCGGGGTGACGTTGTAATTTTCCCAAAGGCTTTTTTCAAAATCGACTTTCCAGCTCTCATCAGAATTGCCCGCCGCCTTTTGATTTTCTGGACGCTCTTTGTAGCCATCGGTGCAGTAGGCGGTGCTATTGGGATGCTGCTCGATGCCAGCGGAAAGCGGATGGGGATGGACGCCATGCTCCCCTATTTTCAGGTATTGCCCTTTTCAGAGGTCGTCTTTCAGGATTTCACCTTTTCTGGGTATGCACTGCTGATTGTAAACGGTCTTACGAACCTGACCGCCGCCGGGCTGCTGATTGCCAAAAAGAAGTCCGGTGTTATCATGGGAGGTATCTTCGGTGTAAGCCTGATGCTGTGGATCTGCATCCAGTTTTATATGTTCCCGCTGAATTTCATGTCCACAGCATTTTTTGTGATCGGTTTCTGTCAGGCTGCGACCGGGTATGCCGCATGGGTGTTTGATCGGCAGGAGCAATTTGTAGTTCGGGAAGGTGATTATCCCAATATCGGAACGAACCCCAAACGGCTGGTGGTTTATTTTTCACGGATGGGCTATGTGAAAAAACAGGCGATGGAAGAAGCAAATCGGACAGGTGCCGAACTCTATGAAATTCGCTCCACGGAACGCACAGAGGGAACACTGGGCTTTTGGTGGTGCGGGCGCTATGGGATGCACCGATGGGCAATGCCCATTGAACCTGTGGATATTGACCTGACGCAGTACAACCATGTGACGATTTGTTCGCCTATTTGGGTGTTTACACTGGCCGCACCTGTACGCAGCTTCTGTCAACAGGCATCCGGGAAGACCAAGGAAGTGGATTACATTCTGGTACATTACCAGAGCAGCCGCTATGAGAATGCAGCGCAGGAGATGGATGCGCTTCTGGGGATAAATCATGCTCAACTTCGCAGTGTTCGGTGCAGGGAGGGCGTTTTCCGCAGGGTTTGATCCTTCGCTGGATTCCATGTGCCGCAGGCGTTCCATCAGACGCAGATCACCATCTTTGTCGTAATAACTGCGAAAGGGCTTCACCGGCTCCGGCTTGTCCGATTTTTCTTCCAGTGACGTAGTTGAACACCTTGATTTCCTTATTCATAGGCATCCTCCTCGTATGGAAATGTGTTGTGGGCAAAATAAATGCGCAGCTTCCGTTCTTTCCGAGTGAAATTCACACTTTTACGATACATCGTATTTTATTGTGAATTGAGATGTGATGCATCTGCCCCCTGTGAGTTACATCCCAAGGGCTTGTAACTCACTTGTGTTCATTTATGAAAAGGAGAACTTAGATCTCATACCACTTGATCTCGTTGGCATCCAGATGCAGAGCAAAGCTGCTGCCGCCTGTGGTGTAAACGGTAGTGTCCTGCGGCTCGTAAGTGTTGTTCACCACACAATACTTGCCGTTCTTGACGTAGGCGTGGACTTCTACATTATAATTGGAGCTGAACCAGGTATGCAGCGCATCCTCACTGTGAGCGCTCCACAGGATGGCACGATAGAGAGTACGGCTGTTGGCAAAGCTGTAAGGCACACCGCTGATGTACACGGCGCGGCCCTTGCCAAAGTCGTGTGCCGCCATCTGCACTTCTTTGTTCCGCTGCACCAGCACCTCGGTGCCTTCCAGCGCATAGATGTTCTTCTTGCCCTCGCCAAAGTCGATGGGTTGGTCGGCATCCTGAAGAATGAAATGGTCAGGGTGTTCTTCCCAGTTGTACTTATCATAGTTGAGGGTGAAGCCGTTTTCTTCCTCCACGCCCAGCACGCTGGCAAGCTGGAGAATGTGGCCCTGATAGGGGTGCCCGGAAGGCTCCCCCACGCCGATAAAGCCGCCGCCGTTCCAGACAAACCTGCGGATGGCGGAGGAGATTTCCGGGTCTTCCCACCAGATGCCGCCGGTGTGTGCGGTGTCGGCATCGCCTACATTGATGAGAACATCCATGGAATCCAGCAGGTGCGGGTCGTTCTTGATATCCTCAAAGCTGATGAACTTCACATCAAAGGGCGCACCGGACAGCATCTCGATGACGCCGGCATAGCTGTAATTCTGCTTGTAGTAGAGGGCATGATGCACCATGTGGCAGCCCCAGGCCCGCATTTTGCCCCAGCAGTTCAGCACGGCCACCCGCTTGACGCAGTAGGGTGTGGTGCCCTTGATGTTCTCGTACAGTTCGCGGAACTCGTTGCAGACGCTCTCCACATAGTCCACGAACTCCGGGAACTGTAAGGCCAGTTTCAGGTAGCCGCCATAGCCGATGCGGTCAATGGGTTTGCGCAGGATGGCGCGGCGGGCTGTGACCCAGTTTTCCTTGGCTTCCCGCACCGGGTCGCCGCCCTCGTGGAAGGTGTCCGGGAAGAAGTACGGCAGGAAACGGCCCTCGGTGTACTTCACGCCCTCGATGTCGGAGATCAGGCGCAGGGTGGAGCCGTTGCCCACGCTGCCCACTACGGCATCCAGTCCAATGGTCTTGAACTCCGGCATGAAGGGTTCGGTGCCGATCCAGTGGTCGCCGAGGAACATCATGGCCTCGCAGCCGCACTCGTGGGTGATATCCACCATTTCCTTGGCCAGCTTTGCCACCTCGCGGCGCTGGAATGCCTGAAAATCACGGTATTCCCTGCTGGGCACACGATACTGGTTGTTGTAGTAGCCCTGATCGATGATGTACTCCGGGCGGAACTTGTAGCCCACTTCCTGCTCAAACTGATTCAGGATATAAGGGCTGACCGAAGCGGAGTATCCATACCAGTCCACGAACTTTTCCCGTTTCAGCTCGTCAAAGATCAGAGTAAACTGGTGGAAGAAAGTAGTGTAGCGAATAACATTTACATACGGATGCTCGGCAATGAACTTCCGCAGGCGCTCCATGGAATACTTGTGGGTCTTTGGCTGGCGCACGTCAAAGGTGATCTGGTGTTCAAAGTTCGTCCAGCCGTTGGTGGTGGCGTTGTACATGTGCACCGGGTCCCAGATGAGGTAGGCCAGAAAGCTGACGGTGTACTCATGGAACGGCACGGCCTGCACAGTCACGCTGCCATCCGCATAGTTCCACTGCTCCGGCGGCACCGGCCGGCCGGTGGTGCGGTCCATGACCTCCCACCAGCGGGTAATGTCATCGTTGGTGTTTACCTGCATCAGCTCCGGGCTGATGCCCTTCATCAGCGGGATGGTCACGGTGTCACCGGGAGCGGTGTAGAAGCCGGTCATGATGTAGCACTGCTGCACCTCATCCGGGTTTGCCTTAGCCCAGGCGTTGTCCTTGCGGGTGGTATAATAGGTGGAGTAAATTTTCGCATCGGCATCTTTCAGCTGCTGCGGAAAATCGGTGCCATCGCAGTCACGGATGGCGTCTGCGCCCCACTTTTTCAGAATTTCCAGTGTTTCGGGCACCACGTCCAAATCGGTGGGGATGGTCACGCGCCCGGTCTTTCTTGTTTCATCCATGGGAATTCTCCTTTATCTCTCTTATACTCAATCCTGATAGGTCGCATTATAAATGGCCAGCACAGCCAGCAGCAGTGCCACACCCACAAGCATAATGCCAAGACCAGCCAGCTGGCCGGTCATTTTCCAGCCTGTGACCACCAGAGCGATGGACAGCGCAAACAGCACGATCATCAGCACGATGCGCAAGGCAGGATGCGTTTTCCAGAATGCTTTCATCGTTTGTCACCTTACCCTTTCAAGCCGCCCACGGTCATGCCCTGGGTCAGCTGCCGCTGCACGCAGATATACAAGATCAGGGTGGGCAGCATCACCAGCACAAGACCCGCATACATGGTGCCGTACTGCGCGGCACTCTGTTGCGCCTGCATCAGGTTCAGCAGGCCCACCGGCAGGGTGCGGGGAGCGCTGGTGGAACTCATGAGGGTCATGGAAATGATATACTCGTTCCAGAAAGACAGGAAGTTGAACAGGATGATGGTGATGATGGACGGCTTTGCCATGGGGAAAATAATACGAACCATGGCAGAGAAATAGCTGGCACCATCAATGTAGGCAGCCTCTTCAAAGTCATGCGGCAGGGTGGCAAAATAGCCCGACAGCAGATAGATGGTAAACGGCAGGGCCGTGGCCGCATAGACCACTGCCAGAATGAACAGGTTGTTCAGCAAAAAGCCGCTGCCAACGTGGTTTTTTAGCCAGACATCACCGTCCCGCAGCATCAGGAAGATGGGCACCACAATGTAGTTGACGTTGATGAACAGACCCGCCATGAACAGGGTGTTCAGCAGCTTGCGGCCCTTGAACCGGAAGCGGGACAGGCAGTAAGCTGCCGGCAGCGCAATGACCAGAAGCAGCACCAATGCCAGCGCCGTGACGATGACCGAGTTGAGCATATATTCGCCCATCTTGGCCCCGTTCCATGCGTTGACAAAGTTCTGCCAGTAGAACCCGGCAGGCAATGCCCACGGGTTGCCGTAGAACTCGGCGTTCTGCTTGATGGAGGCCATGAACACCCATGCCACCGGCACGATGATGGTCACGGCCAGCAGGATCAGCACAAAATAGATGAAGAACTTATAGAGACCTTCCGCCGAGCGGGAAGATTTTTCTTTGGTTTTCTGCATTTTCTTCCCTCCTTAAAATTCCAGCGGATCACGGCTGGTGGCCTTATTGACACAGGCGGACAGCGCGAACGAGAACAGGAAAATGACCACACCGATGGCCATGCTGTAACCATACAGGCCCGCGTCTTTCTGGCTGTACATATAGTTCAGCGCAACATCCGAAGCACCATTCGGCCCGCCGCTGGTCATAGCCTTGACGAACAGGAACGCCATGTTGATGGTGGAGATGATAAAGAAGGTCAAAGTGGTGCGGATATTCGTCCAGATGAGCGGGATGGTGATCTGGAAGAACTGGGTCAGACGGCCCGCACCGTCCAAGTTGGCACTCTCGTACAGGCTGGCAGGCACCGAAGACATGGAGGCCATATACATGACCATGTAATAGCCCACAGCCTGCCATACCATCGCAATGATGATGGAGGGAATGACCATTTTTTCGCCTTTCCAGAGGATGGGGTCGCTCATATCCCGGAACAAGCTGATGATGCTGTTCAGCATACCATTTTCCGGCTTATAGATGGCCGAGAAGATGCCGGAGATGACGACCACGGAAAGGATGTTCGGGATGTAGAAGATGACCCGGAAGAAATTCTGCCCCTTGATTTTTTCGCGGGTCAGGATGGCTGCAAACACCAGTGCAAACGCAAAGGTGACGATGGTGACCACCACCACGAGCAGGATCATGTTCTGCATCGAGCGAATGAACTGGGTATCTTTCAGCAGATGCTGGAAGTTTTTCAGGCCCACAAAAGTCTCGTTGGGCGAGTAGGCACCGCGCTCATACAGGCTCATACGAAACACATTCAGGGTTGGCAGAATCATAAAAATAAAGAACAGGATGGTGGCCGGTGCCACGCAGAGAAACACAAACCGTTTGCGGCTTTTGTCAGATTTCATAGACAAACCGCTCCTTTCTATTGGAATCCCGAAACCGCAAAAAGCGGAGGCGGTCAAAACCGCCCCCGCTGGGCAGGGCTCAATTACTCAATGATGTTGGCGCGCATCTGGTCGCTGGCGGACTTGATGCCATCGATCCACTGCTGCTCGGTCATGCTGCCGGAGACCAGCGAGTTGACGGGATCGAAGAATACGGTGCGGACTTCCACGCCGGGGATGGCGGTGAAGGAAGCAAAGTTGCCCATAGCAGCCTTTGCGCCGTTGTCGTAGATGGAGTAGAACATCTTGTTGTCGCCGTCCAGATCATCGGCAATGCCCAGCACAGGCTGGATAGCACCGCTCTCGGCGAACAGCTTGCAGGCTTCATCGCTGTACAGGTAAGCCACGAACTGCTTGGCAGCATCCAGATGCTCCGCACCCGCCGGGATCCATGCCTGCTCGAACCAGGTGTAGCTGTACTGGTCGCCGCCAGCCTTGACAGCCGGCAGAGCAGTCATGCCCCACTCAAAGCCATCGGCGCGGGGTGCTTCGGCCATCTCGCCCACGATCCAAGTGCCGTTGGGCATGAACAGGGCCTTGTTGTCCAGCACCAGCTGCTGGTTCTGGGTGAAGTCCTGATCGTTGGCCTGTGCCGGGGTGATGGGATTGGTGTAGGAGGCCAGCTTGGTCACGATATCAAAGCAGGTCTGTGCTTCGGCGGTGTCCCAAATGCCTTCCTCGTAGTGGGTAGCCTTGTTGAAGAAGTCGGGGCCGCCTGCGGCATACATCAGTGCATAGAAGAAAGCATCGAAGTAACCGGTGGTGGGATACGTGAACAGGTAGGTGCCCTCGGCAGCAGCCTTATCACCCAGTTCCCACATCTCATCCCAAGTAGTGGGCACGTCCCAGCCCTTTTCCTTCAGGAAACCGGCGTTGTAGAACAGGCCGCAGGGGCTGTAGAACATGGGGGCCAGATAGGTTTTGCCATCACCGTAGGGATTGGTCAGAGAGGTGTCAGTAAAGCCGCCTGCAATCTTCTCGCTGACCTTCTTGCTCTCGCCGGGCACGGTCATGCTCAGCACGTCAGTGATATCAGCAATCAGGTTGCCCTTGATGAACTGCTCGGTCAGAGCAGCTTCGCGGCCGGTAGCCAGATGGATGACATCGGGATAATCACCGCCCTGCATGGAAGGGCCGATGACATCCTCCAGATTCTTGTCGGTGGTCAGCTCCACCTTGATGCCGGTCTGAGCGGTAAAGGCATCGGTGACTTTCTGCCACATCTCGGAACCGTAAGCGGTTTCAATGGCGGCAACCTTGATGGTCACGTCCTCCGCAGGAGCGGCGGATGCTGCAGCAGAAGAAGCCGTGCTGGAAACGGTAGAGCTGGAAGAACCGCCGCAGGCGGCCAGGCTCAGAGCAGCGGCACCTACGCCAGCCACCTTCAGGAAATTGCGACGAGAAATGCGTTTCATAATGTGTCCTCCATCATAAAGTTCCGTTCAAAACACAGCCGGGGCAAACAGGCTTTGTCCGAGGGGGCTGTGATTTTTTCTGGTTCCAATATAGAGGTTTTCACGGTTTGCAACAAGGTCTTTGTTGTTTCATTTTTTAGAAATCTTGCTTTTTGAAAATCACTTTCAGCAAAAGTGCTAAAATCCATCGAATTGTTTTGGAACATTTTCCCTGCCTGTAACCAGTTTGACATATTTTTGTACTCTATCCAAGGAGAAAAATATTTATCCTGTCTAAAAATCAGGGCTTGCATTTTTTCTTCATTGCCTCTATAATGAGAAAAAACGCACGAAACAGCGCATTGTTTTTAGACTTATATTTTTAGTATCTTGCTTTTGTTTTTATGTTTTTTGCGTTTTGCTTCAAAAGGAGCCATTTATGAGTACCGAGCGATTTGATATCCGCCATGCTCCCGCTCCACGGGAATCCTTTCGGCTGCTGTACATCAGCAAAAGTAAATTTGGCGGCGATTGGAACAGCACCGCTCACACCCATTCCTGCACGGAACTGTTCTACTGCCTGAGCGGAGAAGGTCAGTTTTATCTGAGCGGTCAGCTTTATCCGGTCAAGCCGGACGATATGGTTATCGTCAATCCACAGGTAGAGCATACCGAGCTGAGTCTCAACGCTTCGCCGCTGGAATACATTGTGCTGGGCGTGGCTGGCATCGAGATCTTATTTGGAAAAGCAGATTCTTCCTATGCTATCTTCAACTGCCGGGAAAATCGGGAGCGGATGGTGACGCTGCTGCACATGCTGCTGGCCGAAGCAGACCGCAGTCTGGACGGCTGCGAAACGGTCTGTCAGGATCTGCTGGAAGTGCTGCTCATCTGGCTGGTACGGTGTACCACGCTCTCTTTGCAGGTGGAGGAAACGCCCCGCTCCGACAGCCGGGAGTGTGTGGAGATCAAGCGGTATCTGGACAGCAACTACCGGGAAGATATCTCGCTGGATACCCTTGCCGAAATTGCCCACATCAATAAATACTATCTGGCCCATACCTTTCAAAAAGAGTATGGCATCTCCCCCATCACCTATCTGAACCGCCGCCGCATTGAGGAAAGCAAGTATATGCTGGGCAACACCGGTTACAGTCTGGCGCAGATCAGCGAGTTGATGGGTTTTTCCTCTCCCAGCTATTTTTCCCAATGCTTCCGCAAGGCGGAAGGTCTGACCCCCAACGAATACCGCCGTCAGGTGCGGCAGGGACAACGTCCTGCCCCGTCAAAACGGCATGAAGTATAACGAAAACGAGGAATTTATGATGAAATCCGTTACCCTTTCTCTGCTCCAGTCTGCTGCAAATGCCTTTGATTTTGGCGGGCCTGTGCTCTGCGATGCTAACCACTACGGTGAGGGGCATATCAACGACACCTTTGTGGTCTGGCGGGAAGATCATTCCAAACGCTTTATTTTGCAGCGCATCAACACAGATACCTTTACTGACCCGGTAGGTCTGATGGAAAATGTCTGCGGCGTGACCCGGCATCTGCGGGCAAAAATCCTTGCCGAGGGCGGCGACCCGGCACGGGAAACGCTGAATGTCATCCCAACGTTGTCAGGATCGACTTGCCATCTGGATGCAGACGGCGGCGCATGGCGTGCCTATGATTTTGTAGAGGATACCATCTGTTTGCAGCAGGTCGGCAGCGAAGCCGACTTCCGCACCGTGGCCGAGACGCTGGGCAAATTCCAGAACCAGCTGGCGGATTACCCGGCTTCCACCCTCCACGAAACCATCGCCCGCTTCCACGACACGCCCAACCGCTATGCCAATTTTGAAAAAGCCCTCGCCGCCGATGCACTGGGCCGCGCAAAGAGCATTGCGCCGGAAATCGAATTTATCCATGCCCGGGAAAAAGACTGCCATGTCCTGCTGGATCAGCTTGCCGCCGGGGAAATCCCCCTGCGCGTCACCCACAACGACACCAAGATCAACAATGTCCTGATTGATGCCGCTACCGGAAAAGGCATCTGTGTCATTGACCTCGATACCGTGATGCCGGGACTTTCGGCCTACGATTTCGGTGATTCCATCCGTACCGGTGCCAACGACTGCGCCGAGGACGAACCCGACCAGAGCAACGTCCATTTTGACTTGCATCTGTACGAAGTGTTCGCCAAAGGGTATCTCTCCACTGCCGGGGCATCCATGAGCATGGCAGAAAAAAAGAGCCTTGCGTGGGGTGCAAGGCTCATGACGCTGGAATGTGGCATCCGTTTTCTGACCGATTATCTGGAGGGCGACCATTATTTCCATATTGCCCGCCCGGATCACAACCTCGACCGTGCCCGCACCCAGTTCACGCTGGTGCGGCAGATGGAAGAAGTTTTTGATCAAATGCTGGAAATCGTTTGCCCGGACAATCACTGATTTTGCAATCTCCTCCATTCGGATACAGCAAGCACAACAAGCGGCTCCGGTGACAGGGTCGCCTGTTGTGCTTTTTCTTTTGAACGACATATATCGGAAAATCTTTGCAAGAAAATTCCCATATCTCAGTTCTTCGACACGTTTTTACATGAAGTTCATCTTTTTCGAATAGTTCAATCGTGCTATAATTAGACAAACCACATATGCTTTCGATATTTTGGATAAGGAAGACTATCATGGATAGTAATCACGGTTCTGTATGGCGGAAATGGGATTTTCATGTTCATACGCCATATTCCATTCTCAACAATAACTTTGGATTTGACCCTTTTGAATTGAGTGGTGCAACGCTAGAATCCAAATTTGATGAGTATGTAACAAAGCTTTTCACAGCAGCCGTTCAGCAGAAGATTGCAGCAATTGGCATAACCGATTATTTTATGATAGAGGGCTATAAGCACATCAAGCAAAATTACCTTGATCGTCCTGAGAAAATGCGTCAGTGTTTTCCTGACGAGGCTCTCCGCCATGCAGTTGAGCAAATTTATGTTTTTCCAAATATCGAACTTCGCCTGAATAATTTTGTTGGAAAAGATGCGCATTCCGTTAATTATCATGTGTGTTTTTCCCCAGATGTTTCAAATCAAGAGATTGAAGATAACTTTTTACATCGGTTGGATTTCAAGTTTGATAATGCACCATACCCTTTAACGATATCAAATGAGCAGAACGTTCAGCACCTAAAAAACATTATTCAGCACACCGAGGAGAAAATTCAGCGTATTTCAGTCGAATATAACGCCTTAAAAAACAGAGTTGCGCAAAATCAACGTTTGCAAGATCTTACAAATCAAATTACTGCGGAACGTACAAAATTGCAAGCGGCCAAAGAGCGCGAGTCTGCCCGTGATCAGGCCATTCAAAAAATTGCTAATCTAAAAAAAAAAAAAAGATATATTGGATTCACAAGCTGAATTTCATTCTGCTTATATAGCCTTCTGCGCTGTTGTCAAATCTATCGGAACCAGAAAAAGCACATCGTTGGTTTTTGATGCGGACGTTGTCTGGAGACAAACTGATTTTATGCAGTATATCGTTGACACTTTTAACAATAAAAACTTTTCACCTTTCAAAACTGTCAATGGTTTTGATTTGTCTGACTTGCAACCAACTGACTACAATCACACGTTTCTTACAAAACTTATTGAAGCTTGGGAGAGCCCCGATGTACGAGGAGGACTTGCCCTCAAAGCAGGGCATTCAAATTCTCAAGCTTTGCTGGAAATTTTCGGGGATTGGTATAATGTGCATTATATCGTAAGAAGCGGAAATGATGACATTGAAAGTATGTCCCCTGGCAAAAAGGCTCTTGTTCTTCTCGAAATGTTAATCAGTCTAGAAGACAACAAGTGTCCCATCCTGATTGACCAGCCCGAAGATGATTTGGATAATCGTTCCATTTATAATGATCTTGTTAAGTATATTCGAGAGAAAAAGAAAGAACGCCAATTCATCATTGTTACACATAATGCCAATGTGGTCTTGGGCGCAGATGCAGAGGAGGTTATTGTTGCCAATCAAAATGGCGCGGGTACCGAAAACTCTGAAAGACGTTTTGAATATCGTAGTGGCTCTATCGAAAATGACCTCATTCCAAAAGATTCCAATGGAATCCCTCTTTCCGGAATTTTGAACCAAACCGGTATTCAGACGCAGATATGCGATATCCTAGAGGGCGGTCGTACCGCTTTCCAGCTTCGTCAAAACAAATATATTGATATCTCTTAAAAATTTTCTTTTTATTAGGGGCTGTTGCACACGCCCCAACAAAAAGACCAGAGTTATTTAGCCAAAAGGTGAACCGCCCCAGAAATAGTAGACATGCACAAAAAGAGACCCATGTAGGGTAAACCTCAACAGGACTGACGAAGCGAAAGCGGAGGCAGTCCTGTTTTTAGTTGGATGCGTTCGGGGTTATAGAAGTAGATGGAATCGTCAATCATCTTGTTGGCTTCCTCAAAAGTTTCCGGCTTGTGTCGGTAGATACACTCTGCTTTGAGGATTCCAAAGAAATTTTCAGACAAAGCATTGTCATAGCAATTTCCACGCCTTGACATGGACGGAGTAATGCCGTATTCTTTAGTCAGGTTGAAATATGCTTGCGAAGTGTATTGGAACCCCTGGTCGCTGTGGAGCTGCAACTCCAGGCGACTTTTTGTTTTTACAGACTTTATCGCAAGTTTAAAGTCATTGGCCGGATGTTCAATGTGTTTTAGATGCTTATAATATCCGCTTCTTGAAACCTCAAAGAAACAGCACATTTCTTTTATAGAATATCTTTCGCAATAGCGGTGAATGACTGCATATTTAAAATTCGGCTTCACTTTCTTCCTACGGATTGCAGAAAATCCCGCAGCAGTTCGTTCTCCATTTTTAATCGTTTGATCTCGTAGGCCTGTTCCCTGACGATTTCCTCCGGGCTGGTTGGCCCCGCATTTTTCCGCGGCCGACCTTTCTTCTTCGGAAGGATTCCAGCTTCTTTTCGGGCTTGCTCATGATTGTGCCGTGTGACCCAATTTACGATTTGCTTCTTTTCCAGCCCCAATGACTTTGCTATTTCTCTGCATGTTTTTCCTTCTGCTCGCATTGCGAGTATCTGTGGTTCTAATTCTTTGATTTTGGTATATTTTCTGGACATAACAAAACCTCCTCGTGTAGTTCTATTATCCTACACGGGGAGGTCTTTTGTCTATTGTCTACTTTTTACAGACCGGTTCACTATTCTTGTGCAACAGCCCCTTTTGTTTTGTTGCGGATGTCGTTTTGGCTCAGACCACCCGCACGGCACCCTGCTCCCGCAGGCGCAGCACATAGCAGCTGCCCGGGCCAAATACCTGCTCAATGGCACTGCGGTAGCACGCCAGCAGCGGGTGCGGCACATAGGCCTGAATGGTACCCGCAAAACCGCCGCCCTGCATCCGCCAGGCGCCCCGGCTCCCCTGCAGGATGCTCTGGCTCAGTGCCAGCGCCACCGACAGCCCCTGATGGCGGCTGTCGGCAGGCCCGTACACATTCTGGCACAGGGCAAAGCTGGCGCGGCCGCTCTCTGTTACCAGGGCTGCAAAATCAGCAAAGCGCCGATCCCGCAGGGCATCCCGCTGGGCCAGGGTGCGGGCATTCTCCGAAAAATAATGGATGGCCCGCAGCACAGCGCGGTCACCGCAGCGCGCCCGCAGGCGCGGCAGCATCGCCCAGAAGTCGGCTTCCCGCACCTGCCCCAGCACCGTGTGCCCAAGGGCTGCAGCCACAGCCTCCATCTCCTGCCGGATGGCTGCAAATTCCCCGGTCAGTTCGCTGTGACTGCCGCGGGTGTCGGTCACACACAGGGCCATGCCTTCCGGCAGCAGCCCGTCTGCATGGATGTTCTCCACCTGCGGGGCCGCCGGGTCGGCAAAATCGGCAAAGATCACACCGCCCACAGCACTGGTCAACTGGTCCAGCAGGCCGCTGGGCTTTCCAAAATAGGTGTTTTCGGCGTACTGGCAGATTCTTGCCAGCGCAGGCGGCTCCAGGCCGCAGGCATATTCGCCGTTCCACACCGCAGCCATGCCCATTTCAAAGGCGGCTGAACTGGACAGCCCGCTGCCCCGCAGCACATCACTGGCGGTGTAGGCGTCAAACCCGCCAATGGTCTTGCCTGCCGCGCGAAAACCCTCGGCAATGCCGCGGATCAGGCTGGCCGAGTGGGTGCTCTCCCCTTCCTGCGGCTCAGCGGTGGCCAGGTCGATCACATCCAGCTTATTGAACCCACGGGACTTGACCCGCACCCAGGCGTCCGGATTGGGTGATGCCACCGCAATCAGATCCAGCGTTACCGCGGCTGCCAGACCATAGCCGTGCTGGTGATCGGTGTGGTTGCCGCCCAGTTCCGCCCGCCCCGGGGCCGAGTAGATCCGCACCTGCCGCCCGGGGCCAAAGTAAAGCTCAAACTGTTCCAGCGCCGCACAATACCGGCTGCGCTGGCGCGCCAGTTCCTGCGGCGCACTGCCATACAATGCCGCCAAAGCATCGTCCCATGCTCCCTCTGCGATCTGCCGCCGAACCTGCGCGCTGGTTGCCATAGGCAATTCTCCTTTCTAAAAAAACGCATCCTATTTTGTAGGTTTGTTATGCCTATTGTAATGCATCCGGACACATTTTTCAATTTATACCCATGCAAAAACGCGAATTTTGTCGTCCAGCTCAAAGAATAAGATGTACTTTTGTTGAATTTGCAAAGGCATTTGTGGTATACTTGAGCTACAACGTGACAGAACGGAGGAGCAGCAGCCATGGCAGACGTGTACAAACAGTCCTTCAAACAACAGAACTATACCAACAACATTGAGCTTTCCATTTTCAACTGCGGCATCGAGCGCTGTGCCCCGGCCCAGACTTGGGGCCCCGGCATCCGCGACCACTATTTGATCCATCTGGTGCTCTCGGGCAAGGGCGTGTTCGAGGTGAATGGCCGCACCTGGGAGGTCAGCGAAGGAGACCTGTTCTTTGCACGCCCCAACCAGCTCATCCGCTATACGGCCGATGAGCAGCAGCCCTGGGAGTACAGCTGGGTGGGCTTCAATGGAGCCTGCGCTCACAAACTGGCGGCACAGCTGCCTTTTACGGACGATGCCCCCGTACACCACACCCAGGATATAAATACCATGCGCACCGCCCTGGCCAACATCTATTCCTCCCGCGGGCTGCAGGCCCCGGACGAAGCCGCTATGGTGGGCTACCTTTACCTGTTCATTGCCGCTTTGATGAAAGAGACAGTGGCTGCCCGCCCCCACACCACTTCTTCCTCCAGCCAGTACGTGTTCAACGCCATCAAATACATCCAGTTCAACTATTCTCACGACATCTCCATTGATGACGTGGCCAAGAGCGTGGGCGTCTCCCGCAGCCACCTGTACCGGGTGTTCATGCTCAACGTGGGCAAAAGCCCTATTGATTACCTTACCGAATACCGCATCAACGAAGCCTGCAAGCTGTTGCGCGCCGGCAACCTGTCCATTGCAGAGGTTGCGGTATCGGTAGGCTTTTTCGATCAGTTCTACTTCTCGCGGGTATTCAAACGTGCCAAGGGCGTGCCCCCCAGCAAATATCTGGCGGCCCAGTCCGAGGCCGATTCCGCCCAGCCGTAACGCCGCCAAAAAAGGAGACCAATCCCCATGCCCTTACAAAAAAATCAGACTTTGACCTTGTGTATCGAGCGCCTTTCCAGCGATGGCAGCGGCGTTGCGCACAGCCCGGAGGGCGAAACTGTGTTTATTCCAGGTGCCGCCCCCGGCGATGAGGCCCGTGTGCGCATCGTCAAAGACTGCAAACGCTATGCCTTCGGCATTTTGGATGCGGTCCTTGTCCCCTCGCCGGACCGCATTCCCGTGGACTGCGCAGTGGCCGGCCCCTGCGGCGGGTGCAGCCTGCGGCATCTGGATTACGCAGCCGAGCTGCGCGCCAAACAGGAAAACGTTGCGGATGCCTTCGCCCGCATTGGCGGACTGGAGGTGCCGGTGCTGCCCATTGTTCCGTCTCCGGAAGTGGACCGCTACCGCAACAAGGTGCAGTTCCCGGTGGGAGTGAATAAGGCCGGTGTGCCCTGCATTGGTTTCTACGCCGGACGCACTCACCGCATCGTGCCCTGCCCGGACTGCCGCCTGCAGCCCGGCGTACTGAACGAGATCGGCAACGCACTGTGCGCCTTTTTTGCCGAAAAGGGCATCCGCTCCTACAGCGAAGAGACCGGCAAAGGCCTTGTGCGGCACATTTTTCTGCGCCGCGGTGCACACAGCGGGCAGATCATGGTGTGTCTGGTGTGCACCCGCCCGAAACTCCCCCATGCGGAAGAGCTGTGTGCCCGCCTGCGGGCACAGTTCCCGGACATCTGCACGATTCTGCTGAATGTCAACGCCAAAAACACCAACGTGATCCTTGGCACCGAGACCCACACCCTGTATGGTCCGGGGTACATTGAGGACACCCTCTGCGGTGTGCCGGTGCAGCTGGGGCCGCTGTCTTTCTATCAGGTCAACACTCTGGCCGCCGAGCGTCTGTACGGCATTGCGGCGGAGTACGCCCAGCTGCAGTCCACCGATCTGTTACTGGACCTCTACTGCGGCATGGGCACCATCGGGCTTTCCATGGCGGAACGCTGCCGGGAACTGGTGGGCGTGGAGATTGTACCGGAAGCCATTGAAAGCGCCAAAGCCAATGCCGTCCGCATGGGCGCTACCATTGCCGCCAAAAGCCGATTTTTCTGTGCTGATGCCGGCCAGGCCGCCACGCAGCTGGCCGCTGAGGGCCTGCACCCGGATGTAGTCATGCTGGACCCGCCCCGCAAGGGCTGCGATGAAGCCACCCTTTCCGCTGTGGTGTGCATGGCTCCCCGCCGGGTGGTCTACGTCAGCTGCAACCCCTCCACCGCCGCCCGAGATGCCGCCTGGCTGGAGCAGAATGGATACCATGCAGAAAAAGTGCAGCCTGTGGATTTGTTCCCAAGGACGAAGCATGTCGAAGCGATAGTTTCGCTACAAAGAGAAATCTAGTAGAAATCCTCCGTTTTACGTTATTTTCTCGTCACGTTGTG
>CAKTGS010000018.1 GCA_934561485.1 uncultured Faecalibacterium sp.
TGGTGCCTCCGATCGGAATCGAACCAATGACACGGGGATTTTCAGTCCCCTGCTCTACCGACTGAGCTACAGAGGCATAACCGGTGCATTTGTCCCTGCACCCTCCCGAATTCTCATGAATCGGGGCCCCCGCAAAGATCTGCGAAGCAGAGGTTTGTGGGGAAGAGGAGAAATTTCAGCGTTTGCTGCGGCGGTCCTGCGTGCAGGACTGCCAGGCAAACCGCTGACATTCCGACGAAGCGACCCGGATCGGGCTCGAACCGACGACCCCCAGCGTGACAGGCTGGTGCTCTAACCAACTGAGCTACCGGGCCACATGGTGGAAGTTAACGGGCTCGAACCGCTGACCCTCTGCTTGTAAGGCAGATGCTCTCCCAGCTGAGCTAAACTTCCACAAAATGGAGCGGCCAACGAGGCTCGAACTCGCTACCTCCACCTTGGCAAGGTGGCGCTCTACCAGATGAGCTACGGCCGCATATTCCATGTGGTGTGCCGGGGTTGTCCGGCAACGTTGATTATTATACCGCAAAGCAGGCTTGTTGTCAACCGCAAATTTGCATCTTTTTCAAAAAAGCTGCCATTTTCTGAAAAATCCGCTCTACAGCGTCCAAAAGCGTACGCCCTGCGGATGCGGGCATTTTTCAAGTTTGCGGCAGCATACGCGAAGAAAATTTATTTGCTTTCTTGTGCAGCAGACATTATAATATAAGATGTCAATATGTCGCTTGAACACTGCGTCTGCTGCCCCCACCCGGACGTGCAGGCGCATTTTCTTGCGCGGAGATAGGAAATGCCAGCAAAAAGGAGCAAACACGATGTATAAGATCACTGAAAAGGTCGCGCTGAACCCCACCGTGACAAAGATGGTCATTGAAGCCCCGCTGATTGCCAAAAAGGCAAAGCCGGGCCAGTTTATCATTGTGCGCCCGTTCGAGGACAGCGAGCGCATCCCCCTGACGGTCGCCGGTTACGACCGCGAGGCCGGTACCGTGGAGATCATCTTCCAGATCGTCGGCGGCACCACCATGGAGCTGAACAGCCTGAAGGTGGGCGAAAGCGTTCATGATTTTGTCGGCCCCCTGGGCCGCGCTACCGAGACCGAAGGCCTCAAAAAGGTGTGCGTGGTCGGCGGCGGCGTGGGCTGCGCCATTGCTCTGCCCATTGCCAAGGAGCTGCACGAGCAGGGCTGTGTGGTGCACAGCGTCATCGGCTTCCGCAATAAGGATCTGCTGATCCTGGAGGACGAGTTCAAGGCCTGCAGCGATGAACTGCGCATTATGACCGATGACGGCAGCTACGGCACCAAGGGTGTGGTCACCGCCGCACTGGACGAGCTGGTGGCAGCCGGCAACCAGTACGACCTGGTCATCACCATCGGCCCGCTGATCATGATGAAGTTCGTGGTCAAGACCTGCCAGAAGCACGGCCTGAAGAGCATCGTTTCCATGAACCCCATCATGATCGACGGCACCGGCATGTGCGGCGGCTGCCGCCTGACCGTGGGCGGCCAGACCAAGTTTGCCTGCGTGGACGGCCCCGACTTTGACGGCGACCTGGTGGATTTTGACGAGGCCATGGCCCGCGGCACCATGTACCGCCCCTTTGAGGCACATGCCCGTGAAGCAGCCTGCAATCTGCTGAATCAGGAGGTAAAATAAGATGGCTTTCAATATGGACCCCAAAAAGTGCCCCATGCCCACCCAGGACCCCAACGTCCGCAACAAGAACTTTCAGGAAGTTGCCCTGGGCTACACCGCAGAAATGGCTGTGAACGAGGCGAAGCGCTGCATCCACTGCAAGAATAAGCCCTGCCAGGCCGGCTGCCCGGTTGGCATTGACATTCCCGAGTTTATCGCCCACGTGGCAGAAGGCGATTTTGAAGCCGCTTACCAGGTGATCAACCGTTCTTCTTCCCTGCCCGCTGTCTGCGGCCGTGTGTGCCCGCAGGAGAGCCAGTGCGAGGGCAAGTGCACCCGCGGTATCAAGAACGAGCCGGTTGGCATTGGCCGTCTGGAGCGTTTTGTGGCCGACTGGCACCGCGAGAACGTGCACACCGCCCCGGTGGTGCCTGAGTCCAACGGCCACAAGGTGGCCATCATTGGTGCAGGCCCCGCCGGCCTGACCGCTGCCGGCGACCTGGCCAAGCTGGGCTACAAGGTGACCGTGTACGAGGCTCTGCATGTAGCCGGCGGCGTGCTGATGTACGGCATCCCCGAGTTCCGTCTGCCCAAGGCCATCGTTCAGCAGGAAATTGACGGCCTGAAGAAGATGGGCGTGGATTTTGAGTGCAACATGGTCATCGGCAAGGTGCTGACCATTGACGAGCTGATGGGCGAGTACGGCTACGAGGCCGTGTTCGTAGGCTCCGGCGCCGGTCTGCCCCGCTTCATGAACATTCCCGGCGAAAGCCTGAAGGGCGTGTACTCCGCCAACGAGTTCCTGACCCGTTCCAACCTGATGAAGGCTTACCTGCCCACCAGCAAGACCCCCATCCGCACCGGCAAGAAGGTTGCCGTTGTGGGCGGCGGCAACGTGGCCATGGACGCTGCCCGCAGTGCTCTGCGCCTGGGTGCTGAGACCGTGTACATTGTCTACCGCCGCGGCATGGCAGAGCTGCCTGCCCGTAAGGAAGAGGTGGAGCACGCTGAGGAAGAGGGCATCATCTTCAAGACCCTGTGCAACCCCGTGGAGATCCACCCGGACGAAAACGGCTTTGTCAAGTCCATCACCTGCATTGAGATGGAACTGGGCGAGCCGGATGCTTCCGGCCGCCGCCGCCCCATCGAGAAGAAGGGCAGCGAATTTGAGCTGGATGTGGACACCGTGATCATGAGCCTGGGCACCAGTCCCAACCCGCTGATCCGCTCCACCACCCCGGGCCTGGAGACCAACAAGCACGGCTGCATTGTGACCGAAGGCGAGGACGGCCAGACCAGCCGCGAGGGTGTGTTTGCCGGCGGCGATGCCGTGACCGGTGCTGCCACCGTTATCAAGGCCATGGGCGCAGGCAAAGCTGCTGCCAAGGCCATTGACGAGTACATCCAGAAAAAGTAAGCACTTGCGTTCCAAAGGCGGAACAGCTGCGGCTGTTCCGCCTTTTTCAATACAGTACGAACGGTGTGTCGGGAACGTTCTCCTCAGGCACGAATTTAAACGTTGCTGCCAATGTCAGCATTTTGTTTACTTTTCTCCACAAGATATGCTATAATAATGTTATCTTTTAGAATGCAGCGCTGCATCCGGATGGGGCGAACGCTGCTTTCGTTCTGATTTGGAGGCAATGCTCATGCACCCGCTGCTTGTACTGGTTTTGATTTTTGATGCGCTCATCGCGGTTTCTTCGGTGCTCAACCTGGTGAATATGATGCGGGTGAACCTGCTGCTGGAAGAAAAACAGGCAGAAGCCGTTACTGTGCAGCGGGTCCGTGTGCAAAAGACAGCCGCCGGAAAAGGCGGCATCCTCTCTTCCTGGTTTGGGGTGTACGCCTGCCCGGGCGAACAGGGCACCGGCGAGTTCACCTCCACAAACCCCTATGGCAGCGAGCAGGCTGTGCCGCAGACCACCACCGTGGTGCCCATGAAGGCATCCGGTGTGCTGGAACGCTGCGATATCGGTGCGCATCTGCGCCGCCGCCTGCTCCCCCTGTGGCTGACCGCCGCCGCTTTTTCGGCCTTGCTGGCAGCCTTTGTCCGCGCATAAGGCGCGCACTCTTTTGTCTCTTTGGCGCTGTGCAGTGCATCCGTCTTGCCCCACGGGCGGGTACGCTGCACGGCGCCGGGAAAAAATAAACGTATAAAGGAAGGAAATTATGGAATTACTGAAACTACTCGGCATTGTCATCGTCATCGCTGGCTTTGCACTGAAGCTGGACTCCATTCTCGTCATTCTGGTGGCAGCTGTTGTAACTGCACTGGTTGGCGGCCTAGGTCCCATCACCCTACTGGAAACGCTGGGCAGCACCTTTGTGGCGAACCGCAGCATGTCGATCTTCATCATCGTCATGCTGGTTACCGGCACCCTGGAGCGCAACGGCCTGCGGGAGGCAGCTGCCGCCCTGATCGGCAAGTTCAAGGGCGCAACCTCCGGCCTGGTCATTGGCCTGTACGGCATTATGCGCGCGGTCTTTGCCGCCTTCAATGTGGGCTTTGGCGGCGTGGCCGGTTTTGTGCGCCCTGTGATCATGCCTATGGCAGAAGGCGCCATTGTGGCACAGGGCTATGAACCGAACGAGGACCATGTTGAGGAGCTGAAGGGCATGGCTGCCGGCATGGAGAACGTGACCTGGTTCTTTGGTCAGGTGCTGTTTGTGGGCGGCTCCGGCGCACTGCTGGTGCAGAGCACCCTGGCCGGTCTGGGCATTGAAGTGGAGCTGGCCCCGCTGGCTGCCATTGAAGTGCCTGTGTGCATCACTGCTACCGTTGTGGCGATCATCTTCTATATCCTGAAGGACCGCAAGATGGTGCAGAAATACTACAAATAAGGGAGGACAGAACCATGAGCTTTTTTACAAGTGCTGATGTCACCCTTGCCAATAAGGTAATGGAAGTCATCTACATCGTAATGGGTCTGATGTGCGTCTACTGCGGCGTGAAGAACCTGAAAGACAAAAAGAACCCTGAGCCGTTCGGCACCTTTGTGTTCTGGGCTGTGCTGGGCATTGTGCTGGCCTTTGGCCGCTGGCTGCCGTCCCTGGTAAGCGGCATTCTGGTGGTTGTCATGTGCATTCCCGCCATTCTCAAGAAGGTCAAGAAGGGCACTGTGAGCGCCGCCACCAAGGCTGAGACCGAGGCCGCTTATGAAAAGATCGGCATGAAGATCTTTGCTCCCACCCTGAGCATCGGTGTGCTGGCCGTGATCTGCGCCATCACCGGCATGGGCATCGGCCTGTCTGCACTGAACGGCGTAGCCCTGGGCGTCATCGTGGCCATCATTCTTCTGATGGTTATGAACAAGGACAACAAGCCCGCCACCTTCCTCCATGATTCCGAGCGGATGCTTTCCACCGTTGGCCCCCTGTCCATGCTGCCCATGCTGCTGGCCTGCCTGGGCACCATCTTTACCAAGGCCGGTGTCGGTGACGTGATCGCCAACATCGTCAGCCACATCATCCCGGAAGGCAACGTCAACGCCGGTATTGTGGTGTACGCCATCGGCATGATGCTGTTCACCATGATCATGGGCAACGCTTACGCCGCCATCACCGTGATGACCGTGGGCATCGGCTACCCGTTTGTTCTGGCCTACGGCGCAAACCCGGTGGTGATTGGTATGCTGGCCCTGACCTGCGGCTTCTGCGGCACCCTGTGCACCCCCATGGCAGCCAACTTCAACACCGTTCCGGTGGCCCTACTGGACATGAAGAAACCCATGGGCGTCATCAAGAATCAGGTACCCGTTGCCCTGATCATGATCGTTGTTCAGATCGTGATGATGATCCTCCTCAAGTAATTTTTTGTTAGATCGAGTGATTCAATGGAACAAGCAATTCAGCACGGTGCTGCGGTCATCATTCAGGATTGGGTCCGGCTCCGCGCAAAAGAGCGTCTTTTGATCGTATCCAGCCGGAAATATGCCGCAGAGGTGGCCGCCATGCAGGCTGCCGCCGCTGCGGTGGGCGGGTTTGCCGATGTGATGATGCTGGACGACCTGCACGAGCAGGTGGGCCAGTATTTTGACAACCGCGAAGATGTCTTTGACCCCTACAATGCCGTGATCGGTGCCACCGAGTATTCGCTGATCACCACCCGAGCCGTCAAGCGGGTCATCGCCCGCCGCAACCGTTTTTTGTCCCTGCCGCTGAGCACCAACAACGGGCAGTCGCTTTTGAGCTATGACTTTTTGAACATGAGCCTGCCCAAAAGCCGTATCATGGCCAGCATCATCATGAACTGCTATCAGAATGCCAGACGCATCCATGTGACGACCGACCTTGGCACCTGCCTGGACTTTTGCATTGAGGGGCGCACCCCCGGCTTTTTCAATGGCTGCTGCCACGATGGCAAGGGGCTTAGCTCTGCCAGTGTGGAGGTGTATGTGGCCCCCGTGGAAAGCGAAACCAACGGCACCCTGATCCTGGACGGCTCCATGGGCTACATCGGCATTGTGGACAGCCCGGTGCGGGTGGAGATCCGCCGCGGGCGCATTGTGGACATTGAGGACAATGCCAGCGGCCAGCGGCTGAAAACATTCCTTTCCCGCTTCCACGACCCCGAAAATATGGTGGTGGCGGCAGAATTCGGCATCGGGCTGAACACCCATTCCCACTGCGCCGGAAACTGTTACATCGAGGATGAATCCACCTACGGCACCTTCCACATCGGATTCGGGCGCAACATTGCCCTGGGCGGCGTGCAGGATGCTTCCGGTCATTACGACCTGGTCACCCACGACCCCACTATCTACGTGGACAACCGTATGATCATGGATCACGGGCAGCTTACCGTTCTGGAGCCGTCCATCTATATCTGAGAATCGAGGTTTTTACGATGAAAATTCTGATCACTGGTTTTGACCCCTTTGGCGGCGAGACCGTCAACCCCGCTTTTGAGGCGGTAAAGCTGCTGCCGGACACCATTGCCGGTGCCGAGATCATCAAGCAGGAAGTGCCCACCCAGTTCATCCGCGCCGGTGAAGTGCTGGAATCTGCCATCAATGCCAACAAGCCCGATGTGGTCATCTGTATCGGTCAGGCCGGCGGCCGCTCCGCCATTACCCCGGAAAAGGTGGCCATCAACATTATGGACGGCCGCATTGCCGACAATGCCGGTTACCAGCCCGTAGACGTGACCATCCAGGAGGACGGGGAGACCGCCTACTTCACTTCCCTGCCGGTCAAGGCCATGGTGCAAAAGATCAAAGACGCAGGCATTCCTTCGGCTCTGTCCTACACCGCAGGCTCCTATGTCTGCAACTACCTGATGTACACCCTGCTGTACCTCATCGACAAGAAGTTCCCGAACATCCGGGGCGGCTTCATCCATGTGCCCTACGCCATGGAGCAGGTGGTCAACAAGCCCCTGGGCACCCCCAGCATGGATCTGAAGCAGATCGCTCGCGGTCTGGAAAAGGCTGTGGAGGCTGTGGTGGAAAATGACACCGACCTGGCTGTGAACATGGGCACCACCCACTGAACTTTTTGGGCCAAATATGAAACGGCAGCGTATCCGGTTTGGGATACGCTGCCGTTTTTTTGTTACTGGATGCGGTTCTCGATCCGGCTGCCGTACAGCAGTGTCAACTGCCCGATGACAATGCCCAGCACTGCCCCTGCCAGCACATCACTGGGGAAGTGAACGTATAAGTACAGGCGGGAAAACGCAATGAGCACGGCCAGCGGGATGGCTGCACAGCCGAACCATCGGTTGGACCGGGTCAGGATCACAGCCGCAATGGTCGAGGACAGGGTGTGCCCGGAAGGGAACGAAAAGTCCTTTGGAACGGCGATGAGCAGCGGCATGTCCGGGTCCAGCCAGCAGGGACGCGGGCGGGCCACCACATTTTTGAGAAATGCATTGCCCACCAATGCCCCGGCCGCCAGCCCCGCCAGCAGGAGCAGCCCCTGCTGGCGGTATTTTTTGGTGCAGAGCAGCCCGCCGGCTGCCGCCAGCCAGATCGCACCGCCGTTTCCCAGTGCCGTAAGCCTTGGCATCAGAAAATCCAGCAGCGGGCACGCGGCCGACCGGATGCCCTGCAAAATGGTCCAATCCAGATCCATCACGCTTGATACTCCCCTTTCGGCGTGTTTTTCTCCATTCTCTTTTTCCGCCTTCCAGCGCAAGCAGCAGGGCCGCACCCAGCACAAAAGCCGTCAAGCATCGAGCTTTCCGGGCAAAATCGGTGAACGCGGTACGATGATGAACTGTGCTCCCTCTTTGGCACACCTAAAATCAGAGAACGCTCAGCTCCGCTCAAACCCCAGATAGCGGGTACCCTGAAAACTCAGCTTTCCCCTGTCGCCCTCGACCAGCATTCCGTAATCCGCCCCGCCTACGGTCAGTTCCATGCGGTCGCCGCTTTCTACCTGAAAGGTTACGTAATAGGTCGTAAACGTATGTGCCATCGCATTGTCCGTATGGTGGTGGGAGACTTCCGTGCGCTTTGCCACCACTGCTGCCGGAACGGTAAGACGCGGCGAATGGTTGTTTTTATTCCATGTACGAACATTCCCGATGATGGTATACAGAATCATGCCCAAAACCACAAGGAACAGGATGGGAAACAGGATGCTGAACAACAGATCAAATCCAGCGTAAAACATAGTCATTCCTCCCGATTTTTCAGTTTCCGAAACAGCTGATCAAAACTCTTGTCTGAGATGGCTTTTTCAGAGGCTGCCATGCTGGTTTCCCCGTTCTGACAGTGAAATTCGATTTTATATTCTTGATACGGGCAGCCCTGCCGAAAAAATGCAGAAAATGTCGTCTGACAAAAAATTTTGTCCGATTTGATTATAGCATACCTTTGCGTAGAATAAAACACTTTATATAAGCCGCCTGCATTGCAGTCAGAGTCAGATGTAGCTGGTCCAGCCCACACCGGCCGGGTCGGAGCTGTCATCGCCGCGCTTGCCGCCGCACTGCCGCTCCAGCCAGTCCCAGGCTGCACTTTTCACATCCATGCCGGCTTCGATGAAAGCATCGCTTATCAGAACGGTGTTCTCGTCATCCTTGCCGCCGGCGGAACCGGTGCCGCCCTCCACATAGTTGTAGGACATAAATCGCTCCGACTTCTTTTCTCTTTTGCCCATAGAACGCTTTTCTTCTATATTTCGGCGCAAACACGATATGGTATTTGCAATTCCAGCTGGTATGTGATCAACTTTTTACGTCATTCATTCTTGAATGTCCTCCCTTTGCTTGTTTGATGCAGTTGGCAGACCGCATCTTCATTATTGCAAAGGGAGTTCTTTTTGTCCGCATTATCGACACAAGTCTTTTTGGAAGCCACTCGCCTAGCGAGTGGCTTCCATTATACAAAAAAGCCCCGCACGGACACATGCAGCGTGCCGGTACGGGGCGGACAACAATGAGAATCGTTTGAGCTCGGTAAGCTCAGATTCTTACTAAGCAAATTTGTTCAGTGCCTCATTCTTGGATGTTCACTTTTCCATGAGATTGCCGTGGTAGATGCGGCTTGCTGATTTTTTAGTATCAGGATAGTATCACACAACCAGCGGAATCTCTTTGGATATTATATCGAATTATCTGCGAATTTTCAACTGCTTATTTGATATGGATTTCACTCTCCGCAAAAAGAACAGCCTTTCCACTCAAGTAGACACGCTCTCCGGCGTAGCGGCAGTAGAGGACACCGCCTCGTGCGGATGCCTGATATGCAATCAGTTCATCCTTGCCCAGCTTCTCTGCCCAAATAGGAACCACATGGCAATGACCGCGCCCACAGACAGGGTCTTCAGGCACCTTGCACTTTGGGACAAAGCTGCGTGTCACGCAGTCAAAATTGCGGCCTTGAACCGTTACATGCAGGCCATGCCCATCCAGTTGACGTACAAGTTCCTGATTCGGTTTCAGCTGGCGAAGCTGCTCTTCTGTCTTTAGGATGCAAACCATATCGGCATCCATATAGGCTTCTACTAGTGCAACACCTAACGCATGAACCATTTGTTCCGTCACAGGGATTCGCTTTGGATGATAAGATGGAAAATCTAGCGTAAGTACATCGTTCTTTCTTGTGACGTGCAGCATCCCACTCAAAGTATCAAAATGCACGGCATTCACTTCCGGCTCAATGAAATGAGTAATGACATAGGCTGTTGCCAGTGTCGCATGGCCGCACAGGTCGATTTCGCCACCCGGTGTGAACCAGCGCAGACAATAATGGTCGCCGCTCTTGACGGCAAAAGCCGTTTCCGACAGGCTGTTCTCAATGGCGATTTTCTGCATTGTATCGTCTGAAAGCCATTGCTTCATCACGCATACTGCTGCTGGGTTTCCCTTGAATACTTCCTCTGTGAACGCGTCCACAATATATTGTTTCATTTTTAGACCTTCCTCTCCATCTCAATATCCGCCTTTTCGGACTTCCAGTATTCTTTCCGATAAGGCACTTCTCGGAAACCGAACTTCCTGTACAGGTGGATGGCTGGCTTTAGGCTGCGGCAGGAAATGAGCACTTCCTTCTTTGCACCGTGCTCCTCGGCATAGTGCATGGCAGCTTGCAGAACGGCGCTGCCTGCACCGGTGCCGGTGTACTGGTTTCGGGCGGCAAGTTTGCACAGTTCCCATGTGGTACCTTCCAATGGCATCGCCATGCAGGTAGCAAGGACTTCACCTGTGTCATCCAGTGCAAAAAACGCCATTGCTCCCTGCGCAATCAGGTCTTCCACATGGTCCATAGCGTACTGGTCAAAGGATTCCACCCAGTAGAACCGGGTCAGCCACTCGGTGTTCAATCGGACAAAGGCTTCCCGGTATTCCGGGCGGTAGGTTACGATTTTCATTTTCTTTCCCTCTTTCTTGTCATGGAGTATGCCTTTATGATACAATGGCATTGTAAATAAGTAAAACTCACATTTTGCATCTAAGTATGCAAAAGTTTTATTTGAAAAGAGGGCGCATATGAACCGTTACAGAGCTTTGCTGAAAGTAGTGGAAGTGGGCAGCTACACGAAAGCCGCCGAGATTCTGGGCTACACCCAGCCAGCCCTCAGCCAGATGATCTCCTCGCTGGAAAAGGAAATCGGCATCACGCTGCTGTATCGCTCCCGATATGGTGTTCGGCTGACCCCGGAGGGCGAGCGGCTGCTTCCCACCATCCAGAAAACTGTACAGCAGTACGATGATCTTCGCAAAATGGAAGATGAGATCAAGGGATTGGATTCCGGCATTGTGCGCATTGGCACGGTATCCAGCGTTTCCTGCCATTGGCTGCCCGGCATCATTCGGAAGTTCTGGGCAAAGTACCCCAATGTGCAGCTGGTGCTGCATCAAGGGGACTATACCAGCATCTGCGACTGGGTACAGACCGGGACGGTGGATTTTGGCTTTGTGAATCCGGCTGCGGCCAAGGGACTGGAAACACGGACTTTGCAGACAGACCCCTTTGTGGCTGTTCTGCCCAAAGGCCACCTGCTGGCACAGAAGCCCTCTGTATCGCTGCAGGAGCTGGCAGACGAGCCGTATCTGCTGTTGGAAGAAGGGTGTTACAGCGAGCCGCTGGAAGCCTTTCGGAAAGCCGGAATTCCCCCCAATGTACGGCTGACCATGCACGATGATTACTCCATCCTGTCCATGGTGGAGCAGGGACTGGGCTACTCCTTGCTGGCAGAGCTGGTGCTGCAAAAGACGGCCTACGATGTTGCTGTCCGTCCGGTGGACGAACCGATTCTCCGCACAATGGCTCTGGTGATGAAAGACAAGCGCGGCCTGTCCGCAGCAGCCAAAACGTTTATGCGGTTCATCTTGGCAGAAAATGAAACATAACCGCATTATGCACAAAGCCCCCGCCAGCTCATACTGACGGGGGCTCCATGCGTTTTTGATTAAATCTAGTTGGTGGAAATTACTCGAGCTCAATGGTGGCCGGCGGTTTACCGGTGCAATCATAGAACACACGGTTGACATGCTTGACCTCATTGACGATGCGGCTGGTCACAGTGCCCAGGACGTCCCAGGGCATGTTGTAGCTCTCTGCGGTCATAAAGTCGGTGGTGGTCACAGCGCGCAGGGCCACAGCGTAATCGTAGGTGCGCTCATCGCCCATAACGCCAACGCTGCGCATGTTGGTCAGTGCTGCGTAATACTGGTTGATTTCCTTATCCAGGCCGGCTTTGGCGATCTCCTCGCGCCAGATGGCGTCTGCATCCTGCACAATGGCCACCTTTTCGGGGGTCACTTCGCCGATGATGCGGATGCCCAGGCCCGGGCCGGGGAACGGCTGACGGCTGACCAGGTACTCGGGCAGGCCCAGTTCGCGGCCAACCTGACGCACCTCATCCTTGAACAGGTTGCGCAGCGGCTCCACCAGTTCCTTGAAGTCCACAGTGTCGGGCAGGCCGCCCACGTTGTGGTGGCTCTTGATGACGGTGGATTCACCGCCCAGACCGCTTTCCACCACGTCCGGGTAGATGGTGCCCTGTGCCAGGAAGTCCACCTTGCCGATCTTTTTAGCCTGCTCTTCAAACACGCGGATGAACTCTTCGCCGATGATCTTACGCTTGCGCTCCGGCTCGGTAACACCGGCCAGCTTGCTGAAATAGCGCTCGCGGGCATCCACGCAGATAAAGTTGATGTCAAACCCGTTGGCATTGCCCGGGCCGAACACCGAGCAGACTTCTTCCATCTCGTTCTTGCGCAGCAGGCCGTGGTCCACGAACACACAGGTCAACTGCTTGCCCACAGCCTTGGCCAGCATAGCCGCCAGCACAGAAGAGTCCACGCCGCCGGACAGGGCGCACAACACCTTGCCATCGCCGATTTCCTCCCGCAGGGCCTTGATGTTGTTTTCCACAAAGGAGTCCATCTTCCAGTCGCCGGTGCAGCCGCAGACGTTGTACACGAAATTGTGCAGCATCTTCTTGCCTTCCACGGTATGCAGCACCTCCGGATGGAACTGCACGGCATACAGACCCTTTTCGGTATTTTCTACGGCGGCCACCGGGCAATTTGCGGTGTGCGCGGTGATCTTGAAGCCGGGAGCTGCCTGCTCGATATAATCGTTGTGGCTCATCCAGCAGATGGTGGAAGGCTGCACACCGGCAAACATCTTGCTGTCGGTATCCACGAACACTTCGGTCTTGCCGTATTCACGCTCCGGGGCGCGGCACACATGGCCGCCCATCAGGTGCATCATGAGCTGACTGCCGTAGCAGATGCCCAGGATGGGAACGCCCCAGCTGAAGATCTCGGGGTCGATGGTAGGCGAATCTTCCAGATAAACGCTGTTGGGGCCGCCGGTAAAGATGATACCCTTGGGGTTCTTTGCCTTGATCACCGACAGATCGGTTTTATAGGAATAGATTTCACAGTAGACATTGTTCTCGCGGACGCGGCGCGCGATCAGCTGATTGTACTGGCCGCCAAAGTCCAGCACGATGACAGTTTCATGCTGCATGATGTTCTCCTCCCGTTTCATTCAATGTGTTTTTTACAGATAAGATTAGTATAGCACATCTCACAAGGAAAATCGACAGCTTTTGTGAAGTTTCCCAGCTTATTTTGTCTGCACCGGATGGCGCAGCACCGTTTTCAGCTTTTCGGGTGCCGTGCGGCGCGGGTCACTCAGATAGATCTCATGATGAAACCGCACATCTGAAAAATCCACGACATATCCCTGTTCCGCTGCAAAAGCATCCATCTGCCGCAGGGTTTCCGGCTCTGCATCATAGGGGCCAAGATGCATGCACTGCACGCAAAGGCCTTCCTCGTAAGTCAGAAATTCCGCCCTGGAAAAGTCCTTTTTCTTTTTGGCCGCTGCTTCCTGCACCGCCCAGTCAAACTCTTCCCTGGTCACAAACTCCGGCAGACGGAGCATAGAGGTCCACTCAAACGTTTCCTTGTGGGCATAGTCCACTCCTTCTACACCCTGCTGATGCCACAAGCCTTCCAGCGGCGGCACCACATACGCAAAATACCCCTCCATTTTGTGGCTGCCCTTATAACTCATTTTGATGGTAAAGGCAATGCCGTACAGCAGCTCCATTGCTGCCTGATACGCCCCCGCCGGGTCGTTCGGGTCGCCCCTGCCGCGCACCGCCACAAAATTCATGGCAGGAACCGTAATGAGATGCGGCTTTCTGGGTGGAAGATAGAATTCCTTATACTCTTTCTTGAAATCAAACGCCATTTTATCGTTTTCCTTTCTTGTTCCAGGCTCAGTTCGTTCTGTTTTCAGTATAGCACAACAACATTATTTTGCAAACGTTATGTTGTAGTTCAGAGCATTTTTCTACAACGCTACATCCAGAGCCATCATCAGGGCAAAGCCCAGCACAATGCTCAGCACACCGGCCGGTTCGTCCGCTTCCACGGCTTCCGGGATCATCTCCTGGGCCGTCACGCACACCATGCAGCCGGCCGCAAGGCTCATCAGCCAGGGCAGCGCGGCGTGCACCCACCCGGCCAGAGCAAAGGCCAGCAGTGCACCCAGCGGCTCCACCAGTCCGGAGGCCGCTCCTGCGCAGAATGCCTGCCGCCGGGTGCAGCCTGTATGCAGCAGCGGCAGACTGACTGCCGCCCCTTCCGGGATGTTCTGCAGCCCGATGCCCAGGCTCAGCGCCAGCGCACCGCTCACAGCGTCCGGGTCTCCGTTCAGCGCCAGCGCGGCGGCCAGCCCCACCACCATGCCCTCCGGCAGATTGTGCAGGGTCACCGCCAGCACCATGGAGCGGCCCGGCTGCCTGCCGCCCGTCAGCAGCTTCTGGGCTGCGTGTTCCATCTGCAGCAGCCCCGCCGCCCCCAACACCAGCCCCACCGAAGGCGGGACCCAGGCGGCCCCTCCGCGCTCTGCTGCCCGCGCAATGGCGGGCAGCAGCAGGCTCCACACGCTGGCGGCCAGCATAATGCCTGCTGCCATTCCGGTCAGGATGCGCCGGGTGGGCTGCTGCGCCGGGCTGCGCAGCAAAAAGACGCCGGCTGCCCCCAGCGTGGTGCACGCTGCCGGAAGCAGCAGGGTGCCCGCCGTCCACACGATCTGTTCCAAATTGCACTCCCCCTTTGTTCCGGTGTATGAATTCCCGCTGCAAAAGGTGCATTCCGGCTTCCGTTTTCCACCGGGGCATGGTATACTGTTTTTATCAGAACAACACAACAAAAAGGAGTTTGAAGCATGAAAACAAAATTTGGCATCCTCGGCTGTGGGTTCCTGGGCAATATCGTGGCGGACGCCTGGAAAAAGGGTCTGCTGCCGGACTATGAGCTGGTGGGCGTTTTCAGCCGCACCAGTGCTTCGGCAGAAAAGACGGCCACTGCCGCAGGCTGCAAAGCCTGTGCCAGCCTGGACGAGCTGCTGGCTCTGGAGCCGGAATACCTGGTGGAAGCTGCCTCGGTGGAGGCCGTGCGCACCCTGTCCATTCCCGCCCTGCGCAGGGGCGTGAATCTGGTGGTGCTGTCCATCGGTGCCTTTGCCGACCAGGCATTCTATGAGCAGGTGCAGGCTGCCGCCCGGGAAGGCGGGGCTAGAGTGCACCTGACTAGCGGAGCCATCGGCGGCTTTGACGTCCTGCAGACCATCTCCCTGATGGCGGAAGCCCAGGGCCTGCCGGAAACTGCCGGCATCCAGACCCACACCGGAGCCAGGGGCTTCCGCAATACCCCCGTGTGGGACGAGCATCTGCTGACCGATGCTGCGGAATCCACCGTGTTCACCGGCAATGCCAAGCAGGCCATTGCCACCTTCCCCCGCCGGGTCAACGTGGCGGTTGCCACTGCGCTGGCTACCACCGGCCCGGAAAACACCGGTGTGGTGATGAACTCTGTGCCCGGCTGGGTGGGCGATGCCCACTGCATCACCGCCGAGATCGAGGGCACCAAAGCTGTGGTGGACATCTGCGCCCGTAACAGCGCCATTGCAGCCTGGAGCGCCGTAGCTCTGCTGCGCAATCTGGCTTCTCCCATCTGCTTCTATTAAAAGGAGGACTTGCCTGATGTTTGAAAAGCTGGTTGCCATTGAGCCGGTCAGTCTGATTCCTTCTGCTGAGGAGCAGCTGCACCAGTATGCCAGAGAAGTGGTGTTGTTCCGGGATGTTCCTTCCAGCAATGACGCGATCGTGCAGCGCATCGGGGATGCAGATGCCGTGCTGCTGAGCTACACCTCCCGCATCGACCGGGAGGTTTTAGAGCGCTGCCCGCGCATCCGCTACATCGGCATGTGCTGCAGCCTGTACTCCGAAGAGAGCGCCAATGTGGACATTGCTTTTGCCCGCAGCCGTGGCATCCGGGTGCTTGGCATCCGGGATTACGGAGACCGGGGCGTGGTGGAATACGTCCTGCACGAGCTGACCGGCCTGCTGCACGGTTTTGGCCTGCCCATGCTGCACGAAGAGCCGATGGAGATCACCGGCCTGAAGGTTGGCATTGTGGGGCTGGGGGTATCCGGCCGGATGATTGCCGATGCCTTGCAGTTCATGGGCGCAGAGGTGTGCTATTACAGCCGCACCCGCAAACCGGACGCAGAAGCCGTTGGCATGGCCTACAAGCCGCTGCCGCAGCTGCTGACCGAGAGCGAAGTGGTGTTTACCTGCCTGAACAAAAACGTTCTGCTGCTGGGCCGCGAAGAATTTGCACAGCTGGGCAGTGGCAAAGTGCTGTTCAACACCTCCATCGGCCCCGGGTTTGACTCTGCCGCTCTGCAGGACTGGCTGAACCTGCCGGGCACCCACTTTTTCTGCGACACCCGGGCCGCCGCCGGACCGGTGGACGAGGGCTTCTTTTCCCGGGAAAATGTGCACTGTGCCAATGTGTCCGCCGGGCGCACCCGGCAGGCATTTGTGCTGCTGAGCCAGAAAGTTCTGGCCAACCTTCGTACCGCACTGGAAGAATAACGGAAACTCTGCTCCGCCAAAGCCTTCCTCCATCGGGGATGGATTTCCCCCGGCCGGGGGAAGCCTTCATTCGGAAAATTGATTTCCATGCCAGAGAATGACCGGGGCTTGCAAAACCGGTCGGACTGTGGTATGCTGTGCGTTGTAAAAAAGGGAGCTTGCACAAAGCAGGCTGAGAGTGGGCTGCATCGCCCAGACCTTGAACCTGATTTGGATAATGCCAACGTAGGGATATACCGGCGCAGCACCTTGTGCATCACCATGCGGATATGCCTGAACGGGCATGTCCGCATGTTTTTTTTGCAAGGGAGTTTTGTACCATGAAAACTGCATTGACCATTGCCGGCAGCGATTCCAGCGGCGGCGCAGGCATCCAGGCCGACATCAAGACCATGACTGCCAACGGCGTGTTTGCCACCAGCGCCATCACCGCCCTGACCGCGCAGAACACTACGGGCGTGACCGCTATTTTTGAGACCACACCGGATTTTCTGGCCGCCCAGCTGGACGCCGTGTTCACCGACATCTACCCGGATGCCGTCAAGATCGGCATGGTAAGCTCGGCGGAACTGATCGGCACCATTGCCGAAAAACTGCACGCCTATAAGGCCCGGCACATTGTGGTGGACCCCGTGATGGTGGCCACCTCCGGCTCCAAGCTGCTGCGGGATGACGCCGTGCAGGCTCTGACCGAGAAGCTGCTGCCCCTGGCCGAGGTGCTCACCCCGAACATTCCGGAAGCGGAGATCCTTTCCGGCATGACCATTGCGGATGCCGCCGGAATGGAAGCCGCTGCCAAGTGCATCAGTGAGAAATACGGCTGTGCCGTGCTGTGCAAGGGCGGCCATCAGATCAACGATGCCGATGACCTGCTGTGGCGCAACGGCACCGGCAAGTGGTTCCACGGCAAGCGCATTGCCAACCCCAACACCCACGGCACCGGCTGCACCCTGTCCAGCGCCATTGCCTCCAACCTGGCCAAGGGATACGACCTGGACACCTCGGTGGAGCGTGCCAAAGCTTATATTTCCGGCTGCCTGTCTGCCATGCTGGACCTGGGCAAAGGTTCCGGCCCCATGGACCACATGTTTGCCCTGAAGGGAGAGTTTGTCGATGACTAACTGGATCGTTGGTATTTTTTCGGTGGTGGTGCTGGCTGCCACCCTGTGGCAGTGCCGCGGCCTGCGCCTGACCGCCCGGGATATCTGCCTGGCTGGCCTGATGTGTGCCGCCACCCTGGTGCTGCGCTGCATCCTTATCACCCTGCCCACCGGCGGCCATATCAGCCTGGGGGCCATGCTGCCCATTCTGCTGCTGAGCCTGGTCTACGACAAGCGGGTGGCTTTTCTTTCCGGCTGGGTCACCGGCATTCTGGCCCTGCTGGTGCTGCCCGGCTGGCAGCCCGTGCACTGGGCACAGCCTTTTTCGGAGCATCTGATCTGCTTTTCGGCTCTGGGTTACGCCAGCATCTTTGGCACAGACCGCCGCTGGAAGGTGATTGCCGGCACGGCCTTTGCCATCGCCCTCAGCGTGCTGAGCCATATCATGGCAGGAGCCGCCTTCTTTGGCCAGTATGCATGGGAGGGCTACGGTCCCTGGGCCTACAGCATTCTGGCCAACCTGTCCGGCCACGGCACCGAAGGCCTGCTGACCCTGCTTCTGGTATCCGTGCTGCCCGTGCAGCAGCTGCGCCGCATTGTTGGAACAAGGAGAGAACGCTGATGAGCTTTGTAAAAGACCTGGTGCAGGAGAACCTGCCCATCTGGCAGGAATGCCTGGACTCTGAATTTTTGACCAAACTGGAAAACGGCACCCTGGACGAAGCCTGCTTCAAGGGCTACATCGTGGAGGACAGCCTGTATCTGCGGGAGTACGCCAAGGTGTTTGCCTGGGGCATGACCCGCGCCGAGACCATGGACACCGTGCGCAACTACTATTCCCTGCTGTCCTTTGTGAACGAGGGCGAAGGAGCCACCCGCCTGTACTACCTCAAGCGCTACGGCCTGACCGATGCCCAGATCCAGACCCTGCCCCTGCGCCCGGAGAACCAGGCCTACACCGCCTGCATGGTGGAAGCCGCCCGGACCGGCGAGGGCGAAGCAGAGTGCATGATGGCCTGCCTGCCCTGTATGCTGAGCTATGGCTGGATCTTCCAGAAGCTGGTGGAGCGCAGCCCCGCCGTGAAAGATACCCCCTACTGGCCGCTGGTGCGGGACTATGCCGGCCCCGGCTACGAGGAAGCCTGCCGGGCCTGGGCCGCTTACACCGAGCGCGTGTGCATCGGCCTGACCCCCGAGCGGGAGGCCCGCTGCCGGGCCATTTTCAAGGCCTGCTCCGAGCATGAGCTGCACTTCTGGGAGATGTCTGCCCGCCCCCGGCTGGACGTATGACCACGGAAATCAATTTTCCGAATGAAGCCACCCAAGGGGTGAAGGCTTTCGCTTTGGGTCAAGCTGCAAAAATTGATTTCCATGACGTATGACAGCTGCGGCTTGACATTTTCCCCTCTGCAGTTGTATGCTAAAGGCAGCCAAACTCCGCCGCACAGGCGGCCCGGGAGGTACAACATGGTTTACACCGCAGGCGAAATGGCAAAGCTGCTGGGTGTGCCCGCATCCACCCTGCGCTATTACGACAAGGAAGGGCTGCAGCACACCCTGTCTATGGTGGAGTACAAATGCTGGTACTACGAAGCTGCGCAGACCACCGGCACCATTGACACCCCGAAAAATATGCCGGATGCGGAAATTCCGCCGCAGTTCTGTGCCATCCGCCGGGAGCTGAGCAGCGTCCCGCAGAAATGAGCTGCATTTTCCGGCTTTACACAACAAAAAAGCTGACGGTTCCCGTCCGGGGCCGTCAGCTTTTTTATGGATGCAAAGGTTCAGTGGCCGCAGCCGCAGGCGTGTACCTTTGTACTGGACATCAGAGTGCCGTTCAGGTAAGCCTGCACCGCATCGTCCGCACTGCCGGTCACATTGCCGCACACCCGGATGCCGGCCCCCTGCAGCAGATTCAGCATGGGGATGCCCAGGCTGCCGCAGATGACCACATCCACCTTCATGGCGGCCAGCTGATGGCCCAGGGCATGGTGACCTTCCGGTGCGCCCGGCACAAGCTCTGCGGCCGTAACGGTGTTGTTTTCCACGGTGTAAACCTTGAAGGTTCTGGTCTGACCAAAGTGCTGGAAGATCTGGCCGTTTTCGTAATTCACTGCAATTTTCATGGAAGCATTCTCCTTTGTCTGTGTTTTTCCACAGCCTACCACATTCCCTGCCGGATTGCAAGGGGGTCATTTCCGGCGGCGTTTGCTGCGGCGGCGCGGCAGGGCAAAGTAATAGCCAAACGCCGTGCCGCACACACCGCCCACAATGTGCATAAAGTTTGCCACATTGTCGTGCACGAACAGAATGTCGTATACCTGCTGGCCGAAGTACAGGGCCGCCACCAGCAGCATGGTAACCGGAATGCCGCCCGAAAAACCTGCCAGCGAGGACAGCATAATGAGCATGAACACAATGCCGGATGCTCCCAGCAGACCGCTGCGCGGGAACAGCACACACTGCAGCACACCGGTGACAAAAGCTGTGAACAGCATTCCGCACAGCAGCGGCTTGCTGCCGTATTTTTCCTCCATGGGCGGGCCAATGACAAGGAGCAGCAGCATGTTGTTCAAAAAGTGGTCCCACCCGGCATGGCCCAGCACATGGCCGAACAGCCGGATGTAGAACAGCGGATCTTTCATGGAAGAGCGGTACACGCAGAACAGATGCAGGGTGGTCCAGCCATCGGTCCAGTCGTCCAGCAGCAGCACCAGCAGCGACAGCAAAAAAAAGGTAAGAATCACCGGGGAGTTGTACTGCAGTTCCAGTTTGAGTTTGGTTTTTTTCGTATGAATTTCATCCTTTCGCTATAGAGTCTGTTATAGGACCCGTGAACCGGCAGCTTTCTCTTCGGACAGATACGGGTTGCGGCACCCAGCATCCGTTTCGTGCCTTGGGCGGCACTTGCGTCTTGCTGGCCGCTGCCCCAACAGCAGCTTCCTGTTTCCGCCGCAGGCGGCGGTCGCTGCCGTTGCAGTGCATTCCATCCCCCGCCCTACTGCCTACGGCAGCAGGGGCCCACCCTCTGGACGGTCCTCAGAGAAACTCCCGGCTCGCAGGCCCGGTCAGCAGCATCTCGCAGCCCTGCCAATTACCCTCTTGTCTGCTCCCAGTAGGCCCCCATGCTCTGGCCGGGTTGATCCGTCACTTCATCGCTGAGGTAATCCGCCAGGCCGCAGGCAGCCGGCTGCCAGGCGCGGGCCGCTTCCACGGTGGGGTATTCCACTTCGGCATACCAAAACTCCGTGGGCAGGCCCTCGTCCACATGGTTCACTTCCAGCACCGCCCCGTCACAGAGTGCAAAGCTGCGGCGCAGTTTCCGGATGAGCGGTTTGCCGATGATTTTTTGTTCCAGCTCTTCAAACAGTTCCCGGTCTATGCTGCGCTCGATCTCTTCCCGTGCAAGCCCCCCTGCCGATTTGAAGCAGAGGATGTGATCCGTCCTGCCGCCGGTCAGGGCTTCTTCCCGGATGCGCACCGTGGGCCGCACGCTGATATACCCCTGCCGCATGGTGAACTCTTCCTTCAGCGGCAGGCCCTCTGGCCAGCCCTTTACCATCCACTTGCGCTCGATTTCCATACCTGGTTCCTTCTTTCGTGTAATTTTTGCATTTCTTGTTTATAATACCATGAATTTATGATATGATAAAGGGTAGATTTGGAAGAGAGCCTTTTCCCTTGGCAAAGAGGGGAACAGGTGCTGAACGAAGTGAAGCGGATGAGGCGAATGAACCGCTCGATTCCGTATTCCAGAATCAAGTACTGAACACAACGGCCCCCTCATTCGTCATTGCTGACGCAATGCCGCCTTCCACCGAGAGGGAAAGTTTTTAAGGAGAACCACATGAAAGAACGCAGCTATCCCATGTATAAAGTAAACAAGCACGCCGAAGGCCTGCTGGTGGGCGGCCACCCCTGGGTGTACGAAAACGACATTCTGGAAGCCCCGGCCAAGGAACCGGGAAACGGCACCCTGGCCGATGTAGTCAGCCCCAAGGGCGCTTACCTGGGCACCGGCTTTGTCTCGCTGAAAAGCAAGATCCGGGTGCGCCTGATCAGCCGCAACGCCAACGATGCCTTTGACACCGCCTTCTGGCGCCGCCGGGTGGAATACGCCTGGGCCTACCGCAAAACCGTTCTGGAGCCCGCAGACCTGGCTGCTTGCCGCGTCATTTTTGGCGAGGCCGACCAATTTCCCGGCCTGACGGTAGACCGGTTCAACAACATTCTGGTCACCCAGACCCTGAGTGTGGGCATGGAAAAGCTCAAGCCTGTACTCTTCCCCCTTCTGGCCGATGTACTGCGGGCCGATGGCCAGATCATTGACGGCATCTATGAGCGCAACGATGAGGCCCTGCGCGCCAAAGAAGGGCTGGAGCAGAACAAAGGCTGGTTTGCCCTGCCAGGCGAGACCCACCCGGACAGCACTCAGACCGAGATCTGCGAAAACGGCGTGTATTACCATGTAGACTTTGAAAACGGTCAGAAAACCGGCTTTTTCCTGGATCAGAAGTACAACCGCCGGGCCGTGGCACGTCTTGCCGCCGGGCACACCGTGCTGGACTGCTTTACCCACACCGGCAGCTTTGCGCTGAACGCCGCCATGGGCGGAGCTGCCCGGGTAACGGCTGCCGACATCAGCGCAGACGCCATTGCCATGGCTCAGCGCAATGCCGAGCGCAACGGCCTGACCAACATGGACTTCCTCTGCGAGGACACCTTTGCGCTGCTGCCCCGCCTGGAAAAAGAGGGCCACCCCTACGACTTCATCATTCTGGACCCGCCGGCCTTCACCAAGGCCCGCCGCACTGTGGAAAACGCCATGCGCGGGTACAAGGAGATCAACTACCGCGCCATGAAGCTGCTGCCCCGGGGCGGCTATCTGGCCACAGCCAGCTGCTCGCACTTTGCCACCGAGGAGCTGTTCATCAAAATGCTGCGGGCTGCCGCCAAGGATGCCCACCGCCAGCTGCGGCAGATCGAGGTAAAGCAGCAGGCCCCGGATCACCCCATCCTGTGGGGCGTGCCGGAGACAAACTACCTCAAGTTCTTTTTGTTCCAGGTGATCTGACCATTTAGAATGCCCTCCGCTTCGCTCTGGGCATATTTAAAGGAAATATTATTTTTATATTGGCGTTTGTCGCGGCCTGCGGAGCTTGTCGGGGTTTAGACCCCTCCATCTGCTAACGCAGACCGCTCTGCCACTTGAAAGCCCCACTGGGGCTTTCATTGCTGCGCAAACGCGGGCCGCTCCAAACGCATTTTCACAAAAGGGGTCGTAGCGGGTAGTAGCATCTGCGGCTGTCACGCAACGGATAAGCCTAGGTTTTGCAAATGCAATTGTCCGTAACGACTCCTCCCGTGAAAAAACAGTTCCGGCGGGCCCGCAGGCCTGCCGGAACTGCAAATTTAAAAATATTATTTCCGCTGATATTGCCAGAGCGCAAGCGGAGGCAATTCCAAATCGTTCTGTTCCGGTTTAAAGGTTCAAAAGTCATACCAAGCTCAGTTGTGCCAAAATTTGCAGAGAGCGTTTGTGCAGAATCGTCAGATTTGTCAATTGCCTTTTTGACCCGCCGGGGCTATAATCAAACCATAGACAGCAACGGCGCTGTGGGTCACCTCCTGACTCGCAGCGCTGTTTTTGTTAAGAAGCTTTTCGTGCTTTCGAGCCTGGCTTTGCGGCAGCTCAAAGCGGTATTCGGGAAGGAAAATAAGATCAAGTAAGGAGTAGGATTTATGGCAGCAAATGTTATGGAAATCTACGGCAGCAAGGTCTTTAACGAACATGTGATGAAGGAACGCCTGCCGAGCGCTACTTATAAGAGCCTGCAGAGCACCCTGCACAAGGGCGCTCCGCTGGATATCGAGGTGGCAAACGTGGTGGCCAGCGTGATGAAGCGCTGGGCCATGGAGCTGGGTGCCACCCACTACACCCACTGGTTCCAGCCGCTGACCGGCATCACCAGTGAAAAGCACGATGGTTTTGTCAGCCCCGTGGGCGATGGCACCGCCATCATGGAGTTTTCCGGCAAGGAACTGGTGCGCGGCGAACCCGATGCTTCCTCCTTCCCCTCCGGCGGCCTGCGTGCTACCTGCGAGGCCCGCGGCTACACCGCATGGGACCCCACCAGCTACGCCTTCGTGAAGGATGACGTGCTGTGCATCCCCACTGCCTTTGTCAGCTACACCGGCGAAGCTCTGGATAAAAAGACCCCCCTGCTGCGCTCCATGAACGCACTGTCCACTCAGGCGATCCGTATCCTGAAGCTGTTCGGCAAGGATGTGGATTACGTTTCCACCACCGTTGGCCCCGAGCAGGAATACTTCCTGATCAAGAAAGAGGATTACGAAGCCCGTCAGGATCTGATCCTCACCGGTCGTACCCTGTTTGGTGCTCCCTCCGCCAAGGGTCAGGAGCTGGAAGAGCACTACTTCGGCGTCATTCGTCCCGAGGTCTCCGCTTTCATGAAGGAACTGGACGAAGAGCTGTGGAAACTGGGCGTTCCTGCCAAGACCAAGCACAACGAAGTTGCTCCCTGCCAGCATGAGCTGGCCCCCATCTTCGATACCACCAACGTTGCCATTGACCACAACCTGCTGACCATGGAGATGATGAAGAAGATCGCTCCCAAGTACGGCCTGGTGTGCCTGCAGCACGAGAAGCCCTTTGAAGGCGTGAACGGCAGCGGCAAGCACAACAACTGGTCCATGTCCACCACCCACGAGAACCTGCTGGACCCGGGCGATACCCCCATGGAAAACCTGCAGTTCCTGGTGTTCCTGGCCGCCGTCATCAAGGCTGTGGACGAATACGCCGACCTGCTGCGCACTTCTGTTGCCACTCCGGGCAATGATCACCGCCTGGGTGCCAACGAGGCACCTCCGGCCATCATTTCCATCTTCGTGGGCGAAGAGCTGGAAGCCGTCATTGATGCCATTGCATCCGATTCTCCCTACGCCGGCCCCGTCAAGATGAAGATGGACCTGGGCGTGGACGTGCTGCCCAAGTTCAGCAAGGACACCACCGACCGTAACCGCACCTCCCCCTTCGCTTTCACCGGCAACAAGTTCGAATTCCGTATGCCCGGCTCTGCCGAGAACCTGAGCGATGCCAACACCATCCTGAACACCGCCGTTGCCAAGGAACTGAAGGGCTACGCCGACGAGCTGGAGGGTGCCGAGGACTTTACCAGCGCCGCCATCGCACTGGTCAAGCGCACCATCCGTGACCATCGCCGCGTCATCTTCAACGGCAACGGCTACACCGCCGAGTGGGAGGAAGAGGCAGCCAAGCGCGGCCTGCCCAACAAGAAGAACACCCCCGCTGCCCTGCCCGCCCTGGTGGCGCCGAAGAACATCCAGCTGATGGAAGAGTTCGGCGTGCTGACTAAGGTGGAGATGGAGAGCCGCTACGAGGTGGAGATGGAGCACTACTCCAAAATCATCAACATCGAGGCCCTGACCATGCTGGAGATGGCCCGCAAGCAGCTGCTGCCCGCCATCAACTCCTACATGAGCGAGCTGGCCAATACCGCTGCTTCCAAGCTGGCCGTCAGCGAGGGCATCAGCGTGCGCAGCGAGACCAAGACCCTGACCAAGCTTTCTGCCGATGCCGATGCCATGAGCGATGCCATTGACGTGCTGCAGGATGCCGTCAATGCCGCCAAGGCTCTGCCTTCGGAAGCAGAAAAGGCTGTTTCCTTCCACGACAATGTGATCCCGGCAATGGATGCCCTGCGTGCTGCAGCCGATGATGCCGAGACCATCTGCGGTGAGGATTACTGGCCCCTGCCCAGCTACAGCAAGATGCTCTATTACGTCTGATCTCCGGACGCAACCGCAGAACAGCATCATCCGTAGGCTGCGGATCTGAAAATGCCATTCTCCTTTTCCTATTTCTTACACCAGCCTAAAGACCTGCTCCCTATTTTGAGGGCAGGCCTTTAGGCGTTTTTATTTGAAGAGGAAATCATTATGAGTTATTCGACCCAACAGGATATCCTGGACTTTGTAGAGGACAACAACGTCAAGTTTGTGCGCTTTGCCTTCTGCGATATTTTTGGCACCCAGAAGAACATTGCCGTGCTGGCCAGCGACCTGCCCAAGGCCCTGGAGGACGGTGTGTGCTTTGACGGCAGCTCCATTGCCGGTTTTATGCACGTGGAAGAAAGCGACCTGGTGCTGCGGCCGGATCTGTCCACCGTGACCATTCTGCCTTGGCGCCCCACCGAGGGCCGGGTGATGCAGTTCTTCTGCGATGTGGAAAAGCCGGACGGCAATGCCTTTGGCGGCAACTGCCGCGGGTTCCTGCGCAGCGTGAACCGCAAATTCCGCAAGCTCGGCCTGACCTGCAACGTGGGTGCCGAGTGCGAATTTTATCTGTTTGAAACCGATGACCGGGGCCGCCCCACCCGCATTCCCATCGACTTTGGCGGCTACTTTGACGTAGCTCCGCTGGATGCCGGGGAAAATCTGCGCCGGGACATCTGCCTGACCATGGAGCAGATGGGTCTCAGTCCCCAGCACAGCCACCACGAAAGCGGCAGCGGCCAGAATGAAATCGACTTCCACTATGCCGGGCCGCTGAAAACCGCCGACAATGTAATGATGTTCAAGCAGATCGTGCGCGCCATTGCCATGCGCAGCGGCCTGCACGCCAGCTTTCTGCCCAAGCCGCTGTCGGACCAGGCAGGCAGCGGCCTGCACATCAACCTCTCGTTGTACATGGACGGGCACAACCTGTTTGAGGGCGACATTGCCCCGGACAGCATCGCCGGCAGCTTTATGGCCGGTGTGCTGGCCCACAGCCGGGAGCTGACCGCCTTTACCAATCCCCTGCCCAACAGCTACCGGCGCTTTGGCTGCGATGAAGCCCCCCGCTATGTGAGCTGGAGCCGCCAGAACCGCAGCCAGCTGGTGCGCATTCCCCAGGTACAGGGCGACAACTGCCGCATGGAACTGCGCAGCCCGGACCCAGCCTGCAACCCGTACCTGGCCATCGGTCTGGTGCTGGCAGCCGGCCTGGACGGCATTGAGCGCCGCATGGTGCTGCCCGCCCCGGTCAACAAAAATCTGTTTGACCCCGCCGCGGCAGCCGCTCTGCCGCTGGAGCAGCTGCCTACCAGCCTGGAAGAGGCCGTGGCTGCTGCTCAGGAGAGCGAATTCCTGCACGCGGTACTGCCCGAGGAACTGGCGCACCGCTACTTTGCCGAGGAGCTGAAGCGCTGCCAGGCCCTGAAAAACGCCTCTGACCCCGCCGAGTATGAGCGTATCCATTACTTCAACGCCATCTGACCCCTGCCATAAACAAAAAGAGTGTAGGAGAAAGGAGCGGAGAAGATGGGACGTGCTCTGATTGTAAGCGCAGGTGCCAGCTCCAACGAGTACATTGCCGCACGGCTCAGCGAACTGGGCTACACCCGGCCGGTGATCGTACCCAGCGGGGCTGAAGCACGGCGGCGGATGCCGGAATCCGACTTTGAACTGATCGTGGTCAACGCACCCCTGCCGGACGAGTTCGGCCACGAGGTATGCATCAATGCCGTGGAGCAGACCGATGCCGGGGTGGTGTTTTTGGTCAAGGCCGCACAGGCAGAGCCGCTGCTGGCTCCCCTGAGCGACCAGGGCGTGCTGCTGCTCAGTAAGCCCTTTACCACCCCATTCTTCCTGCAGGCAATGCACATGGCAGCCGCCAGCAACCACCGGCTGCAGCGTATGCGGCAGGAAAATGCCCGGATGCAGGAAAAAATAGCACAGATCCGGCTGGTAAGCCGGGCCAAATGCTGCCTGGTGGAGCATGAACATCTCACAGAGGCCGAAGCGCACCGCCGCATTGAAAAACAGGCCATGGACACCCGCCGTGACCGCACCGAAATCGCACAGGAAATCCTTGATTCTTATGAGGATGTAGGTGTATAATATTGGATTGGGAAAAGCAACAACCCTCTCCGTCACGCCAGACGGCGTGCCACCTTCCCCCGACTGAGGAGGTTTTCCCCTGCTGGCTGAAGCGCTGTTCTCCTTGTGAAGGGCGCGTTTCTCCGTCAGAACGCATAAAGCTCGCCCTTCGGGAGAGCCGGCTGCGACCAACGGGAGCAGACTGAGAGGGTTACCAAGGGAAAGAACAAGTATAAGGGAAAAATAGAGGAGGACATTTTATGGCAGAAAAACAGACCAAGTTCATTTTCGTCACCGGTGGCGTTGTATCCGGCCTGGGCAAAGGCATCACAGCCGCTTCCCTGGGCCGCCTGCTCAAGTGCCGCGGCCTGAAGGTGGCCAGCCAGAAGCTGGACCCCTACGTCAACGTGGACCCCGGCACCATGAGTCCCCTGCAGCACGGCGAGGTGTTCGTAACCGATGACGGCACCGAAACCGATCTGGATCTGGGCCACTACGAGCGCTTCATTGACGAAAACCTGAACAAATACTCCAACCTGACCACCGGCAAGGTGTACTGGAACGTGCTGAACAAGGAGCGTCAGGGCGCTTATCTGGGCCAGACCGTGCAGATCATCCCCCATATCACCAACGAGATCAAAAGTTACGTCTACAATATGGCTTCTTCCACGGAGGCCGATGTCGTCATCACCGAGATCGGCGGCACCACCGGCGACATCGAGAGCCAGCCGTTCCTGGAGGCCATCCGCCAGATCGGCCTGGAACAGGGCCGCGACAACTGCTGCTACATTCATGTCGTGCTGGTGCCCTATATTTCCGGCTCCGACGAGTACAAATCCAAGCCCGCCCAGCACTCGGTCAAGGAGCTGCAGGGCATGGGCATCAACCCCGACATCATCATCCTGCGTGCCGATGGCAGCGTAGGCAGCGACATCCGCCGCAAGATCAGCACGTTCTGCAACGTGCAGCCGGAGTGCGTGATTGAAAACCTGACCATGCCCAGCCTGTACCAGTGCCCGCTGATGCTGCACACCAACGGCCTGGATGACGTGGTGGTGAAAAAGCTGAAGCTGGAGG
>CAKTGS010000019.1 GCA_934561485.1 uncultured Faecalibacterium sp.
TTCACCGCTTCTCAGGGCCTGCTGCTGATGATCCCCAACATGTACAAGATCGCTGCGGAGCAGCTGCCCTGCGTGTTTGATGTTTCTGCACGTACCGTTGCTACCCAGTCCCTGAACATCTTCGGTGATCACAGTGACGTTATGGCATGCCGCCAGACCGGTTTTGCAATGCTGGTCGAGAGCAGCGTGCAGGAAGTTATGGATCTGTCCCCTGTTGCCCACCTGGCAGCTATCGAGGGCAAGGTTCCCTTCCTGAACTTCTTCGATGGCTTCCGTACTTCTCATGAGTACCAGAAGATCGAAAAGTGGGATTACGCCGATCTGAAGGAAATGTGCAACATGGAGGCTGTGGAGGAGTTCCGTAAGAAGGCTCTGAACCCCGAGAACCCCAAGATGCGCGGCTCCCACGAGAACGGCGACGTGTTCTTCCAGCATCGTGAAGCCTGCAACAGCGTGTACAACGCTCTGCCGGCTGTTGTTGAGAAGTACATGGCCAAGATCAACGCAAAGCTGGGCACCAACTACGATCTGTTCAACTACTACGGCGCACCCGATGCTGACCGTGTGATCGTGGCTATGGGCTCCATCTGCGATGTTGCTGATGAGGTCATCGACTACCTGAACGCCAAGGGCGAGAAGGTCGGTATCGTCAAGGTCCGCCTGTACCGTCCCTGGGTGTCCTCCGCTCTGCTGAAGGTCCTGCCCAAGACCGCCAAGAAGGTGGCTGTGCTGGACCGCACCAAGGAGCCCGGCTCTCTGGGCGAGCCCCTGTACCTGGATGTTGCCGCTACCCTGCGTGAAGCTGGCCTGAACGATGTCGTTCTGACCGGCGGCCGCTACGGTCTGGGCAGCAAGGATACCCCGCCGTCCTCCATCTTCGCTCTGTTCAAGGAGCTGGAGAAGGATCAGCCCAAGGAGCGTTTCACCCTGGGCATCACCGATGACGTCACCTTCCTGTCTCTGCCGGAAGTCAAGCCCGCTCCCATCACCGCAGCTGCTGGCACCAAGGAGTGCAAGTTCTGGGGTCTGGGCGGCGACGGTACTGTCGGTGCCAACAAGAACTCCGTCAAGATCATCGGCGACCATACCGACAAGTATGTTCAGGCATACTTCCAGTATGACTCCAAGAAGACCGGCGGCGTGACCATCAGCCACCTGCGTTTCGGCGACAAGCCCATCCGCAGCCCCTACTACATCAACCAGGCTGACTTCGTGGCCTGCCACAACCCCGCTTACATCCACATGGGCATGAAGATGGTCCAGGATGTCAAGCCCGGCGGCGTGTTCATGATCAACTGCCAGTGGTCCGATGAGGAGCTGGGCCAGCACCTGAATGCCGAGGCAAAGAAGTATATCGCTGACAACAACATCCAGCTGTATACCATCAATGCAATCGACAAGGCCATTGAGATCGGCATGGGCAAGCGCACCAACACCATCCTGCAGTCTGCATTCTTCAAGCTGGCTGACGTCATGCCCATTGATGACGCCGTCAACTTCATGAAGCAGGCAGCTCAGAAGAGCTACGGCAAGAAGGGCCAGGACGTTGTTGAGATGAACTGGAAGGCCATTGATGCCGGCGTTGACGCCATCCACAAGGTGGACGTGCCCGCATCCTGGTCCAACCCCGAAGCTGATCCCGCACCCAAGGCTCTCACCGGCCGTCCGGAACTGGTCAAGCAGATCCGTGAGGTCATGGAGCCCATTGCCCGTATGGACGGCGACAGCCTGCCTGTTTCCTCCTTCACGGCAAATGCAAACGGCGAGTGGGAGCAGGGCGCTTCTGCATACGAGAAGCGCGGCACCGCTGTGAACGTCCCCGAGTGGGATGCTTCCAAGTGCGTTGGCTGCAACCAGTGCGCATTCGTGTGCTCTCATGCAACCATCCGTCCCTTCCAGCTGACTGCTGACGAGCTGGCAGCTGCTCCTGCACAGACCAAGAGCCGCGACAACCGCCCGGCAAACGAGTACAAGTTTGTCATGGCAGTGTCTCCTCTGGACTGCATGGGCTGCGGCGAGTGCGTCACCGTCTGCCCCACCAAGGCTATCCAGATGGTTCCTCAGGACAGCCAGGCCGACCAGCAGGCAGTGTTCGACTACTGCGTGGCCAACATCTCCAAGAAGCCTTCCAAGTTTGCTGACGATACCGTCATCGGTTCTCAGTTCAACCAGCCGCTGCTGGAGTTCTCTGGCTCCTGCGCAGGCTGTGCCGAGACTTCTTACGCTCGCCTGATCACTCAGCTGTTCGGCGAGAAGATGTACATCTCCAACGCTACCGGCTGCTCCTCCATCTGGGGCGGCACCGCTTCCATCTCTCCGTACACCGTCAACAAGGACAGCGGCCATGGTCCTGCATGGTGCAACTCCCTGTTCGAGGATAACGCTGAGCATGGTCTGGGCCTGTACCTCGGCCAGAAGACCGTTCGTGAGAACCTGATCAAGCGCATCGCTGAGGTTGCTGGTTCTGACAAGGCTTCCGCTGAGCTGAAGGCTGCCTTCGACAAGTTCATGGAGACCAAGAACAACACCAAGGCAAACGACGAACCCGCAAAGGCTCTGATCGCTGAGCTGGAGAAGGCTGCTGCCGCTGGCTGCACCGAGTCCGCTGAGATCCTGAAGAGCAAGGAGTTCATCGCCAAGAAGTCCGTCTGGATCTTCGGTGGCGACGGCTGGGCATACGACATCGGCTTCGGCGGCCTGGATCACGTCCTGGCTTCCGGCGAGGATGTCAACGTCATGGTCTTCGATACTGAGATGTACTCCAACACCGGCGGACAGGCATCCAAGGCTTCCAACATCGGTGAAGTCTGCCAGTTTGCTGCTGCTGGTAAGGAAATCAGCAAGAAGAGCCTGTCTGAGATCGCAATGACCTACGGTTACATCTACGTTGCTCAGATCGCTCTGGGCGCTAACATGAACCAGGCTGTCAAGGCAATTGCTGAGGCTGAGGCTTACCCCGGCCCGTCTCTGATCATCGGCTACGCTCCCTGCGAGCTGCACGGTGTCAAGGGCGGCATGACCAACTGCCAGAACGAGATGAAGAAGGCAGTTGAGGCCGGTTACTGGAACCTGTTCACCTTCAACCCGGCTAACAAGGCTCAGGGCAAGAATCCGTTCACCCTGACCTCCAAGGCTGTGGATAACGAGAAGTATCAGGCACTGCTGGCCAACGAGACCCGTTACAGCCGCCTGACTCGTGCATTCCCCGACCGTGCTAAGGAGCTGTTCGCACGCAACCAGGAAGTTGCAAACGACCGCTACGAGCACCTGACCCGCCTGGTCGATCTGTACAAGTAAGCAATCCCCTGCAGCCCGGGCAAACCCTGCAGCGGCACCTTAGCCCCACAATGCAAGAGGGCGGCTGCCCCGCACTGGCGGTTACTGCGCAATGCAGCAGTGCGGAACTGCGAGAATGTGCCCACCCCTGCAGGCGATGCAGCCGAACGGCAGCATTTGCCATGCGTGTTTCATCTGATTTCACTTCCCTGCCGCTGTGCCTGTTCCGTGCGGGCACAGCCCGGGGATATGAGATACCAAAGCGCCCGCGAGGGTCCTTGAAAGCACACCCCGCGTGTGTCAGAAGCATAAGGTCTGCCTGCAGATACCTTGCTTCGCCTGCTGCATAAGACCTGCCTTGGCAGGAATCTTGCCGCAGAGAAAAACGAAACTCGTTTTTAGCGCCCCGGCCACCTTACGGTGACCGGGGCGTATTTTTGTGTGCAGAACTATCACAAAAGAACCACGTCCTTTTTACACTTTCTTCATAGCTTCTTCATGAAATCAGATGTGAAAGCTGATATACTTTTGCCATGGGAAGCGGGGCCGCAACCGATTCCCATGTAACATGATTCCTCCTCACACCAAGGCAATATCCAAACAAAACACCCTTTCCGGTGCGCCGCAACGCCGGAAAGGGTGTTTTGCTTTGTCTGCCGGGGCGCTGCGGCAGGACGTGGGGCAAAAATAAAATTCCTGTAAATCCATGGTTTAGGGTTGACCCCGTTTTTTTGCGGCGCTATAATAAAAATAGTGGTTAAAATTCTTAAAAATCGGGAGGTGAACGCAGAACAATGGACCCGGATCATGGTCGAAGTAGATCCACGGATGCGGTGGATCGGACAACAAAAACACTGCGTTCACGTTTGCAGAGCAAAGCGGCGCAAGGAAAGCCCCGGCGGGGCTTTTGAGGCCCCAAATGATTTGCGAAGCAGATGAAGGGGCCTTGCCCTGACCGTTCGCCTTCTTCGAGTTCTGAGGGAACACCTTTTTGGTGCACGACCTTGGAAATTGCAGAAAAAGGCGCAGCTTTGCGTGCGCGGAAATGCCGTTTTGGGCGGCATTCCGGCAGCGGGGCGGCGTGCTTTTTGTTTCCCGATCGGCTGCGTCCTCCGGACAGAAAACGGATTCTGTCCCGTGAAAAAACTCTGAGGAGGTACGCCCCATGGAAGAAGAAAAGAAAATCGACACGGCAGCGGAGCAGTCGCTGCCGGTGCAGGAACTGCCTGCGGATATCCCCGCCGAGGTGCGTCAGAAGCTGGCCGAGGACCTGAACGAGGAAGCCACCGAGGATCTGAAGCAGGATATGCGGGAGGCAGAGCGGGAGGAAGCCAAGGACGAAGAGGTCAAGGCAAACCCCGAAATGCTCACCAAGAGCCGCCTGCTGAAGCTGCTGATCAAAAAGCAGTACGTCAAGCTGCGCGAGGTGACCGAGGAAGAGCAGCCCGCCGACCTGGCTGAGCTGCTGGAAGAACTGGACGAGAACAACCGCCTGGTGGTGTTCCGCCTGCTGAAAAAAGAAGTGGCCACCGAGGCCTTTGCCTATATGTCCGATGAAGCCCGTGACGACCTGGTCAACGCGTTTTCGGACGTGGAGCTGGTGGGTGCCATCGAAGAGATGAGCCTGGACGATGCCGCCGACCTGCTGGAAGACATGCCTGCCGGTGTGGTCAAGCGGGTGCTGGAAAAGTCCTCCAAGCAGACCCGTGAAAGCCTGAACAAGCTGCTGAACTACCCCGAAAGCTCTGCCGGCAGCCTGATGACCCCCGAATATGTGCGCCTGCGCAAAGAGATGACCGTGGGCCAGGCCTTTGATGCCATCCGCAAGCAGGGCGAAAACGCCGAGACTGTGTACACCTGTTATGTGGTGGAGCGCAACCGCCTGCTGGGCGTTGTGTCGGCCCGCAGCCTGCTGCTTTCCGATATGAGCACCCCCATCACCGAGATCATGGACGACAACGTGGTTGCCGTGAAGGTCACGGACGACCAGGAGTATGTGGCCCGTGAGATGCAGCGCTACGACTTTACCGCCATGCCTGTTCTGGACAACGAGGGCATGTTTGTGGGTATCATCACCATTGACGATGCCATTGATGTCCTGACCGATGAGAGCACCGAGGATATGCAGAAGATGGCCGCCATTCTGCCGGATGACGATGCCACCACCTACTTTGGCACCAGCGTGTGGACCCACGCCAAGCAGCGCATTCCCTGGCTGCTGATCCTGATGCTGTCCGCCACCTTTACCGGCATGGTCACCACCCACTACGAAGAAGCCTTTGTCAGCCTGCCGCTGCTGGTCTCCTTCATGCCCATGCTGATGGACACCGCCGGCAACTGCGGCAACCAGATCAGCACCCTGATGGTGCGCGGCCTGGCCCTGGGCGAAGTGGAACCCAGCGACTTTTTGCAGGTGCTGGGCAAGGAGCTGCGGGTTTCTGCCATTGTGGGCGCGGTGCTGGGCATCGTGAACGGCCTGCGCATCTACCTGATGTACACCTTCCTGTTCCCGGGCCAGTACGCCAACGTGATGGGTTACGCCGTGGTGGTCAGTGTGTCGCTGTTCTTCAGCGTCATTCTGGCCAAGCTGGTGGGCGGTATGCTGCCCCTGGCCGCCAAGAAGCTGGGTGCTGACCCCGCCATTATGGCAACTCCCTTCATCACCACCATCGTGGACGCCTGCAGCCTGATCCTGTACTTCCAGATCGCACAGCTGGTGTTCAAGAATATGATGTAAAAAACAAAAAACGACCGGAGCCGCAGGGCGTTTCCTGCAGTTCCGGTCGTTTGTTTTTTGGGAAGAGAGGAACTGGTCCGGGCATCCTCTCTGCCCTGCTTCACCACGGATTACGGCCATTTGCAGGTCGGTTACCCGGAGCGGGTCAACATCCCGCTGGCGGATGAGGAGGCGCATATCACCTTTTATCTGGCTTCCCGGGTGCCCGGCGCGGCGGCGCAGACCTTTACGGCGCACCGTGTTTGAGAAGGCTGTGGAAAACTGGCGTTTTCCCCGCAGTTTCCACAGGGAAAAACAGCAGCCTTCCGGGTGTGGAAAACTCCGGGCTGCAAAATTCCAGAGGGGAGAGCCGGTAAAATGTAAGCCGGTGCAAACTGTAAAAAACAAAGAAAAAGCTTCGACTTTCTTTTTTATAAAAGGCAAAATGCCCGCATCTTCTCCCAGAACCTTCCAGGAAGCGTCCGGCTTCAATACGGGATGTATAGCCGGTGCGGGATTTTGTTGTGGAAAACCCGGTGGAAAAAGTGGAAAACAGCGTGGGAAACCCGCCTTCTTTTTCACAAAAACGGTGGAAAACCCGGTGGAAAAAGTGAAAAGTTCATTCCAGAACGGAAAGTACATACAATTTCCGGTTGTTGCTTTGGGACCCAAAAGCCGTCTGAACGCTGTGTTTTGCCCTGCTTTCCACGGCAGCAGGGCCTTCCGCCCGGATTTTCTTGAATGGCCTGGCCAATCATGGTACAATAACAGCAGATTCCGAATACCGTTTTATGGAGGGTACCCGCATGAACAACTGGCTGAACCGGCTGGAGCGCAAATATGGGCGCTTTGGCATCCCCAATCTGACCAATCTTCTGGTGGCCGGGCAGATCCTTGTGTTTGCCATTGAACTGTTTGTCAACAAGACCATTGCAGTCTGGCTGGCGCTCAACCGCTCGCTGCTGCTGCAGGGGCAGCTGTGGCGGCTCATCACCTTTGTGCTCATCCCCTTTTCCAGCGGCAGCCTGCTCAGCATTGTGCTGGGTATCTACTTTACCTGGTTCATCGGCACGGCGCTGGAGCGGGAATGGGGCGATTTCCGCTATACATTTTATGTGCTTACCGGTATGGTGGGTACCATTCTGGCCTGCCTGCTGACGGGCGGCACGGCCAGCACCTACTGCCTGTCCCTTTCGCTGCTGCTGGCCTTTGCCATGCTGTATCCGGAGGTGCAGGTGCTGCTGTTCTTTGTCATTCCGGTGCGGGTAAAGTATTTTGGCTTTTTTGCTGCCGCCTTGTGGGTGTTCAGCTTCCTGGGCAGCACCATGGCCGGCAAGCTGAACCTGCTGCTCTCCATGCTGAACGTCTGGGGATTCTTTGGTCCCATGGCCTACCGCAGCCTTCGCGCCTGGGTGCGCCGGGAGCAGTGGAAGCGTAAAAACAGAAGATAAAAAGGAGAACCTGCTATGCTGCTGGACCGCATGGAGGGCAACACAGAACTGAAAAACAGCGTGCGCCAGATGCTGGCATCCCGGCGGCTGACCCACAGCGTGCTGCTGGTGGGGGAGGAAGGCCTGGGGGCTGGTTTTGCGGCCCGCTGCATTGCGGCCGATTACCTGTACCCCGCAGGCGGTGCCCCCGCAGAAGCGCTTCTGCGGGGCGAATGCTGCCGTGCTGTGGGCAGACCCGGCAAGCGCGACAGCGGCCAGATCGAGACCGGCATTGTGCGCGAAGCCATTTCGGTGTCCGGCATGGGGGCAGGCGGCAGATACCTGGTCAGCCAGGTCACGGCCATGCGCAGCGAGATCTTCAACACCAGTCTGTCCGCCGAGGGCCGCGCGGTGCTGCTGTACCACGTGGAACGCATGAATGAGGAATCCGCCAATGCTCTGCTGAAGGTCATGGAAGAGCCGCCGGAAGGGGTGCTGTTCCTGCTTACGGCCGATTCTCTGGCCGGGGTGCTGCCCACCATCCGCAGCCGCTGTGTGAGTTTTGCGGTGGCTCCGGTGGCCCCGGAGGTCTGCGCCCGCTACTGCACCGCCCACGGGGTGGACAAAAAAACGGCGGCCCTGTACAGCGAACTGTTTGACGGCCACATCGGCACGGTGCTGCACGCCGCAAAGGACGAAGCCCGCAGGGCCCAGGTGGAAAAGGCACTGGACCTGGCCCGCGCTGCCGCCGCAAAGGACAGCTACGCGGCAGCGGTGCTGCTGGCCCCCTGCGAAAAAGACAAAGCCGGTGCGGCAGCCCTGCTGGAAGATTTCCGCGCGGTGGCGGCCGCCGGCTTGCGCCAAAGCCCCCATGCCCCGGTGCAGGGGCAGACGGCCCAACGGGCGCTGCGCCTGGCCGAAGCCGCCATCCAGCGCCTGGGTGCCCAGGTAAACCCCAAGATCGTGCTTTCGGTGTTTGCGGCAAAGCTGGGCTGATGCAGAAGAACCGACAAAAACAAGAACCCCCTCCGGCGCTTGCGGTACACCGGAGGGGGTTCTTGCTTTTTGGGGTATTGCTTTGGTGTGAGGAGGAATCATGTGCAAGGAAGCGGTTGCGGCCCCGCTGGCCTTGCATGATATAGTATACCCGATTTTAAGGGAAAAGTCATTACATTCTTGTGAAAAAAATGTAAAACAACCCCAAAAATTTTGCAGGGTCTCCTGTGAAAAATACACATACAGAAGCCGCTTTTGCCGGGCAGCATTCAGCGGGCCGCCTGCTGGGCGGCGTGGAGCCTGCCGTGCTCCACATAGTGGGCGGCATTGCGCAGGCTGGCGGCGATCTGTTCCGGCGTGGTCTGCTTGATGATCCGGGCAGGCACTCCCACGGCCACCGAGCCGTCCGGGATCACCATTCCCTCCGGCACCAGCGCCCCGGCCCCGATGATGCAGTTTTTGCCGATGACGCAGTGGTTCAGCAGGGTGGCGTGCATCCCGATCAGGCTGCCGTCCCCCACGGTGCAGCCGTGCACCAGGGCGCTGTGGCCCACGGTCACGTTTTTGCCCAGGGTCACGGCCCCGCCAACATCGCAGTGCAGCACGGCGTTGTCCTGCACATTGCTGTTCTCCCCAATGGTCAGGAGGCCGTCATCGCCGCGCAGCACCGCCCCGTACCACACCGTGGCACCGGGCTTCAGGATCACATCCCCCTGCACAGTGGCATTGTCGGCCACAAAAGCCGCGCCTTCGTTGCAGGGCATTTTTCCACAAAAGGACAGGAACATTGTGAAAAACCACCTTTCTCTTTTGGTTCGTTTATGGTATGCTTATAAAGAAAAAACTGTCGTTTGCGGTCGTTTGCCGCAGGCGAAACCGCAAGGGGGTACGCTCATGGTTCACAACACGTTCTTCCGCCGGGCGGCGGCGCTGGTGCTTACGCTGGCGTTTGCGGCTGCAGCGGCCCTGCCGGGCCTGGCCGCTTATCCCATGCCCATCCAGACCGCCCGCGAGACCGAGGCGGTGTACCTGTTCAATGCCGACACCGGCAAGACCATTCTGGCCCAGAACGCGGACCAGCCGCAGTACATTGCCAGCCTGACCAAGATGATGACGGCACTGCTGCTGCTGGAAAGCGGCAAGGACCTGAACGGAACGGTTACCGTGCCCACCAGCCTGACCCAGGAGTTCAAGGACATCCAGAACGCCAACGGCAGCACCATCAACCTGCGCATTGGCGAAACGGTGCGCCGGGTGGACCTGCTGTACGGCCTGCTGGTGTCCAGCGCCAACGATGCCGCCAGCGTGATCGCCTACGATGTGTGCGGCGACCTGCCCACCTTTGTGACCCGCATGAACGAGCGGGCCAAGGAGCTGGGCTGCACCGGCACCAGCTTTACCTGTGTGCACGGGCTGTACGATTACGGCAACGTGTCCACGGCACAGGACCTGGCCAAGATCGCCCAGGCCTGCTATGCCAATGAGGACTACATGAAGGCCGCCAACACGCTGAGCTATACCCTGCCGGCCACCAACCTGCACGCAGAGGAGCGGCAGATCACCTCCAGCAACCGGATGCTGGACCCCGCGTATGAATACTACCGCGATTACATCCGCGGAATGCGCACCGGCTACACCACCCTGGCGGGCCGCTGCTATGTGGCTTACGCCCAGCAGGACGGCCACACCTACGGCATGGTGATCCTGGGCTGCGACACCCAGGACAACCTTTACAGCGAGTGCGGCCAGCTGTTCGACTGGGCCTTTGCCAGCTTTGGAGACCGCCCGCTGGTGGACACCGAAACGGTGCTGACCACCGTAGACCTGACCAAGTGCCGTACCGAGCCGGAAGTGGAGCTGTATGCGGCCAGCCCCGTAAGCGGCTACGGCCACGAAGATGACCGTGTGACCTACTCCTTCGACCTGCCGGAGCAGGTGTCGGCCACTGTCAAAAGCGGCAAGGTGCTGGGCACGGCCACCGTTTATCTGGACGGCTACGAAGTGGGCACCGTGGACCTTGTGACCCACCGGGAGTATGTGTCGGACTTCCGCACCGACACCAGGGCCACCCTGCTGCTGCTGGTGGTGCTGGTGCTGCTGCTGGCGGTGCTCAGCGTGGGCACCGTGATCTGCGGCGGCGGTTCGCTGGACCTGAAACGGCGGCGCAGAACGGCCAAACGCAGACACTGACAAAAACCAAAAGCTCCTGCCCGAAGTTTCCCGGGCAGGAGCTTTTTTGGTCATACTGCGCCGTAAATGCCGTGCACCGACACTTCGCCGGTAAACACGTGTACTTCACCGCTGTCGGTGCGCACCACAAGGCGGCCCTCTTCGTCCACATCCACGGCCTCACCGGCCCCCTGTTTGCCGTCCGGCAGGTCAAAAGTGACCCGGCGGCCCAGGTTGACGCAGGCAGCCTTGTATTCTTCCCGGAAGGGCGCAAAGCCGTCCCGGGCAAAGGTGTACAGATTGCGGTCAAAGCCAAAATCGGTCAGACCCTCGGCCAGCCAGGCGGGGTCGGTGGAAAGGTCCACGGCTGCCCCCTGCAGCGCCAGCGAGGTGCCGTTGGGCAGGTTGGCGGCGTCAAAGTAGCTCTGGGGCTGGGCCAGGTTGATGCCGATGCCGCACAGAATGCCGCGCCCCTGCTGCTGGTAGCCGTAGCTCACGCCCTCGCACAGAATGCCCACGATCTTTTTGCCGTTCAGCAACAGGTCATTGGGCCACTTGATCTGGCAGTCCACACCGTAGCGCAGCTTCAGCTGGGTGCGCACGGCCAGGCTGGCCAGCAGCGGCAGGGTGGCAGGCTGGGCCAGCGGCTCCCGGATGGCCACCGTGTAGTACAGGGCCTTGCCCTCGGCGTTTACCCAGCTGCGGCCAAGCCGCCCGCGCCCGGCGGTCTGGTTTTCGGTGTACACGGCCCCCACCGGGCCAAACTCTTCAAAATGCTCTTTCACATAGGCGTTGGTGCTGCCGCATTCCGGCAGGTAGCGCACCTCATTGATGCTCATTGCTTTGGTACCTCTTTGTGCTCGTGGGCGGTCACCTTGCCGCTGTCCAGCGTCAGGATGCCGTAGGTGTCCGGGCCGGTGTAGCAGCGGCCGCAGGAGCCGGGGTTGAACAAAAACACCTTGCCCCGCTGCTCGGCGTGGGGGATGTGGGTGTGGCCGAACAGCGCCACTTCGGCTCCCCGGGCGGATGCTGCGTCTGCCAGCGTATCCAGATCGTACTTTACACCGTACATATGGCCGTGTGTATAGAACAAAACCACCTGTTCAAAGGCAACCAGGCCGTCCAGCGGCTCCAGCGCACCGTAATCGCAGTTGCCGGCCACCGAGTAGGCCCGCAGTTTGGGGTACTTGGTCAGGGACAGTTCCAGGTCCCGCAGGCCATCACCCAGAAAGATCAGGGCGTCAATGTTCTTGCTCTCCTTCATCAGCACACGCTCAATGGCATCCCGCCCGCCGTGGCTGTCGCTCAAAACCAGAAGTTTTGTCACGAAAATAATCCTCCTCTTATCATTCCGCAGTCTGCTGGGCCTGCTGCAATACCAGCAGCTGTTTGTACACTTCGCTCTTGGAATAGGGTGTGCCCTGCGCGGCAGCCTTGGCCGCTGCCGTGGGGCCAAAGCCCTGGCCGGTCAGCTCCATGGCACGCTGCGCGGCCTGCTCCAGGGTCAGCGCCTGTTCCGGTTCGGCCGAAGCCGGTGCACCGGCCATGACCAGCACATACTCGCCCCGGGGGTCGTTGGCCTTATAGTGGTCCACTGCTTCGCCCAGGGTGGTTTTCCAGATGTCCTCATGCAGCTTGGTCAGCTCCCGGCACAAGGTGATGCTGCGGTCCGGGCCAAAGGCGGCGGTCAGGTCGTCCAGGGTGGTGCGCAGCTTGTGGGGGGCTTCGTAAAAAATGATGGTGCGCTTTTCCTGCAGCAGGTCTGCCAGACGTTCCTTCTTCTGTTTGCGGTTCACGGGCAGAAAACCCTCAAACACCCAGCGGGAGGTGTCCTGGCCGGACACGGCCAGCGCCGTGACGCAGGCGGAGGCTGCCGGCACCGGCACCACCTTGATGCCCCGGGCCAGTGCGTCCCGCACGATCACCTCACCCGGGTCGGAAACGCAGGGCATTCCGGCATCGCTGCACAGCGCGCAGCTCTCCCCCGCTTCAATGCGCTGCAGAATGGCCTCACCCTTCTGCAAAGCATGCTCGTAGTAGCTGACCATGGGCTTTTTCAGGCCCAGAAAGTTCAGCAGCTTCATGGTCACGCGGGTGTCCTCGGCGGCAATAAAGTCTGCCGCGCCAAAGGTGGCGGCCACCCGGGGCGGCATGTCGTCCAGGTTGCCAATGGGTGTTGCCACAATATAAAGTGTTCCTGCCATAGTTTACCTCCCATAAAGTGCTGCCCCGGCACTGATCAGAATATCCGGCTCCACCCGCAGGCCGGTCCTGCGGTTTTTCTGCGCTTCCACCAAAAACAGCCAGGGTGCCCCGTCTGCTTTGTTTTTCACAAAGGCCAGGCGTTTGGGTTCCAGGCGGCTGGCCCGCAGCACGGCCAGCACTTCGGCCAGCCGTTCCGGCCGGTGGCACATGGAAAACCTTCCGCCGTCCTTCAGCAGGCGGAAGGCGCACCAGCACACATCGTCCAGGGTGCAGGTGTTCTCGTGCCGGGCCTGGGCGTGGGCCGCATTTGCGCTCTGGGGGCCTGCCGTAAAATAGGGCGGGTTGCAGGCACACACATCAAAGCTGCCCTCTCCCTGCCGGAAGCTGCGCAGATCGGCGCAGTGGGGGGTGATGTGGGCAATGCCCTGCTCTTCCACGGCCTGTGCCAGCAGCGCGCTGCCCTCGGGCTGGATCTCCAGCGCTGCGCAGGGGCCGCGGTGGCCCCGGTCGTGCCATTCCAGCGCCACGATGCCGCAGCCGGAGCACAGGTCCGCCGCCGTCTGGGCGCGCTTTGGCTCGCAGAAACGGGCCAGCAGCAGCGCGTCCGACCCGAACCGGTGGGCGGGGGTGCAATAGACCTTTGTTCTATTATACAAGACTTCGGTGGAATGTTCCATAGACAACTGCACGGATTCCTTTCAGAAAAATAGGCCGGATCACGGCCCGAATTTGTGCAAAAACAAAAAGCAGCAGACCCGCTTGGAACAGGTCTGCTGCTTTTGATGCGTCTTTTCGGTGCGCGGCTGATTATTCAGCGGTGATAGCACCAGTGGGGCAAGCGCCCTCGCAAGCGCCGCAATCAATGCAAGCGTCTGCGTTCACAACTGCAACGCCGCCGTCAATGGCGACTGCACCAACCGGGCAAGCGCCCTCGCAAGCGCCGCAGCCAACACATGCGTCAGAAACCTTGTGTGCCATAATAAACTCTCCTTTTATCCCCGTGCCCGTTGTAATGTATGAAGACACATGCATTGGCACGGCTGTGCATGTCTCCTCGGAAATCATATCCTTGCCTGCATTTTAGCAAAGCAGGCCCGAAAAGGCAAGACTAACCGTAACGGGCAAAAGGCAAAACAGAGTTTTTTGTTGGGTTGCACAAAAGCACAGGCTAACTTATGGCCAAAATTGCAGGAGTTTTTTAGCAAAAATCACGAAGAATAGTTAGTTTTAACAGACTAACCACTCGGAGACTTTCTCAAAACAGAGAACGCATTTCAGATGGCTTTTTACTCCTTTGCGGCAGGGCGCTTTTTGGCACAGCCGGGGCAGCGTTTGCCCTCATCGCTCGAGGATGCCACCACCGGGGCGGGGTTGCGCACGCCGGAGTAGTCATCGTCCGGGTCCGGGCGGCGGGGTGCACGCTTGCCGCCGCTGATGTATTCGCACACGCCCACCTTGTAGTAGCGCGGAGACAGGCTCTCGGTGCCGCAGCGCACCCGCAGGTAGCCGGAAATGGGGTTTACTTCCAGCACGGTGCCCAGGCCGTCCGGGGTGCGCACGGTGCTGCCTACCATGGGCATGATGCTGTTCAGGTACTCGTAGGCGTTTTCCTCGTAGGCCAGGCAGCACATCAGGCGGCCGCAGGCACCGCTGATCTTGGTGGGGTTCAGCGAAAGGCCCTGTTCCTTGGCCATCTTGATGGAAACGGGCTGGAAGTCCTTGAGGAAGCGGCTGCAGCAGAAAGGCTGGCCGCAGATGCCCAGGCCGCCGATTATCTTGCTTTCGTCACGCACGCCGATCTGGCGCAGTTCAATGCGGGTGTGGAAGATGCCGGCCAGGTCCTTGACCAGCTCGCGGAAGTCCACGCGGCCATCGGCGGTAAAGTAGAACATGATCTTGGAGCGGTCCAGCGTGTACTCGGCTTCCACCAGCTTCATTTCAAGCCCGTGGCGGGCAATGCAGTCCTGGCAGGTGCGAAAAGCGCGCTTTTCGTCCTCACGGTTCTGGCGCATCCGGCGGATGTCCACGCTGTCGGCCATGCGGGTAATGGGCTTCAGGGCCTTGGGCACGGCGGCATCGGTTACTTCCTTCACGCCTTGCACCACCTCGCCGCACTCAATGCCGCGGGCGGTTTCCACGATCACGTAATCGCCGGTGCGGATCTCGGCATCAACGGGGTCAAAATAATAGCTTTTGCCGTTTTCTTTGAAACGGACAGAAATGACTTTTTTCATAGTGTTCCTCTTTGGCTTGCAACGATCTATCGGAGAAAGCCCTGCAAAAGGGCCTGCTGATCCATTCTGACTGTTAGTATAACATATTTAAATGCACATTTCCACGCCAAAAACAAAATGCACCCGCAGCCTCTTCCGGAAAGGCAGTTCCGGCGCAGTGCACCCGGGCGGCAAAGATGAAACGGCCTGCAACAATCCGCGCCCCTGAACCGTATAAAAGGTTGGAAACTGTCGGAATTTTGTCCTGTTCCGGCCCAAAGCCCCGGAATGCGAATGGAATTTGTTAAAAAAGTGCGAAAGTGACCCAAGAAACACAAAAGATTTGCCCTTTTGCTTGCAAGCCGGGGGCTGGTGTGTATAATAAAATTGTTAAAGTGTGGACTTTCCCCCGGTGGGAATGCGGCTGCCCTGCCCGGTGCGCGGCAAGGCAGAGAAACGGTAGGAGAAGATGGAAAAATTCAGTGTCAAAAAGCCATTCACGGTGCTGGTGGCGGTGGTCATGGTCCTGATTTTGGGCTTTGTGGCCATTACAAAAATGCAGACGAACCTGCTGCCGGACGTCAGCACACCGTACCTGATGGTGGTTACGGTGTACCCCGGTGCCAGCCCGGAGCGCGTGCAGAGCGAAGTTTCAGACGTGCTGCAGAATGCGCTTACCGTGCCCGGTGTGGAAAAGGTAACGGCCACCTCGGCGGAGAACTACAGCCTGCTGCTGATGCAGTTCACCGAGGATACCGACATGAACAGTGCGCTGGTCAAGGTGTCCAACAAACTGGACCAGGCCAAGAGCGACCTGCCCAGCACCTGCCTGACCCCTTCCATCATTGAATACAGCCTGAATATGAACGCCTTTATGACCGTGGCCGTCAGCCGCGAAGGCAGCGATGTGTATCAGGTATCGGATTTTGTCAAGGACACCATGGTGCCCTACGTGCAGCGCAAGGGCGGTGTGTCCAGCGTGTCGTCCAGCGGCCTGGTGGAAAAACTGGTGCAGGTGCAGCTCAACCAGGACAAAATTGATGCCATCAACGAAAAGCTGCTGGAACTGATCGACACCCAGCTGACGGCGGCCCGGAAGCAGCTGGAAAGCGCCGAGGCCCAGATCGAAGCGGGCCGCGCGGAATACAACAAGCAGTATATGAACTTCGGCAACACCGTTTCCAACTCGGTGATGGGTTCTATGAGCGTGGAAGTGGGCAATGCCGTGGATGTGGTGCGCGAACAGGCCTCTGCCCTGCTGCAGAGCGTCAACGACCTGATCGCCATCGTCAAGGAGCCGGAGATCCAGCAGGCCCTGATCGAGGTGCGGGACGGCCTGCAGAAGGTGGTGGACCGCTTCAATACCACCGGCATCCGGGACATTGACTCCCTGATCGAGATCGTGGCCGAGCTGCGCGGCATCACCGATAAGCTTACCAATGCCCTGCAGCAGCTGCAGCAGCGCCTGAACACCGAAGAGGGCACCGAGGGCAGCACCGTTGTCGACCTGGCAGACGAGATGCAGCTGCAGCAGAGCCTGAACGTGATCTACAGCACCCTGGAGGACACCATCAAGGCCATGGACGATGTGCCCCAGCTGATGACGACCTTCTCCAATGCGCTGGGCAGCTTTACCCAGCAGCAGCTCAACGCCTATATGCAGTTCACGGAAGCCCGTGAGATGCTGAACGAATACGAAAAGCAGCTGGAAAGCGCCAAGCAGGAATACGAAACGGCCAAGGCCACCGCGCTGGCCCAGGCGGATGTGTCCAAGCAGCTGGACATCGACACTCTGGCAAACCTGATCTATGCCCAGAACTTCTCCATGCCCGCCGGTTATGTGGAGGACAAGGACGGCCAGTCCTGGCTGCTGAAGGTGGGCGAAGAGTACGACAGCGTGGAGGACATTGCCGGTGCCCTGCTGCTGCACGTGGACGGCTACGGCGATGTGCGCCTGTCGGATGTGGCAGACGTGGAAGTGATCGACAACTCCGCCGACAGCTACACCCGCCTGAACGGGGAGCAGGCTGCCGTGCTGAAGATCTACAAAAACGCAACGTCCAGCGCCAGCGATGTTTCCAACAACTGCCTGGAAGCCTTCAGCGAGCTGGAAGCCCAGTACGATGGTCTGCATGTAGTAGTGCTGTCCAACCAGGGCAACTACATCACCATCATCATCAAGAGCATCCTTACCAGCATGGCAGTGGGTGCGGCCCTGGCCATCATCGTGCTGGCCATCTTCCTGAAAGACCTCAAGCCCACCCTCGTGGTCGGCATCAGCATTCCGCTGTCGGTGCTGTTTGCGGTGGTACTCATGTACTTTACCGGACTGGATATGAATGTGATGACCCTGGCGGGCCTGAGCCTTGGCATTGGTATGCTGGTGGACAACTCGGTGGTGGTCATTGAAAACATCTACCGTCTGCGCAGCCGCGGCGTGCCGGCAGCCCGCGCCGCCGTGCAGGGCACAAAGCAGGTGGGCATGTCCGTTGTGGCATCCACCCTCACCTCGGTGTGCGTGTTCCTGCCGGTGGTGTTCTCTTCCAGCATTGTGCGCAGCCTGATGCAGCCCATGTCGCTGTGCATCGGCTACTGCCTGATGGCTTCCCTGCTGGTGGCCGTTACGGTGGTGCCGGCGGCCGCTTCCACCGTGCTGAAAAAGGCCGAGCCGAAGCGTCTTGTGTGGTTTGAAAAGCTGCAGGATAAATACACCGCCAGCCTGTCCTGGTGCCTGCAGCACCGTGCCCTGCCGCTGATCGCGGCGGTGGCGCTGCTGGCGTTCAGCGGCTGGCAGGTGTTCCGCATGGGCATTGAACTGCTGCCCACCATCACCAGCAACGAAGCCACCATTACCCTCTCCACCCAGGAGGGTCTGACCAAAGAAGAATCCTATGCCGTTGCCGGCAAGGTGGTGGAAGCCGCCATGGCCGTGGACAATGTGGAAGAGGTGGGCATTACCACCGACACCAGCGTGGCCGGGCTGGACATCAGCCAGCTGGGCCTGCCTACCCAGATCACTGACCTGCTGGCCGCCGCCAACAGCTACGGCAGCTACCAGCTGAACGTGATGCTCAAGGAGGACCTTTCCTCCGCGCAGATCGAGACCGCGCGCCAGGCACTGGAAGATGCCGTGGCCGGTGTGGAGAACTGCACCGGTACCGTGGAGATTTCCGGCATGACCGGAGAGCTGACCAGCCAGCTGGCCAGCGGCCTGTCCATTAAGATCTACGGCGCAGACGAGACCACCCTGACCCAGCTTTCGGAAAAGATCGTGGACCTGGTGAACAACACCGAGGGCTTTGCCAATGCCACCAATGGCCTGGGGGCCGGCGACTCCACCATCATCCTGAAGATCGACCGCGATAAGGTGCGCGCCAACGGCCTGACCGTGGCCCAGGTGTACCAGCAGATCGCAGCCAAGCTGACCACCACCACCACCGCCCAGACCCCGGTTACCGTGGACGGCACCACCATGAACGTGCAGATCACCGATAACCTGGACCCGGTGACCAAGGAAAACATGATGGACATCACCTTTGAAACCAGTGTGATAGCCACCGATGGCACCACCACCACCGGCACCTGCACCCTGGCGGACATTGCCACCTGGGAGGAAGGCACCGCGCCGGACTCCATCACCAGCGAGAACCAGACCCAGTACGTCACCGTAACGGCCGACACGCTGGAAGGCTACAACACCACCGTGCAGTCCCGCGTGCTGCAGAAAAAGCTGGATGAATTTGCCGCCAGCGCCGATATGCCGGAGGGCTGCAGCTTCTCCATGGGCGGCGAGACCGAGAATGTGGACTTCATGGTCAATGAAATGGTGCAGTGGATGGCCCTGGCCCTGCCCTTTGTCTACCTGGTCATGGTGGCACAGTTCCAGAGCCTGCTGTCCCCCTTCATTGTGCTGTTCACAGTGCCGCTGGCCTTTACCGGCGGCCTGATCGGCCTGCTGGTCACCGGCCAGCAGCTCACCATGATCTCCCTCATGGGCTTTATCGTGCTGATGGGCACGGTCGTGAACAACGGCATTGTGTTCGTGGATTACGCCAACCAGCTGCGTCTGGGCGGCATGGAGCGCCGCGCCGCCCTGGTGGCCACCGGTAAGACCCGTATGCGTCCCATCCTGATGACCACCCTTACCACCGTGCTGGCCATGCTGCAGATGGTGTTCAGCAACGACATGGCCAGCCAGCTCATGAGCGGCATGGCGATCGTGATCATCTGCGGCCTGAGCTACGCCACCCTGATGACCCTGTATATCGTACCCATCCTGTACGATATGCTGTTCAAGAAGCCGCCGCTCAACGTGGATGTGGGCAGCGATGATGAGCTGGACGACATCCCGGACGATGCCGCCGAGTTCATTGCGGCACAGAGCCATGCCGCCGTGCCGGAAGCATAATACTCCGCTCAGTCATTGCTGCGCAATGCCGATGATCCCCCCTTTGGTTCCGTCCTCTTCCCCTGACCGGGGGAAGCCGGTCCCGAAAAGGGGGGATTTTTTGTTGGCAAGGGCAGGCTTTCCGACAAAAAAGCAAAACTCTTCCAATCCTGGCGCATAAAGCTTCCCCCCTCGGGGGAGCCGGCAAACCCGTCAGGGTTTGACAGAGAGGATTTCCCACTTGCTTCTTTCGATAAATCCACCAAAAAATTGCCTGAAAAATTGGATGCAAATTCTAAAAGCAAGCCAACACAAACACACAAAACTGTGATATAATCATAAATACAGTACAAATACGGGGGCAGTCTGCCCGGCCGTATAAAACGATCCTGAGGAGGCGAATGCCCAATGGCACAGATCCGCTCAAAGCCCTTCGGTGTGACCAAAGAGGGCGCGAATGTAACAGAGTATATTCTTTCCAATCCCGGCGGGCTGTCGGTCAGTGTGCTGGACTACGGCTGCGTGATCAAAAACATCATCGTGCCGGCCAAGAACGGCCCGGTGGATGTGGTACTGGGCCATGACACCATGGCCGATTACGAAGCCGACTTTACCTCCCCTGCCAGCACCTGCTGCGGCGCTTTTGTGGGGCGCTATGCCAACCGCATTGAAAACGCGGTGTTCAGCGTGGGCGGCAAAACCTACCAGCTGGAAGCCAACAGCGGCCCCAACCACCTGCACGGCTGCTTCAGCCGCAAGCTGTACCGGGTCAAATCCTTCGGCGACACCCTGCTGATGGAAGCCGAAAGCCCGGACGGTGAGGATGGTTTCCCGGGCAATCTGAAAATTGCCGTGCGCTACACTCTTACCGAGGACAACACCTTCCGCATGGATTACCGCGTTTCTTCGGATGCGGATACCATTGTGAACCTGACCAACCACAGCTATTTCAACCTGGACGGCGGCGGCGATGTGCTGGGCCAGAAACTGCGCATCTATGCCTCGAATTTCCTGGAAGGCAACAACCAGACCTGCCCCACCGGCAAGATCCTGCCCGTGGCAAACACCCCCATGGACTTTACCACCGGCAAGCTGCTGGGCAAAGAGATCGACTCCGGCTACCCCCAGACCACCATGGTGGGCGGCGGCTACGACCACTGCTATGTCATCGACCGCGCCCGCGGCTCCAGCCAGAGCATCTGCGCCTGGGCCACCAGCGATAAAACCGGCATCAGCATGAAGCTGTATACCACCCAGCCGGGCATTCAGCTGTACACCGGCAACTTTTTGCAGGACTGCCCCACCCCCGGCAAGGGCGGCGTGCCCATGCGGAAGTACGGCGGCTTTGCACTGGAAACCCAGCATTACCCCTGCAGTCCCTCGCACCCGGAGTTCCCCTCCACCGTGCTGCGGGCCGGCAAGGTGTTCCGCGCCACCACCACCCTGCGCTTCTTCACCGGCAAGCAGTGCGGGAAATTATAACCCCTCTCAGATTCATGATGTTCGCCAGCTGCTCCCCCTTTTGGTTTCACCAGCTTCCCCGGCCGGGGAAAGCTGCTCCTGAAAGGGGGAGCTTTATTTTTGCGCACCGAAAGATGCAGAAGTCCCCTCGGGGGAGCGGGCAGCGCCGCAGGCATTGACGGAGAGGGTTTGCTCCTGCTCTTTCTCCTATTTGCACAAATCGGTCCATCTATCCATGTGAAAAGTGCGAAAATTCTCCGCAAATCAAAGCAGAACAAGAAAACGTGCAACAAAAATACATTTGAATAAAAAGCACATCCCTTGCGTCTGCGCCACAAAAGCGGTATTCTTTAGGCAGACGGGGGCAGCCCCCCGGAATAATCCATCCGGATAGAAAGAAGTGAGGGACGCTTATGGCTATTTTGGTTTCTGGCGGCGCCGGTTACATCGGCAGCCACACTTGTATCGAACTTCTGAACGCTGGCTATGACGTAGTTGTGGCCGATAACTATTACAATGCTTCCCCGGTGGTGCTGGACCGCGTGAAGCAGATCACCGGCAAGGACTTCCGCTTCTACAATGCGGACATGACCAAGCACGAGGACGTGGAGAAGATCTTCTCCGAGTGCCCGGACATTACCGCCGTCATTCAGTTTGCCGCCTACAAGGCCGTGGGCGAGAGTGTGTCCAAGCCCATTGAATACTACTACAACAACCTCAACTGCACCCTGGTGATCCTGGATGTGATGCGGCACCATGGCTGCCACAACTTCGTGTTCAGCTCCTCTGCCACCGTTTACGGCGACCCCGCCAGTGTGCCCATCACCGAGGATTTCCCCGTGGGTGCCACCACCAACCCCTACGGCACCACCAAGGCCATGACCGAGCGCATCCTGCAGGATGTCTGCAAGGCGGACCCCAGCCTGAATGTGGCCCTGCTGCGCTACTTCAACCCCATCGGTGCCCACAAGAGCGGCCTGATCGGCGAGGACCCCAACGGCATCCCCAATAACCTGATGCCCTACATTGCCAAGGTGGCCGTGGGCAAGCTGGAAAAGGTGCATGTGTTCGGCAACGACTACCCCACCCCGGACGGCACCGGCGTGCGCGACTACATCCACGTGGTGGATCTGGCCCGCGGCCATGTGTGCGCCATCCGCAAGCTGGAGACCGGCTGCGGTCTCTTCATCTGCAATCTGGGCACCGGCAAGGGTTACAGTGTTCTGGACGTCATCCACGCCTTCTCCAAGGCCTGCGGCAAGGAGATCCCCTACGTCATCGACCCGCGCCGTCCTGGCGACATTGCCGAGTGCTATGCCGACCCCACCAAGGCCAAGAACGAGCTGGGCTGGGTGGCTGAGTACGGTATCGAGGAGATGTGCGCCGACAGCTGGAACTGGCAGAAGAATAACCCCGATGGCTACCACACCGTGAAGTAACTTTATAAAGATGGAGCACCGCATATTCTCGCCTGAGAGTGTGCGGTGCTTTTTTGTTACCGCTTTAACTTTAGCGGGCTCGCCCTCTCAGCCTCGCCTTGCTCGGCAGCTCTCCCAAAGGGAGAGCCTCTGGCGTGACCGGAAACTTTGCGGTTGAGCCGGAAACTGTACCGCTATGCCAAGGCCTCTCCCTTTGAGGAAAGACTTCCCCCGCGCCGGGGGAAGATGTCACCGTAGGTGACAAAAGGGGGAGTGTGGATTTGCGAAGCAAAGACGGAGAGGGCGAGGGTGCTGCCCGCCGAGCCCCTCCCCATATTTTCTATTGACATCCGCTGCCAGTTAGCCTATACTACAATTGTTAACATGGACTAACACATAAGAACGGTACATATAAAAAGGCAGATATTATGACATTAAAAGAACTACAGATCGGCAAAAACGCCATCGTGGATACGGTGGGCGGGGCCGGCGCACTGCGGCAGCATTTTCTGGATATGGGGCTGATCCCGGGGGCAGAGGTCACGCTGGTCAAGCTGGCACCCATGGGCGACCCCATGGAGCTGCGCATCCACGGCTATGAACTGACCCTCCGGCTGGACGATGCGGCACAGATCACGATCACCCCCACCGAAAAGACCCCGGCGGTGCACGCCCCGGTGGACGAAAAGATGGTGGAGCACCCGGGCCTTGGCGAGGGCGGCAAGTACCACATCAAAAAGGGCGAGAACCCTCTGCCGGAGGGCAGGACCCTGACCTTTGCGCTGGCGGGCAACCAGAACTGCGGAAAGACCACCCTGTTCAACCAGCTCACCGGCTCCAATCAGCACGTGGGCAACTTCCCGGGCGTGACGGTGGACCGCAAGAGCGGTGCCATCAAGGGACACCCGGAGACCGAGGTCACTGACCTGCCGGGCATCTACTCTATGTCCCCCTATTCCAGCGAGGAGATCGTCACCCGGCAGTTCATCATCGGCGAAAAGCCCACCGGCATCATCAACATCGTGGATGCCACCAACATCGAGCGCAACCTCTACCTGACCATGCAGCTGATGGAGCTGGATATCCCCATGGTGCTGGCGCTGAACATGATGGACGAGATGCGCGGCAACGGCGGCACGGTGCGCATCAACAAGATGGAGGCCATGCTGGGCATCCCGGTCATTCCCATCTCTGCCGCCAAGAACGAGGGCGTGGACGAGCTGGTGGACCACGCCGTCCATGTGGCAAAGTATCAGGAGCGCCCCGGGCGCATGGATTTTTGCAGCGAGGACGACCACGGCGGCGCGGTGCACCGCTGCATCCACGGCATCCTGCACCTCATTGAGGACCACGCCAAGGCGGCGGGTATCCCGGTGCGGTTTGCCGCCACCAAGCTGGTGGAGGGCGACCCCCGCATTGAGGAAGCCCTGAAGCTGGACCAGAACGAAAAAGAGATGATCGAGCACATCATCCTGCAGATGGAGCAGGAGCGCGGGCTGGACCGCGCCGCCGCCATTGCGGATATGCGCTTCTCCTTCATTCAGGAGCTGGTAGCCAAGACGGTGGTCAAGCCCCACGAAAGCAAAGAGCAGCTGCGGTCCAACCGCATCGACAAGTTCCTCACCGGCAAGTACACCGCCATCCCGGCGTTTATCGCCATCATGGGTCTGGTGTTCTTCCTCACCTTCAACGTCATCGGCCTGTTCTTCCAGAACCTGATGGAGCTGGGCATCGATGCCCTGACCGGCATCGTGGACACCGCCCTGACCAACTGGAACATCAACGAAGCAATCCATTCCCTGATCATTGACGGTGTTTTTACCGGCGTGGGCAGCGTGCTGAGCTTTCTGCCTATCATCGTGGTGCTGTTCTTCTTCCTCTCCATGCTGGAAGATACCGGCTACATGGCGCGTGTCGCCTTTGTGATGGACAAGCTGCTGCGCCGCATCGGCCTGTCCGGCCGCAGCATCGTGCCCATGCTCATCGGCTTTGGCTGCACCGTGCCCGGCGTCATGGCCAGCCGCACCCTGCCCTCGGAGCGCGACCGCAAAATGACCATCCTGCTCACCCCGTTTATGAGCTGCTCGGCAAAGCTGCCCATTTACAGCCTATTTGCGGCGGCGTTCTTCCCGGATTATGCGGGCCTTGTCATGGTGCTGCTGTACTTTGGCGGCATCGTGGTGGGCGTGCTGGCGGCGCTGCTGCTCAAGAGCACCGTGTTCCAGGGCGAGGCGGTGCCCTTTGTGATGGAGCTGCCCAACTACCGCCTGCCCGGCCTGAAAAACGTGGCCCAGTTGCTGTGGGAAAAGGCCCGCGACTTCCTGCAGAAGGCCTTTACGGTCATCTTTGCGGCCACCATCGTCATCTGGTTCCTGCAGAACTTTGACCTGCAGCTCAGCCTGACGGCCTACCCGCAGGACAGCATCCTGGCCCGCATTGCAGGCGATATCGCCCCGCTGTTCGCGCCCCTGGGCTTTGCGGACTGGCGGGTGTCCACGGCCCTCATCACCGGCTTTATGGCCAAGGAGAGCGTGGTGTCCTCGCTGCTCATCCTCTTCGGCTCTACCGCTGCCCTGACGGCAGCCCTCACCCCGGCGCAGGCCGCGCCGCTGCTGGTGTTCTGCCTGCTGTACACCCCCTGCATCGCGGCGGTGGCCTCGGTCAAGCGGGAGCTTGGCGGCAAGTGGGCCACCATCATGGTGGTGAACCAGTGCGCTGTGGCATGGCTGTGCGCTTTGCTGGTGCGTCTGGTCGCCGTGGCGGTGTTCTGAAATACTATTTGAATGCGCGCCACGTTCGCTTTGCGCATCATCAGCGGAAAGAATATTTTTAATTTTGGGGTTCTGAAAAGCCCGCGGGCTTTTCAGAACCCCTTTTTCACAGGAGGGGTCGTAACCCCAAACTGCATTTGCAGCGCCGCTTTCTGCGAAAGCGCGGCGCTGCGGGAGCGCCTGAGAGGGGATTGTGGAAAACTTCATCTCTTTGCCAAGGCCTCTCCCTTTGGGAGAGGTGGATGCGAACGTAGTGAGCAGACGGAGAGGGCGAGGACGCTGACCGTGTACAAGGGGTGCTGGTTCTCTTTTTCACTTGACATCTCCCCTCATCTGCACTATAATACTTCAAAAGTGAATCGTTCAAAGATGAAAGGATGGACCTGCCGTGAACCCGAACATCGAATTTTCCATCAAGACCTCGCAGGCGTACAATGCCGTCTGCAAGCCGCTGTGTCAGGAGCTTGGCCTGTCGCAGACGGCGCTGGATATCCTGCTGTTTCTCGCCAACAACCCGGACTATAAAACGGCTCGGGACATCGTGGAGGTGCGGCATATCAAGGCGAACCTTGTCTCCATGAATGTGGACAAGTTGGTGCAGGAGGGATATCTGGAACGCTATGCGGTAGTCAGCGACCGCCGCAAAACGAAGCTGCTCTGCACCGGCAAGGCAGACCCGATCATCCGCCGGGGCCGTGCCGTGCAGAACGCTTTTTTCAAGCGTCTGCTGGACCATGTGGAACCAGCCGATCAGGAGGTGTTTTTTCGGACCATGGAGCTGATCGGGAAAAATCTGGACGAAATTTTAAAGGAGAACGCATAAAATGAATGTGTTGTTTACAGTGCTTGTCACCTTTTTTGCCGGCATGGGTGCAGGCCTTGGCACCGGCTTTGCCGGTATGAGCGCGGCAGCGGTCATCAGCCCCATGCTCATCACCTTTCTGCACATGGACCCTTACATGGCCGTGGGCATTGCGCTTTCTTCGGATGTGCTGGCCAGCGCCGTGTCGGCCTACACCTACCATAAAAACAAGAATCTGGACATCAAAAACGGCCTGATCATGATGGCCAGTGTGCTGGCCTTTACGGTGGTGGGCAGCTGGGTGGCCAGCAAGGTGCCCTCGGCCACCATGGGCAGCTTTTCCGTGTTCATGACCTTCCTGCTGGGCATCAAGTTCATCGTGCGCCCGGTCATGACCACCAAGGAAGCCATGCAGGGCGTCAGCGCCAAAAAGCGCGCCATCCAGTCGGTGGTGTGCGGTATGATCATCGGTTTCATCTGCGGCTTTGTGGGGGCCGGCGGCGGCATGATGATGCTGCTCATCCTCACCAGCGTGCTGGGCTATGAGTTGAAAACGGCTGTAGGCACCAGCGTGTTCATTATGACTTTTACCGCCCTGACCGGTGCCGTGTCCCACTTTATGATCGGCGGTATGCCCAACTGGTTCGTCTGGGTTCTGTGTGTGGTGTTCACCCTGCTGTGGGCACGCATTGCCGCCGTGTTTGCCAATAAGGCAGAACCCAAAACCCTGAACCGCGCCACCGGTGTGGTGCTGGTGGTGCTGGGCGTGGTCATTATGGGCTTCAACCTGCTGGCATAAGAAGAGAATCTCAAAAAACAAAGGGGGCTGTTGCATGCGCAACAACCCCCTTTTGCTGTAACTTTTTACTTGTCCTCGATGGTGGAGTGCTCGATCACCCAGTCAGCAGCCCTGCGAATGGCTTCGTTGCGGCGCATGGCCGGAATGTTGCACTGTGCCTTGATCTCTTCCAGCGTCTTTTTGGCGCGCTCGGCACGCTCGGACAGCTGCTTGTCCAGCTCTTCCTCGGTGGGCACCAGGTTCTCCTGCTGTGCGATCTGCAGCAGAGCCATGCGGGCACGGGTGTTCTTCTCGGCACCGGCATGGAGCTTGGCAGTAAAGCTCTCGCGGGTCTCGTGAATCTGGCTCAGGTAGTTGTTCAGGCTCATGCGCTGCATCTGCAGCTGCTGCTGCACATTCTGCATCTCCTGCTGGTAGGTGCTCTCCACCAGAACGCTGGGCAGTTCGCCCTCGGCGGCATCGGCCAGCTTGCCCAGAACCTGATCTTTGGCGTGGTTCAGTGCAGCGCCGTGCTTGCCGTCATACAGCTGCTTGCGGACCTTTTCACGGAATTCCTCCATGGTGTCCACACCGCCGACCTTCTTGGCAAAGTCGCTGTTCATGGCGGGCAGCTGACGCACGCATACATCGTGCAGCTTGATCTTGAACACGGCGGGCTTGCCGGCCAGCTCCTTGGAGGGATAACGCTCCGGGAAGGTCACGTTGATCTCAAATTCATCGCCTGCCTTGTGGCCCAGAATGCCGTCCTCAAAGCCGGGGATCATGCGGCCGCTGCCCAGCTGAACAGACTGGTTCTGTGCGGTGCCGCCCTGGAAGGCCACGCCGTCCCGCAGGCCCTCAAAGTCCATGTGCACCACGTTGCCCTTTACGGCCGGGCCCTTGTGGGGCACCAGCTCGGCGGCAGCCTTGCGGCGGCGCTCCAGCACGGCATCGATCTCCTTGTCGGTGATCTCCGGGGTGACGCACTCCACCACAAAGCCGGAAGTCTGGGTCAGGTTCAGCTCAGGCTGCAGGGCCACAGTGGCGGTGGCCACAAAGCCCTCGTCCTTCTTCACGCTCACCAGGTCGTAGCTCGGCTCGTCCACCGGGTGGAAACCGTGCTCGGCCAGGGCTGCATCGTACAGTGCAGGTACGTCCTGGTCCATCAGGTCATTGATGGCATCATACCAGAAGGTGTGCTCGCCGCGGTCTGCTTCGATCTGTGCGCGGTCTGCCTCGCCTTTGGCAAAGCCTTTGATCGTATACGTAGCGCGGGTGCGCTCATAAACCGCGTTGGATGCGGCTTCCAGTTCTTCGGCGCTTGCGCTGAAGGTCATTTTGCAGACACTCTTTTCAGGAGTTTCCACGCTTACCAGTTTCATAGGATTTACCCTCCGTGT
>CAKTGS010000020.1 GCA_934561485.1 uncultured Faecalibacterium sp.
GTGGTCGAATCGACCGTGCTGTTGCCCGAAATGAGTACATTCCGGTAACCGGCAACGATGCCGTAGTTCGCCTGCAGTTTGAGCTTGCTGCCATTTGTGACGATCAGGCTGCCTTTTTCACCCGAATCCTCACAGTAAATGGCGTATTTTCCTTCGTTCTCCTTATTGGTCAGTTCTGCCGAGACATTGGCAGTGGTATTGTCAAACGTGACGGTCGTATTGCTGTTTTTGCCGCCGGTCGCAATACCCATGCCCTTGCTGTCAATGTCTACCTTCGAATCATTGAAGGTGATGTCTCCGGCATTGCCCTGATAGTCGATGCCGCGGCCATTGCTGTCGATGTTCAGCGTGCTGCCCTCTACGGTCAGGCTGGCATCCTTGCCGCCGTAAATGGCAGAGCTCTGTGTTCCCTTGATCTCCAGTGTGCTGCCATCCTTTACGGTGATGTCGGCGCTGCCGTCAATACCGTAACCATAGTTGCCGTAAACCATGCCGTCCTTGTCATCATCGATCTTGTAAGCACCCTTGCCTACCGTGTCAATGGTCAGGCTGGACTTGTCCTCTACGGTCAAGTCGCCCCGCTGTACAATACCGCGGCCGCCCTGCGTGCTGGAAATTGCTTCCGTATGCTTGATGTCCACATCGGCGCTGTCGGTCAGGGTGACATCCGAATTGTTGGTAATGACCATGCCGGTAGAGGTGTGATCAATATTCAGATTGCCGCCATCACCGGTTTCGTCTCCTTTAATGGTTACCGTGGAGCCGTTGCCGCTGTTGGAATCACCCGCGCTCTCTCCGCCTACGCGGATGCCTTCCACATTGCAGTTGGGTGTTTTCTTGTTGCCGGCTTTTTCAGCTTCCTGAGCGGCATCTTCCAGGGCGTCCTGGCCATCAATGGTGTTATTGCCCTTCAAGCTGATGTCAACTTTCGATTTATCCCGGGCGTCAATGCCAACGGTGTTGTCTTTTTTGGTCAGGTTGATGGTGGTATCTTCCAGGGTCAGATCGACCTTGGTCTCCTTGTTTTCATCTTTGCCATCCAGGTTCACGCCGATGTCGATGCCGTTGCCGCCGGTGGTCAGGGTGGAATCCTTGACGGTCAGATCCACGTCTGCGCCCTCGCCGATGGTCACGGTGGACTTGCCGCTCTCCGTGGTGTCAGCATTCACGCCATTGATCTCAATGGCCACGTCATAGCCTTCGGAACCGTCTTTCTTGTCGGCTTTTTTGACGTCTTCCTTCACAGTAACGGTGTGATCAATAGGGGTGGTATTTTCATCGCCGGAATTATCGGCGTTGTCGGCATTGTCAGTATCGGCATGGTCATCAGCATTATCGCTGTTATCGCTCTTCTGACTCTGGTTGATGATGATCTTGCCCTCATCTTTTGTATCTTCGTTGACGTAGGTGCGGTTTTTCTCTTCATCCTTGCCCTGGTAGCTGAACGCGCCGCGATCCTGACTCTGGTCGATGGTCACATCACCGTTGGCCAGATCATACTGCACAGCCGATGCGCTGGCGCTGATGGTGCTCACAGCAATGGCGGTAGCCAGTGTAACGGCAACCGTCCGCTTCTGTTTACGCAGTCTCATAAGTAGAACCTCCTCAAACAATGATATCAGCTTTCCGAAACATCCGCATTCTCGCATAGAAAGTACCATAACTGGTACTTTTGCACAAAGAATCTCCGGCTTATTAGCGCTAGCTATACTATGCCACATTCTGGAAAACGTGTCAAGAACTCTGCGCCGATACGCTGAAATTTAGCAAAGTGCAAAAAATACCGGGCGGGAATTTTGCAAAATGGCAAGAGAAGCTCCATCTTGTGTTGCACATTTGATACACTTTTGAAACGGTGCTGATACACAGCGGTTTTTCTGTGGGGAAAAGCGCAAAAAAATCCCGCCGCAGACCCTGCCGTCTGCAGCGGGAAAAATGCTGTTTCTGCCGTCAGGCCAGCCGGGCGCCCAGCCAGCTGGCAATGTCGGCAAACACTTCCTGTTTGTTGGTCTCCACCAGCAGCTCGTGCCTGGCCCCGGGGTAGAATTTGCACTGGATGTTCTGCACACCGGCGTCCTTCAGGCTCTGGATGGCGCGCTTCACGCCAGCGCCCCGCTCGCCCACGGGGTCGGCATCGCCGGCCAGGAACAGCAGGGGCAGGTCCTTGGGCATCCGGGCCAGAAAGGCCGGGTCGTGCAGGCGCAGAATGCCGCTGAACATGCTGTAGTAGGCGTTGAGCGTAAAGGTAAAGGTGCAGCGCTCATCGGCCAGGTACTTGTCCACCTCGGCGGCATCGCGGTTGAGCCAGTCGTGGGTGGTGCGGCCTTCCAGCCCCTTGTTGTACCCCAGGAACGAAAGGTCTGCCACCAGCTTGCTGCGGTACTGCCAGCCATGAACGGCGGCCAGCACCCGGCAGGTAGTTTTGGCAAACTGCACCAGTGCTTTGGGCTGGAAGCCGGTGCCCATAAGAATGGCGCCGTCCAGCTCCTGCCCGTACTCGCACAGGTACTGCCGGGCGTAAAAGGACCCCATGCTGTGCCCCAGCAGAAAATACGGCACGCCGGGGTACTGCTCTTTGGTGCGCACGGTCATGGCGTGCAGGTCGGCCAGCACGGCGCGGTTGCCGTCCGGCTCTGCAAAATAGCCGTAATCTGCCTTGGTGCGGATAGAGCCGCCGTGGCCCAGGTGGTCGTGGCCGGTGGTCAGGATGCCGCGGGCCGCCAGGTACTCGGCCAGGGGCTTGTAGCGGTCGATGAATTCCACCATGCCGTGGGAAAGCTGCAGAATGGCCCGCACCTCGCCTTCCGGCTCACAGCGGAACGCGTGCAGCGTGCGCCCCGGCACCGTGGAAGGTACGGTGAAGTCGATCATCCGGCTCATGGGCAGAGCCTCCTTTTTGTGTTACAGTGCGCCGATCTTGCGGCGGCAGGCCGAGCAGATGCAGTAGCCTGCAAACTGCACGGCGTTTTCGTCCACATCGCCGCAGAAATCACAGCTGCCGGCGGGGCGGTGCTTCTTTAAAATGATGGAATCCCCATCCACAAAGATCTCCAGTTTGGTTTCGCCGTCCAGGTGCATGTTGGTGCGCAGCTCTTTGGGCAGGACGATGCGTCCCAGGGTGTCGATGCCGCGAACGATTCCGGTGCTTTTCATAGTATACCATTCTCCTTCAAATTTACACTGCGATAGCCAATGGCTGACACAACAGGAAAATTGTGCCAGCGCTGACACGATTAGTATACAAAAAAGAACAGGGTTCGTCAATGATTTCGAGCGTTTTCGACAAAAAAATCTGCGGTTTGCCGCAAAAGAGGCCGAAAAAGCAAAACAAAGGCTCTCCGTTGACAAATGGCCTGCAAGCAGGTAAACTAAACATAGCTATCTGCATTTTTGCATTTGAATAGATAAAGGAGCGTTTTTCTATGCCGAGCAATAAAGTCCGCACCCGTTTTGCCCCCTCGCCCACCGGTTACATGCACGTGGGCAACCTGCGCACCGCGCTGTACACCTACCTGATGGCAAAGCACGAGGATGGCACCTTCATCCTGCGCATTGAGGATACCGACCAGGGCCGCTATGTGGAAGGTGCCGTGGACGTGATTTACAACACCCTGCGGGAGACCGGCCTGCTGTGGGACGAAGGCCCGGATGTGGGCGGCCCCGTTGGCCCCTATGTGCAGAGCGAGCGCATGGGCATGTTCAAGCAGTATGCCGAGCAGCTGGTGGCCGAGGGCAAGGCCTACTACTGCTTCTGCACCGAGGAGCGTCTGGAGGCCCTGCACGCCGCGCAGCGCGCCAACGGCGAAATGACCCACTACGATGGCTGCTGCCGCGACCTGCCCAGGGAAGAGGTGGAAAAGCGCCTGGCCGCCGGGGAGCCGTATGTCATCCGCCAGAAGATCCCCAAAGAGGGCGTGACCGGCTTTGACGATGTGGTGTACGGCCACATTGAGGTGAACAACAGCGAGATGGACGATCAGATCCTGATCAAGACGGACGGAATGCCCACCTACAACTTTGCCAACGTGGTGGACGACCACCTGATGGGCATTACCCACGTGATCCGCGGCAGCGAGTATCTGTCCTCCACCCCCAAGTACAACCTGCTGTACCAGGCCTTTGGCTGGGAGATCCCCACCTACATCCACTGCCCGCCGGTGATGAAGGACGCCCAGAACAAGCTCTCCAAGCGCAACGGCGATGCCAGCTACCAGGACCTGGTGGCCAAGGGCTACCTGAGCGAGGCTGTGATGAACTACATCTGCCTGCTGGGCTGGAGCCCCAAGGGCGAGTATGCCGAGCAGGAGATCTTCAGCCTGCAGGACCTGATCAAGATCTGGTCCCCGGACGGCATCTCCAAGTCCCCCGCCATCTTCGACCCTCTCAAGCTGCGGGCCATCAACGCGGAGTACATCCGCCGCCTGTCTCCCGAGGAGTTCCAGAAGAAGGCAGAACCCTGGATCGACCAGGCCGTGCACACGCCCATCAACAAGGCACTGCTGTGCGCAAACCTGCAGCCCCGGTGCGAGGTGCTGGGCGAGATCCCCGAGCAGCTGGACTTCTTTGACGCCATGCCGGACTACGATGTGAGCCTGTACGCCAACAAGAAGCAGAAAACCACCCCGGAGACCGCCAAGGAAGCCCTGGAAGCCCTGCTGCCGGTGCTGAGCGATGAGAGCCTGGACTTTGCAGACCGGGATGCTGTGTTCAACGCCTGCAAGGCCAAGGCCGAAGAGATGGGCAAGAAGAACGGCTGGCTGCTGTACCCCCTGGGCATTGCCCTGTCCGGCAGGCAGCGCACCCCCGGCGGCGGCACGGACCTTGCCTGCATGATGGGCCGCGAAACCACCCTGGCCCGCGTGAATGCGGCCATTGCAAAGCTGAACGGCTGAGATCCAACAAAATAATGGAAAAGCCCTGCGGGATTTTGGATGCCGCAGGGCTTTTTTGCGTCTTTGGGCAGGTTTGGGGCAGTTCGCTGCACCACGGCAAAAAATGCTGCACCCCCGCGCTACAGTGTATGCAGAACGCGCGGGGAACAGAACACAGATGCCCCGCCGGAAAGCGGGGAGTTTGTATGACAGAGCGGATGGAGATCGTAAAAATGCAGGGGCACGGGCTGCGGCTGCCGCCGCTGGCATCCCGGGCGGCACTGCGCCCGGCGGCACGCAGGCTGGCCGCTATGGCGGTGGGCTTTGCCGGCGGCTGGGCGGTGTTGTACGGGGAGCTGATGCCCTTTGGCCTGGGGTTTGCCCTGGGCTTTGGCGAGGACTGCTTTGCCGTGTGTGCCGCCGGGGCCGCGCTGGGCATTCTGCTGCACGGGTTCGGGGCGCTTTCCCTGCGCAGTGTCTGCCTGCTGTGCGGGCTGGGGGCTGCGGTGGCGGCCCGCTGGGTCTGGCCCCGCAAAGCGGTCCCGGCCGTGCTGGCAGGCTGCGGCACCCTGGTGGGCATGGCCTGCTGCCTGGCCTTTGGCCGCCCGGGCGGGCGGGAGCTGGTGCTGTTCGGCACGGCAGATGCCCTGCTGGCGGCAGGCATCGGGGCGGCACTGCAGCGCTTTGCCCCGGAACGGCCGGGCTTCGGGATGCTGCTGGTGGGGGCCGCCGGGGCTGCGGCTTTGGGCGGCATAACGTGGGGGCCGGTGCTGCCGGGTGCGGCCCTGTGTGCGGCATTGGAGCTGGCGCTGTGCTGCAAAGGGCAGCCGCTGGCGGCGCTGGCGTGCGGCGGCGTACTGGGAGCCGCGCTGTGCGCCGCCGCCCCGGCCCAGGCTCTGGCCGCAGCAGGCCTTGGCTGCGGCACCGCGTGCGCGGCGGTGCTGGCCCCGGGCCGCCGGGTGGAAGCTGCGGCTGCCTATGCAGGCGGCTGTCTGGCTGGGGTGCTCTGCGTGCAGCCGCCCGGGGCAGCATTTTCGGCCCTGCTCAGTATGGGGCTTGGCACCGTGGGGGTACTCTGCCTGCCCGGGGCGTGGCTGACGCCGGACCGGGCCGAAGAGGGCAGCGCGCAGGCCGCCGAGCGCCCGCAGACGGCAGCGGCGGCCACCCGGCTGGAAGCAGTGGCCCAGAGCCTGACCTCGCTGGCGGACACAGTGAATGAGGTGTATGCGGCGCTGCCCCACCGGTGTGAGAGCTTCCGCTGGGTGATCGACAACACCCACGACAGCCTGTGCTTCAACTGCGGGCGGCGGGAGGCCTGCTGGAAACAGGAATATGCCGCCACGCTGGAAGGTATGGAGGCACTGCGCCCGCTGCTGGAACAGAACGGCAGCGTGGAAGCGACTCAGCTGCCCGGGCAGCTGGGGCGCTGCATCCATCCGGCAGCGTTGTGCGCAGCGGCAAGCCGCTCGTTTGCGCTGTACCGCAGCCGCAAGGAAGCGCGGGTGCACTCCGAAGCCATGCGCACCGCCCTGACCGAGCAGTACAGTGCAGTGGCCCAGGCCCTGGGGGTGCTGTGCGAGCAGCTGAGCCGCCCGGGAGATCCGGAACCCTACAAATCCGGCCGGGTGGCGGCCTTTTTCACCTCGCTGGGGTCTCCGCCGCAGGAGTGCACCGTGACCCTGGACGACCTGGGCCGCACCCATGTAGCAGTCACCCTGCCGCGCACCCGGTTTGCCCCGCAGGAACTGGCGGCGCTGGCACAGGAGGTGGGGCACATCTGCCGCCGCACCCTGGAAGTGCCGCAGGTGCTCTCCTGCAAAGGGCTGACCACCCTGCTGTTCTGCGAAAAGCCGGTGCTGCGGGCGGTGTTTGGCATGGCGGCGGCCGCTGCGCAGGGTGAGGTGTGCGGCGATGCGGTGCAGCAGTTCTGCAGCCCGGCGGCGGCCCAGATGATCCTGTGTGACGGCATGGGCACCGGGCGGCCTGCTGCAGTGGACGGCAGCCTGGCCGCGGAGCTGACCGCCCGGCTGCTGAAAGCGGGCTTCCCGGCGGAGCTGGCGGCCCGGCTCGTGAATGTGGCGCTGGCCCTGAAAAGCGAGGAAGAAAGCGGTGCCACGCTGGATCTGATCAGTGTGGATCTGTACACCGGCACGGCGCGGCTGTTCAAGGCCGGGGCAGCCCCGGGTTTTCTCGTGCACGGCGGGCGGGCGCGGGCTGTGGGAGAAGCCAGCCTGCCGGTGGGCATTCTGGGCGGAGTGAACGGCCAAAGCCGGGTGGTGCATCTGGCCGCCGGAGATTATGCGGTGCTGGTGTCGGACGGGCTGCTGGTAGACGGGGCCGGCTGGGTGGCAAAGCAGCTGGAACTTTCGGCTGCGGCGGAAGAGCCGCCGGAAAAAATTGCCCAGACGCTGGTGGAAACGGCCCGTATCCGCGCCCGGAAAACCGGCCGCCCGGACGACATTACGGCGGCGGTGCTGCGGCTGGAAAAATGCGGCTGAGGGCCGCCAAAACAGTTGCAATTCGGGAAGGGGGAGGTTATACTTAGATGGATACAAAACATCGGGCGGCAGCGTGCCTTTGCGCCCTGCAGCCCGCAGCCCGGGTCCGCTGGGACGGAACGGGAGATCAGGAGGTCAACAATGCTTACCATCAATGTAGCACAGGATGGCAGCGGCCATTTTACCACCATTTCGGAGGCCGTGCTGGCCGTGCCCTACAACTGCCCCGCAGAGATCCGCATTGGCGCGGGTATTTACCGGGAAAAGCTGGTCTGCGAGAAAAAGGACATTGCCTTGATCGGCGCAGGCGCGGAAGAAACAAAGCTGGTGTGGGGCGATGGCGGAAAGCTCCCGCACCCGGACGGACGCATTTACCACACCTTCCGCAGCTATACGGCGTTTTTCAGCGGCGAGCGGGTGCGGGTGGAAAACCTGACCATTGAAAACGATGCCGGCCCCGGGGCCAAGGTGGGCCAGGCCGTGGCGGCCTACGTGGACAGCGATCATGCCGTGTTCCGCAACGTGCGGCTGCTGGGCAACCAGGACACCCTGTTCTGCGCCCCGCTGCCTGAAAAGGAGCGCGAGAAGGACGGCTTTCTTGGCCCGCGCTGGCTGGCACCCCGCCGCCTGACGGCTCAGTATTACCAGCACTGCGAGATCGCCGGAGACATCGACTTCATCTACGGCGGCGCGGACGCCCTGTTTGAGCAGTGCACCATCCGCACTGTGAACAACGGCCTGGACCGCAGCTACGTCACGGCTCCTTCCGGCGCGGCCGATGGGCTGGGCCTGGTGTTCTGGGACTGCGATTTTGTATCCGATAACTGCCCGGCAGGCACCGTGTTCCTGGGCCGCCCCTGGCGCCCCACTGGCAGGACCACCGTGCTGGACAGCCGCCTTGGCGCGCACATTTCGCCGGAGGGGTTCTCCCCCTGGCATGACCGCACCGACTCGGACCAGGCGGGCTTTGCCGAGGCCGGAAATACCGGAGACGGTGCGGCTGCACGCGGGGCGTGGGTCAGGCAGCTTTCGGCGGAGGATGCGGCGGCCCTGCTGGCCCGTGCCCGCGCCCTGTGCCGCCCGGAATAAGCACAAAAAGAAACTGCAATGAACAAACTTCCGAATTTTGTCAAATGGCTCATCATCCTGGGAGTGCTGGCGGCCATGGGCGTGATGATGTGGGCGGTGAACGACCGGGCCTCCCGTGTGGAGATGCCCGCGCCGGACAACAGCTTTGGCATCTACCGCACGGCGGACTCCCAACCCTGAGCAGAGAACACAGAAAAAAGGCACTGCCGTTGGCAGTGCCTTTTTGTGTATGCGGAAAAGCTTATGCACCCACCACCAGGCGCACGGCACCGTAAATGCCGGCATCGTTGCCCAGGGTAGCGGCCACGATGGGGGTCTCGCGGCAGGACTTGAAGGCGAACTCCTTGTAGTGGCGCACCAGCGGGTCAAACAGGACCGCACCGGCGCGGGCCACGCCGCCGCCGATCATGAACATTTCAGGGTCTGTGGTGGCGGCAATGTTGGCCAGAGCCATGCCCAGGGTGGCAGCCATCTCGTCCACTTCGCGGGCGGCCAGGGCATCGCCGCTGCGGGCAGCGTCAAATACGTCCTTGGCCTCAAATGCGGTGCCGCGCAGGGTGCAGGGGGCGTCCGGGTTCTCGTCCAGCAGCTTCTTCATGCAGCGCACCACGCCGGTGGCACTGGAATACTGCTCCAGGCAGCCGTGCTTGCCGCAGCCGCAGGTGGCGGTCTCGTGGGGGTTCACGGTAATGTGGCCGATCTCGCCGCCGGCACCGTGGGAGCCATCGATCACCTTGCCGTTGACGATGACGCCGCCGCCCACGCCGGTGCCCAGCGTGACCATGACGGCACTGCGGCAGCCTTTGGCAATGCCCATCCAGATCTCGCCCAGGGCGGCCACATTGGCATCGTTGCCCACCAGCACGCGGATGCCGCCCAGCAGCTCACTCAGCTCAATGGACACGTTGCGGTTGCCCCAGCCGCCCAGGTTTGCGCAGACGATGGGCACGATGCTGGAGTCCAGCACGGGGCCGGGCACGCCCACGCCCACACCTTCCACCTGTGCGGCGGAAAGACCCTTTTCCTGCATCTTCTGCAGGATGGCAGCGGCCAGGTTGGCCAGGATGTGTTCCCCGGCGTTGGAAGTGTCGGTGGGGATCTCCCACTTTTCCACCAGGGTGCCGGAGGTGGTGAACAGGCCGGCTTTGGCGGTGGTGCCGCCCAGGTCGATGCCGAATGCAAATTCCTTCATGATCAATTACCTCTTTTTACGGCTGGATGCCGTCCGTTTTCTGCTCTCCAGTATACCATACTTCCCGCCAAAAAGCAGTGCGGGAGATACGATTTATGCACTTGGCCGGAAATGCGGGCGCAAAATTGGGAAAAGCGCCAAAGCCTTACCCCTGCACAGGGTTGGTCAGGCTGCCAATGCCCTCAATTTCGCAGCGCACCACATCACCCGGGTGCAGGAACTGCGGCGGGTCCATACCCATGCCAACGCCTGCCGGGGTGCCGGTGGCAATGAGGGTGCCGGCCTTCAGGGTCATGCCCTGGGAAAGCTCGTGGATCACATGGTCAATGTCAAAGATCTGCAGGCCGGTGTTGGAGTCCTGCCGCTTTTCCCCGTTGACAAAGCTGCGGATGGCCAGCTTGGGCGGGTAGGTGTCAAATTCGTCTGCTGTTACAAGGCAGGGGCCGATGGGGGTAAAGCCGTCCAGGCTCTTGCCAAAGTACCACTGCTTATGGGCAGTCTGCACATCCCGGGCGGAAACATCGTTCAGGATGGTGTAGCCGAACACGTAGTCCTTGGTCTGCCCGGCGGGCACATCTTTGGCGTCTTTGCCCAGCACCACGGCCAGTTCGCACTCGTAATCCAGCTTCTGCACCAGGTCGGTGTGAGCCTGGATGCAGCCGCCGTCCGGCACTGCGCGGGTGACCCGCTTGGAGAAATAGATGGCATCCTGGTGCTTGGTGGCAAAGGCGTCCGCAGAATATTTTTCGGCTTCGTCTGAGTGGGCCATGTAGTTGATGCCCAGGCAGATCACATCCTGCGCCGGGCAGGGAATGGGGCTTTGCAGCTCCACGGCGTCCAGAGGCACGGACGGAATGGCGGAAAGGGCCAGCGACAGCCCGGCCCGCACGGCGGGGGTCAGCTGGGGAATGGCCTCGGCCAGGGTGTCGCAGGGCAGACCCAGCCAGCGCAGGGGGGTAACGGCGGTGCCATCGGCGGAGAGCACGGCAGGCTCTTCCACGCCGTCCGGGGTGCGGCAGGTAACAAAACGCATGGTGCAGCCCTCCCCTCAGTGCCGATAGGCAATGGCGGCTTGGATGCGGTCCGCTTCGGCCTGCCCGGCCAGCTGACGCACCAGTTCCAGCGCAAAGGGAATGGCACCGCCCAGGCCGTAGCTGGTGGTGATGTTCCCGTCCACTACCACCTCCGTGTCCAGCACGTGGGCACCGGCCAGCTTGTCCTGGAAGCCGGCGTGAGCGGTGGCGTTTTTGCCTTCCAGCAGGCCCAGCGAGGCCAGCACGCTGGGGGCAGCGCAGATGGCGGCTACCTTTTTGCCGCTCTTTGCAAAGGACGCGCAGGTGTCGGTGACGGTATGGTTGGCAGCCAGGTTCGGGGTGCCGGGAATGCCGCCGGGCAGCACCACCAGGTCTACGTCCGAATAATCCACCTCTTCCGCCAGGGCGTCTGCGGTGAGATGCACCTTATGGCTGCTCACGATCTCGCGGCTGCCGGAAGCGCTGGCCACGATCACTTCTACCCTGGCGCGGCGCAGCAAGTCTACCACCAGCAGGGCCTCGCACTCTTCAGTGCCTTCGGCAAAAAACACAACGGCTTTGCTCATTTGAATCAAACCTCCCTGATAAGGCTTCCCCCACGGGGAAAGCTGTCGCCGCAGGCGGCGAATGAGGGAAAGCCGCGGAAGCGCCCCGCCGGTGCGGGCACTCCGGCTTCCCAGTTGAATCACAAAAAGCCGCGCACCGCAAAAGCGGGCAATGGCCCGGGCGGCACGCGGCACGGCGTAACGGAAATGGTCAGGACGGAGCGTTTTTTTTGGCTTCCAGCAGAGCGCGCAGCACGCTGTCGTCTGCGCTCAGCACCCGGCTGACCCGGCTGATGATGGCGCTGGACGCGCCGGTCTTGTCCATGATCTCGGTGTAAATGCGCTTATCGGCCAGCATTTCGGCAATGTTATAGCGCTGCTCCATTGCGCTCAGTTCCGAGTAGCTGCACACGTCCTGCAAAAAACGGTAGCACTCCTCCGGGGTCTTGAGCTGCAGAAATGCCTGGTACAGGCCGGATTTTCCGGTCGGATGATCCTTTGCCATGGGCGTTCTCCTTTTTGTTCGGGCTGCCTGCAGCAGCCGCTTTATTACACTACACTAGTGTAGTACAAAATGGGAGAAATTGCAATGCTTTTGTGCAAAAAGGCTGCGGCTTACAGCGTGTGCTCAAACACCAGCTCATTGCGGGGAACGCCGCCCTCTTCCGGCTCGGCGGCCTTCAGGCTGCGGTAGCGCAGGCCCTTGAAGAACTGCTGCACGGGCAGGGCCTTGGCGTGCACGGTGCACCACACACGGCCCTTGCCCTCGCCCCGGGCCAGCCGCTCGCAGGACAGCACAATGTCCCGGCCAAGAGCCTTGCCGCGGTATTCCGGCAGGAGATACAGGTGCATCAGGTGCAGGGCGGTGTTCTCCATCTTCCAGGCAAAATAGCCGATGTTTTTGCCGCCCAGCACGATGAGAAAGTAGTTCACATCGTTGTCGATGTCCTCTTCAATGGCATCGGCGCTCTGCAGCTGGTCCACCAGAGCATCCAGCTGCTTGGTCGGGTAATAACGCTTGTAGACCTCGTGCCAGATCTCGCTGGCAAGGTCGGCGGTGGTGTGGATGTACTTGGCTTTGGCAACCAGTTTGTAATCGGGTTTCATAGTGCTCCTAACTCATACTTTTACAATGTAGTCCGGCTTGCGGGGCGCGGCGGGTTTGGGGTCTGCTGCGGGGTAGCCCAGAATGCAGTGGCCAACGCCGACCCATTCTCCCTCAATGCCCCACGTTTTGAGCAGGGCCTTGCCCTCTTCGGTTTCAAACTCTTCTTTGGCGCGGTTGATCCAGCAGCTGCCCAGCCCCAGCGATGCGGCGGCCAGCATCAGATTGCCCATCACCAGGCTGCCGTCCTGCACGGCGTTTTTGGCGTTGGCGTCTGCCAGCACCACCAGAATGGTGGGGGCAGCGTACATGGGGTCGTTATCCGTTCCCATAACAGCGGCATTCATGCGGGTGAGCTGGGCGCGGGCAGCGGCATCCTGCACGACCACGATCTTGGCGCTCTGGCGGCCCATGGCGCTGGCAGCGTAGGTGCCGGCTTCCAGCACAGCGTTCAGTTCTTCATCCGTGATCTGCTCCGGCTTGTAAGCGCGGCAGCTGCGGCGGTTCTTGATGGTTTCCAGTGTTTCGTTGGTCATGGCGGTTCCCTCCCTGAAAGTTTGTGTCTGTATTGTACCACAAGACGCTCCGGAGTGCAAAGTGGTCTGCGCGGGAAACGCTCTTGTTGCACAAGGAGAAGATCTCTCGAAAAACAAAGCAAAATGCACAAGAAAAAGAAAAAAGATTATGGAAAACCATCCTTGTTGCCGCGCGGCGGATACGTTATAATAGGGCTACCAAGTAGGAAAGGAGTCGTGCTCTATGGCGAAGGCATCTCAGGTGGTTATACTGGAAAATGAATTTTACATCATCAAAGCCCCGAACGGAAAGGTGCTGGAAGTAAAGGACTTCAATACGGAGAACGGCGCCGCCATCCAGCTGTGGAGCTATGCGGGCCATCCGTGGCAGCAGTGGCAGTTTGTGGATGCAGGCGGCGGGCGCTGGCGCATCCAGAACCGGTTTACCGGCAAGATGATCGACCTGGCCCTGGGCGGCGTGGTGGAAGGCACCTGGCTGCACCAGTGGAGCCGCACCAACGGCTGGAGCCAGTGCTGGACGCTGGACCCCACCCGCAATGGCCATACCCGCATCCGCAATGTGCTGGCCGACAAATACATTGACCTGGTGGCCATGAACACCGCAAACGGCGCCCAGGCCCAGATCTGGACCTATGTAGCCGGCGGCAACCAGGAATGGGACCTGGTGCGCATTGACCCGGACGCTGCCCAGACCGGCCGCCGCGCCGAGGAAGCCAAGGAACCGCAGCCCACGCCCAGCCAGCGCAAACACCAGAACGACCTGGTGCGCAAGCTGAACAATGCAGGCAAGGGCAGAGCAAGCCGGAAAGCGTAACCCGCTCAGTCATCGCTGCGTGATGCCCGCTCCCCCGAAAGGGGGAGCTTTATTTGTGCTGACCGGAAGAAGCGAAAGAAGCACCTGAGCGGGCTTTGCAACGAAAACTGCTTACAAAAAGGAGAATTTCCCCCATGAACTTAGGAGCATTCTTGAACCCGGAATATCCCATTTTCAGCACCACGCTGTGCTATCTGGAACGGGACAATGCCTATCTGATGCTGCACCGCGTGAAAAAGCAGGACGACTACAACCACGACAAATGGGTGGGTGTGGGCGGCAAGTTTGAGCGGTTTGAAAGCCCGGAGGACTGCCTGCTGCGGGAGGTGCGGGAAGAAACCGGCCTGACCCTGACCCACTACCGCGCCCGGGGCCTGCTGACCTTTATTCTGGGCAATATGACCGAGTTCATCCACCTGTACACCGCCGATGCCTGGCAGGGCGAGATGGTGCAGGGCGATGCCTGCAGAGAGGGCGTGCTGGAATGGGTGCCCAAAGACAAGGCGACAGAGCTGCCCATCTGGGAGGGAGACAAAATTTTCTTCCGCCTGCTGAACGAGAACCGGCCCTGGTTCTCCCTCAAGCTCGTGTATGACGGCGATACGCTGACGGAAGCTGTGCTGGATGGGAAAAAGATCGTGTGACAGCGGCAGACCAGCGGGGAGCTTTCCACGCGAACTTTCGGGGCTTCCAGCTCCCGCCCTATTGCCTGCGGCAACAGGGTCCCACCCTCGGATCATTCGCTGTGGAAACTCCCCACCGTCCTGCCGCGAAAGATGCAACCTGCAATTGCGTCCCTTCTGTGAAAATACAAATCCCGGCAGACCGCAGTCTGCCGGGATTTGTTCTACCGAAAATGATTTTTCCGATCGAAAAGTTAATTCAGCTTCAGGTCGCCGTCCTTGATCCAGCCCAGCTTCCGCTCGATCTCACAGAAGAGGACGCTGAGCACGGCGGGCAGCACAAAGCACAGCAGGATCATGGCCGCCCAGTCCATGGGGGTAATGGCAGCCTTGGTGCCGGCGGCAATGTCGCTGACCCAGCCGGTGTATACGCCGATCTGGCCCACCAGGCCGCAGGTGCCCATGCCGGAGGAAACGGCGGCACCGTTCATCTCAAAGTGGAACACGCAGGTGGCCAGCGGGCCGGTGATGGCACTGGCCAGGGTGGGGGCGATCCAGATGCGGGGGTTCTTGATGATGTTGCCCATCTGCAGCATACTGGTGCCCAGGCCCTGGCTCACCAGGCCGCCCACGCCGTTTTCGCGGTAGCTCATCACGGCAAATCCGATCATCTGAGCACAGCAGCCCGCCACGGCGGCACCGCCGGCCAGGCCGGTCAGGCCCAGGGCTGCGCAGATGGCGGCGGAGGAAATGGGCAGGGTCAGCGCCACACCCACAATGACCGATACCAGAATCCCCATGATCAGCGGGGCCTGCTCGGTGGCCCACATGATCAGGGTGCCCACCTGGCTGGCGGCGGCACCAATGGGGGCGGCAATGGCCATGGACAGGCCCACGCCCACAAAAATGGTCACCAGCGGGGTGACCAAAATGTCGACCTTGGTCTCCTTGCTCACGGCCTTGCCCAGCTCGGCGGCCACAATGGCAATGATGAGTACGGCCAGCGGGCCGCCTGCCCCGCCCAGGGCGTTGGCCGAGTAGCCCACGGTGATCAGGCTGAACAGCACCAGCGGCGGGCAGTGCAGTGCCCAGCCGATGGCACAGGCCATGGCCGGGCCGCTCATGGCGGTGGCGTAGCCGCCCAGATCCACCAGCAGGTCCAGGCCGGTTTGCTGGCCCAGCGTTTTGATGATGGTGCCAATGAGCAGGCTGGCAAACAGGCCCTGTGCCATGGCGCCCAGCGCCTCAATGAGATAGCGCTGCGGCGAAATGACGATATCCTTCCGTTTTAAGAAATCTTTCACATTTGACATAACAAACAACCTTTCTGCTGCAAAGCAAGCGATGGACACAGAAAACTGCATGTCAAGTATAATACCATACACCTGTCAAGACAGCAAGGAAAAACGAAGGATTTCCGGGCAGAACCTTAAAATTTTGACTTTGTGCAATGATTTGCCGGTTCTGGACGTATTTCTTTTGGAGCATTTTTCGGGTGCGGGGCACGGGTACGCTGTGCCCCGCGCTGCAGCGCAGTCCGGATTGACGGAGCCTTGCCTTCGGGTGTATACTAAAAAAGTAACGATGAGTTTGACCGCTGCCGGGTTTATATCGGGCGCAGCGCAGAAAAGCGGCTCCGCCGGCGGGCAGGATGCAATAGAAAAAACGATTTTGGAGGCGAAACAGGGCAGCATGAAAAAGCTTTGGAACTTGAAATCCTCTGCACACGGCACCCCCCGCAAAGGGTGGGCCGCAGCAGTTTTTGCAATGGCACTGGTGCTTTCCGTCAGCGGGGCGGGCACGGCACTTTTGCTGAACGGGCAGCCGGAAGCACTGACGGTGGTTCCGGCTGTGCAGCAGCACACCCCGGAAAAAACGCAGAAGCACAAAAACCGCAGAACGGACACGGCTCCGGCGCAGGAAACGAAAACCGAACCGGAGAGCGAAGCGGCAGAAGCACCTGCCGCAGAAGCCGCTGCAACGGTGCAGCCCGAAACGGCCCAGCCTGCAGAGGAACCGGCACAGGCAGAGGAGACCGCACAGCCGGAACCGGCTGAGACGGAGCAGACGGCCCGGGCCGAACAGCTGCCTGCTCAGGAACCGGCGGCAGAGCCGGAACTGGACGCAGAAAACGGCGTGGTGACCCTGCAGACCGAGACCCCGGAACTGGCTGCCCAGGACCCGCAGGCCCCGGCGGCAGATACCGACCTGCCGGAAAATTCCACCACCAACCAGCACACCCCGGAAGGCAGCGTGCTGCTGACCCCGGAACAGATCCGGGAAGCGCTGGACACCGGCACCCTGAACGAAGCGGAAGCCCAGTGCATCGACTTTGGCAGTGAGAACGGCTTTTTCTCCTGGCTGTGGAACCTGCTGTTCGGCAAAAAAGAAGAGTCGGACCCGGTGTATTCCGGCTGGCGCACCGAAAACGGCAAAACGTATTACTACAGCCCTTCCACCAACCAAAAGGTGACCGGCATCAAGGTGATCGACAGCAAGCTGTACTATTTTGATGCGGACGGCGTGATGCAGAAAAACACCACCTTCGGCATTGATGTGTCCAAGTATCAGAGCGGGCTGGACTGGGAGCAGATCAAAAAGGCCGGGGTCAGCTTTGTGATCATCCGCATCGGCTACCGCGGCTACGGTGCCAGCGGCACCCTGGTCAAGGACCCCATGTTTGAAGAGCACTTTACCAACGCCCGCAACGCCGGGCTGAAGGTGGGCGTGTATTTCTTCAGCCAGGCCACCACCGAGGACGAGGCCCGGGAGGAAGCAGAGGGCTGCAACTGGGCGCTGAACGGCCGCAAGCTGGACTACCCCATCTACTTTGACACCGAGGCTTCCGGTGCCGCCAACGGCTCCGGCCGTGCAGACGGCCTGGGTGTGGCCGACCGCACCAAGTGCGCGGTGGCCTTCTGCGAGCAGGTGAAGCAGCTGGGCTACAAGCCGGGCGTGTATGCTTCCACCCTGTGGTTTGAAAAGCGGCTGGACTTCAGCCAGCTCAAGGGCTACAGCATCTGGAACGCCCACTACGATGTGCCCGGCAGCCGCATTCCGTGCGATCTGTGGCAGGGCACCTGCACCGCCCGCCTGGACGGCTACCGCGGCGACCTGGACGTGAACATCAGCTACATTGGATAAACCGCAAAGGAGACTGCAGCCCATGGATCAGATCCGCCTGATCGCGTCCGATATGGACGCTACCCTGCTGGACGAACACAGCCAGCTGCCGCCGGGGTTTGAAACGGCGGTGCAGGCGTTGGCGGACCGGGGCATCCTGTTTGCCGCCGCCAGCGGGCGGCCCCTGTATACGCTGGAAACCATGTTTCCGGCCCTGCTGGACTGGATCATCCTGATCGGCGACAACGGCGGCGCGGCCCGCTGGAAAGGGAAAGATCTGTTTGTGTCCGAGATGCCGGCAGAGGGCTGGCGCACGCTGGCCCGCAGCACCAAACAGGCCGGCGATGTGGGCCTGCTGTGCGGTCTGCAGGCGGCCTATGCGGAAAAACAGGATGCAAAATACGACCCGGTGTTCAAGAACTTTTATACACGGGTGGAATATGTGGACGACCTGACTGCGGTGGAAGCGGCAGCAGATAAGTTTACGGTCTATCTGCCGCAGGGCAACGCCCAGCAGGCGTATGATACGGTGTACGGACGGTTCCACACGGCCCACGGCGGCGCATTTTCCGTGGCGGTGGCGGGCAAAAACTGGGTGGATGTGATGAACTCCGGCGTGCACAAGGGTGCGGCCCTGGAACGGCTGGGGCAGCTGCTGGACATTCCGTGCAGCAGCATGATGGCCTTTGGCGACACCTACAACGATGCCGAGATGCTCACTACGGCAAAGTACGGCTTTCTGATGGAAAACGGCAGCGTGCCGCTGCGGGCACAGGTGCCGTTCCTGGCACCGTCCCACCGGGAATATGGTGTGATGCAGGTCCTGCACAAGGTGCTTGTGCAGGACGGCAGTGTCAGCCCGGAAGATTTTGCAAGGGCACACTGAATCGTGACGATTTGGAATCGTCTCCGCTTCGCTCTGACAATAACAAAGGAAAAATCATTTAAATGCTGCAAATCAGCCAGACCTGCGGGTCTGGCTGATTTGTTTTTCACGGAAAAGGCCGCGATGGTCAACGGCATCTGCTGCTGTCAGCCTTCGGCTGCTGCGCAGCAGAAAAACGGAATACTCTGGCAGCAGCTGAATATGCCCAAACGGAAACGGCGGGCATTTTAAATCGTCATAACCTTCCCAAATCCTGAATAAATTGTTCTCAGAGCAATCAAGCGGAAAACAGGCTGGGGAGGCATGGGGATATGTTTGTAGTCACATTGAGCAAAACGAGCCTGAAAAAGCTGGGGCTGGGGGCCATGTGCTGCGCACTGGTGGTGTTCAGCGCCATGCTGGGGCGTTATATCAGCACCCGGTCGGTGGCGGCGTCTGCGGCGGCTTCCGTGAACCGGATCGAGAGCGCGCAGGACATTCAGACCTGGTTCACCGGCTACGGGCTGGAGGTGGACGGGGCGTCCATCACGGCGGATAAGGTCAAGATCCCCCGCAAGTGGGACGACAGCTTTTCGGCCTTCAATGGGGTGGTGCAGCAAAGCGGCATGGACCTGGCCCGATACAAGGGCAAAACCGTGGAAAAGTGGGTGGCACTGATCCCGGCGGCCAGCAGCGGCGAGACCAGCCGCTACGGTGTGCTGCTGGTGTACCGCAAAAAGGCAGTGGGTGCCTACCTGCTGGAGCGGCCTTCCGGTGTGGTGGTGGGCCTGAAAGACATGCAGGCCGCCATGGCAGAAGCGCAGCAGACCTCCGGCGAGGACTACAGCGGGGACTGGGGCGAACGGCATGACGAGGAGCTGGATGCCCAGCAGACTTCCGGCGAAGATTACAGCGGCGATTGGGGCGAGCGCCACGAGGAAGAGCTGACCGGCACCGACAGTGCAGCGCAGCAGACCTCCGGCGATGCAGAGCTGCTGCCCGAAACGGTGGACCCGGCTCAGCTGCCGCTGGACGCCGAGGGCTACCCGGTGGAATAACTGCCGGAAACAACCGGAACTGCGGGCCTTTGCCGGAAACGGCAGGCTGCGCGGCATGGAGAATAAGCGCGCAAAATGCATAATTTTTGCAAACAAAAACGGAAAAATATAAAAAATGGTCAAAATTTCAGAAATTGTATATTCAATTTTACCAAAATTTCTTTGAAAAAATCGGCAATATCGAACGGTGAAAAATTTCCATGCAGGGTTTATAATAGAGGTATCAACCGCGTTGTGGCAAAGCGTGTTTGCCAGGCCCGGGTTTTTGTGCAGAGGAACCGGGCTGTGCGGGATTAAGTAAGGAGAAAATGATCATGAAGGAATTCCAGTATACCGTTAAGGATGCCTGCGGCATCCATGCACGTCCGGCAGGCCTGCTGGTCAAGACCGTGAAGGGCTTTGCCAGCACTGCTACTCTGGAGAAGGACGGCAAGAGCTGCGATATGCGTAAGCTGATGGCCCTGATGGGGATGGGCGTCAAGCAGGGCGAGACCATCACCGTGAAGGTTGAGGGTGATGATGAAGAGGCAGCTGCCGAGGCCATTCAGAAGTTCCTGACCGAGAACGTCTGATCCGCCGTGATGACCAAGCCCTCGCGGGGAGATCTGCGGGGGCTTTTTTGGATTTGTGATAGAAGGAGAACGTGCAATGCAGGTAGGCACCGGTAAAAGCATTTTGAATGGCATCGCCATTGGCAAGCTGAAGATCTACAAAAAGAAGAATACCACTATTTCCGCTGCTGAGGTGGCCGACACCGCTGCTGAGGTGGCGCGCTTTGAGGCTGCGCAGGAAAAGGCCATTGAACAGCAGACCGCCCTGTACGAAAAGGCCTTGGCCGAAGCAGGCGAGGACATTGCAGAGGTGTTCAACATCCACGCCATGATGCTGGAAGATGACGACTTTGTGGACGCCATCAAGGAGATCATCAACGGGCAGCACAAGTGCGCCGAATATGCGGTGAAAACCGCCGGCGCCAACCAGGCAGCCGTGTTTGCTGCCATGGATGACCCGTATCTGCAGGCCCGCAGCGCCGATGTGCTGGACATTGCGCAGGCCATTCTGGACATTCTGCAGGGCGTGGACAACGCTTCCCTGCAGGGCACCGAGCCCAGCATTCTGGTGGCCGAGGATCTGGCTCCCTCCGAGACCGTGCGCATGGATAAAAGCCTGCTGCTGGGCTTCATCACCCGCGAGGGCAGCTCCAACAGCCACACCGCCATTCTGGCACGCAGCATGAACATCCCCGCCCTGATCCAGTGCAAGGACATTCAGGACGACTGGGACGGCAAGATGGCCGTTGTGGACGGCTACAACGCCTGTGTGTATGTGGACCCCACCCCCGACCTGCTCAAGAGCCTGAAAAAGCGCCAGCAGGAGGATCAGAAAAAGCAGGCCCTGCTGCAGGAACTGAAGGGCAAGACCAACACCACACTGGACGGCAAGACCATCAATGTGTTTGCCAACATTGGCGGCATGAGCGATGTGGGTGCCGTGCAGCAGAACGATGCCGGTGGTGTGGGCCTGTTCCGCACCGAGTTCGTGTACCTGAACTGCAAGGACTTCCCCACCGAGGACTACCAGTTTGAAGCGTACAAGCAGGTGCTGGAGAGCCTGGCTCCCCGCAAGGTGGTTGTGCGCACCTGCGACATCGGCGCCGACAAGACCGTGGATTACATGAAACTGGACCACGAGGAGAACCCGGCTCTGGGCTACCGCGCCATCCGCATCTGCCTGACCCGCAGAGACTTCTTCAAGACCCAGCTGCGCGCACTGCTGCGTGCTTCCGCCTACGGCAACATGAGCATCATGTTCCCCATGATCAGCAGCCTGCGGGAGCTGCAGGATGCCAAGGCCATTCTGGAAGAGTGCCGCGCCGAGCTGGCTGCTGCGGGCGTGAAGATGGGCCAGAACATTGAAGTGGGCACCATGATCGAGACCCCTGCTGCCGTGCTGATCGCCGATGAGCTGGCCGCCGAGTGCGACTTCTTCTCCATTGGCACCAATGATCTGACCCAGTACACCTGTGCCATTGACCGCCAGAACGCAAAGCTGGAGCCGTTCTTCAACCCGCACCACCCCGCAGTGCTGCGCGCCATCAAGATGACCATTGAAGCGGGCCACCGCCACGGCATCTGGGTGGGCATCTGCGGCGAGCTGGGTGCCGACACCGCTCTGACCGAGACCTTCCTGCGCATGGGTGTGGACGAACTGTCCATGAACGCCAAGAGCATCCTGCCGGTGCGCAAGATCATCCGCAGCGTGGACCTGAGCAAGCCCTCTGAAAAGTAAGCGCTGAAACAGCTGTTTCCCCCGGCGGGGCTTTCCCCCTGCCGGGGGTTTTGTATACCGGGCAAAATTTTACCGGAGAAATCACTTTAAAACCGTAAAGCAAAATGCTATACTATGGTCAATGGGTATGCAGGCTTCCAGCGCTGCCCGGGAAGGAACTTTTATGACGCAGCTTCTCATTCGCCTGTTTATCCGTGACCCGGACAACGCCCGGGAACCCCGCATGCGTGCTGCCTACGGCAACCTTGCCGGTGTGGTGGGCATGGTGTGCAACCTGCTGCTCTGCCTGGGCAAGCTCACGGTGGGCACCCTGTTTGGCTCCATTGCCATTCTGGCCGATGCCCTGAACAACCTTTCGGATGCATCGTCCAACATCGTAAGCCTGGTGGGCTTCCGGCTGGCCTCCCGCGCGCCGGACGCCGAACATCCCTTCGGCCATGCCCGGTACGAATACCTGGCCGGTCTGGCAGTGAGCGTGACCATTCTGGGCATCGGTTTTTCGCTGCTCCGGGAATCGGTGGGCAAAGTGCTGCACCCCACGCCGGTGGTGTTCAGCTGGCTGACGGTGGCGGTGCTGGCGGTTTCCATCCTGGTCAAGCTGTGGATGAGCGTGTTCAACCGCACCATCGGGCGCATCATTGCATCCGAGACCCTCATTGCCACGGCCGCCGACAGCCGCAACGATGTGCTGAGCACCGGGGCGGTGCTGGTGTCCACCCTTCTGTGCCGCCTGACCGGCTGGGATATGCTGGACGGATTGATGGGTGTGGGGGTGGCCGTGTTCATCCTGATCTCCGGCTGGGGGCTGGTGCGGGATACCCTCAGCCCGCTGCTGGGCGAGTGCCCCAGCGAAGAGCTGGTGGACCACATTGCGCAGACGGCGATGAGCTACCCCGGCGTGCTGGGCGTGCACGACCTGATGGTGCACGATTACGGCCCGGGCCATCAGGTGGCTTCCCTGCATGTGGAACTGCCCGCTGAGCTGGACCCGCTGGACGCCCACGACCTGATCGACAACATCGAACGGGATTTTTTGAAAAAGGATGGGCTGATGGTCACCATCCACTACGACCCCATCGTCACTTCGGATGCGGCGGTGGGGGTGCTGCGCAGCCGCCTGACCGAACTGCTGCGCCAGCTGGACCCGGCCCTTTCGCTGCACGACCTGCGCATAGTGCCGGGCAAGACCCACACGAATGTATTGTTCGACCTGGTGCTGCCCGCCGGTTACAAAGGTGACCGAGTGGAGCTGCTGACCCGGCTGGAACAGTTCATCAAGGCACAGGACCCCACCTACAGCTGCATCATCAAGGTGGAACAGAGCTACACACCGGCTCTGAACAAAATGTAATTTCAGGGGGAAGTATGGATGCTGAATGAGATGTACCGCGCGATGCTGGGCAACAAGAGCGTGATCCGCGAAACCTTTATGTACGGCAAGCAGCGCGCTGCCGAGATCGGCTACGAAAATGTGTTTGACTACTCGCTGGGCAACCCCAGCGTGCCCTGCCCGCCGGAGTTTACCGCTGCCATGCAGGATCTGCTGGCCACGGAAGAGCCGGTGAACCTGCACGGCTACTGCCCCAGCCAGGGCGACCCCGGTTTCCGCGCCGACGTGGCGGCCCATCTGGCAAGGACCTTCGGCCTGCCGTATGAGCAGAAGCACATCTTCCCCACCACCGGTGCTGCCGGTGCCATTGCCCATGCCATCCGTGCGGTGACCAAACCCGGGGACGAAGTGCTTACCTTTGCGCCCTACTTCCCGGAGTACGGCCCCTATGTGGCGGGCACCGGTGCGGTGCTCAAAGTGGTGCCGCCGCAGGCCCCGGCATTCCAGCCCAATCTGGATGCCTTTGAGCAGATGATCGGCGAAAAGACCACCTGTGTGCTCATCAACACCCCCAACAACCCCACCGGCGTGGTCTACTCTGCCCAGACGCTGGCCCGCATGGCGGAGATCCTGGCCGAGAAGAGCAAGGCCTTTGGCCACAACATCTTCCTCGTGAGCGATGAGCCCTACCGCGACATAGCCTTTGACGGCAAAACCGTGCCCTACCCTGCCGCATTCTATCCCCACACCCTCACCTGCTTTTCCTATTCCAAGAGCCTGAGCCTGCCCGGCGAGCGCCTTGGCTACGTGGCGGTGCGCCCGGGGTGTGAGGGGGAGGATATCCTTGTGGACATGATGGCTCAGATCTCCCGCTTTACCGGCCACAACTGCCCGCCCAGCATCATTCAGCGTGCCGTGGGCCGCTGCCAGGAGGTTACCAGCGACCTGAGCGTTTACGAGACCAACATGAACCTGCTGTACGACAAGCTCACCGAGCTGGGTTTTGAGGTGGAGCGCCCCGGCGGCACCTTCTACATCTTCCCCAAGGCTTTGGAAGAGGATGCCAATGCATTCTGCATGAAAGCCCGGGAGTTTGACCTGCTGCTGGTGCCCAGCGATACCTTTGGCGTCAAGGGCTATGTGCGCCTGGCCTACTGCATCGACACCGAAAAGGTGCAGCGCAGCCTGCCGGCCCTGGAAAAGCTGGCAGCCGCTTACCGGAAATAAAACTGCCGAACCGCTCCGGCGCGGCGGTTGGCTGCGCGGGGCCGGAAATAAAACCATCAGAGAGGAAAGGGAACCCTGCTATGGAAAAGATCAAAATGACCACGCCGCTTGTGGAGATGGACGGCGATGAGATGACCCGCATCCTGTGGAAGATGATCAAGGATGAGCTGATCCTGCCGTTTGTGGACCTCAAAACCGAATACTACGATCTGGGTCTGCCCAACCGTGATGCCACCGCCGACCAGGTGACCATGGATGCCGCCCTGGCCAACAAGAAGTATGGCGTGTCGGTCAAGTGCGCTACCATTACCCCCAATGCCCAGCGCATGGATGAGTACAAGCTGCATCAGATGTGGAAAAGCCCCAACGGCACCATCCGCGCCGTGCTGGACGGCACCGTGTTCCGCGCTCCCATTATGATCGACAGCATCAAGCCGGTGGTCAAGAACTGGAAAAAGCCCATCACCATTGCCCGCCATGCCTACGGCGATGTGTATAAGTGCACCGAGTTCCGCATCCCGGGTGCCGGCAAGGCTGAACTGGTGTTTACCGGGGCCGATGGCACCGAGCAGCGCGCCACCGTGTTTGATTTTGAGGGTGCCGGTGTCTTGCAGGGCCAGTACAACAAGGACGATTCCATCCGCAGCTTTGCCCGCAGCTGCTTCAATTATGCGCTGGATGTGAAGCAGGACCTGTGGTTCGGTGCCAAAGATACCATTTCCAAGAAATACGACCATACCTTCAAGGATATCTTCCAGGAAGTGTACGATGCCGAGTACAAGGAAGCGTTTGAAGCTGCCGGGATCACCTACTTCTACAGCCTGATTGACGACATTGTGGCCCGCGTCATCCGCAGCGAGGGCGGCTTTGTCTGGGCCTGCAAGAACTACGATGGCGATGTGATGAGCGATATGGTGTCCACCGCCTTTGGCTCGCTGGCCATGATGACCAGCGTGCTGGTCAGCCCGGACGGCAAGTATGAGTTCGAGGCCGCCCACGGCACCGTCACCCGCCACTATTATAAATATCTGAAGGGCGAAAAAACTTCCACCAACCCCATGGCTACCATCTTTGCATGGTCCGGTGCGTTCAAGAAGCGCGGCGAGTTGGACAACCTGCCCGAGCTGGTGAAGTTTGGCGAGGCACTGGAAGCAGCAAGCCTGCAGACCCTGAACGATGGCATCATGACCAAAGACCTGTGCGGCCTGGCTGAGGGCATCACCCCAACTGCCGTGGACAGCGAGGGATTTATCAAGGCCATCCGTGAGCGTCTGGAAGCCAAGCTGGCATAAAACGATTTTCAATATAACATAAAAACCGGAACGATCCACCCGAAAAAGGGATGATCGTTCCGGTTTTTGTTTTAGGCAGAATGTGCGACAAACTGGAACTTGTCGGGGCGAGGCCCCTCCATCTTGCTGCGCAAGACCGTTCTGTCGCTTAAAAGCCCCACTGGGGCTTTCATTGTTCTGCTTCGCTCCACAAACGCGAACTTGTCGGGGCGAGGCCCTTCCATCTTGCTGCCGCAAGACCGTTCTGTCGCTTGAAAGCCCTACTGGGGCTTTCATTGTTCTGCTTCGCTCCACAAACGCGAAGTTATCTGGTTGATGCCATTTTATCAGTCGGCCATGATCTCCTGAGAGCCACATAAGAGATTAAAAG
>CAKTGS010000021.1 GCA_934561485.1 uncultured Faecalibacterium sp.
TTGGACATGTTGGTGGAAGCAGTGATGGTGATGTTCTGCTCCTTGCCGGTGCCCAGATCCTTTGCGCTGACCTTCACAATGCCGTTGGCATCAATATCGAAGGTAACTTCGATCTGAGGCACGCCACGGGGAGCCGGAGCAATGCCGTCCAGGTGGAACACACCCAGGCTCTTGTTGTCGCGGGCAAACTCACGCTCGCCCTGCAGCACGTTGACCTCGACAGAGGGCTGGTTGTCGGCAGCGGTGGAGAACACCTGGCTCTTGTGGGTGGGGATGGTGGTGTTGCGGTCAATGATCTTGGTGCACACGCCGCCCAGGGTCTCAATGCCCAGGCTCAGCGGGGTAACATCCAGCAGCAGCAGGCCCTTGACATCGCCCTGCAGCACACCGCCCTGAATGGCAGCGCCAACGGCCACGCACTCATCGGGGTTGATGCCCTTGAACGGCTCGCAGTTCAGTTCCTTCTTGACGGCATCGTACACAGCGGGGATACGGGTGGAGCCGCCGACCATCAGGACCTTCTTCAGGTCAGAGGGGCGCAGGCCTGCATCCTGCAGAGCCTTGCGCACGGGGCCCATGGTGCGATCCACCAGGTCTGCGGTCAGCTCGTTGAACTTTGCACGGGTCAGGGTCATATCCAGGTGCTTGGGGCCGGTAGCATCGGCGGTGATGAAGGGCAGGTTGATCTGGCTGCTCATGGCGCTGGACAGCTCGATCTTTGCCTTCTCGGCAGCTTCCTTCAGGCGCTGAGCGGCCATCTTGTCCTTGCGCAGGTCAATGCCGTTCTCGGTCTGGAAGGCGTCTGCCATCCAGTTGATGATGCGCTCATCAAAGTCATCGCCGCCCAGGTGGGTATCACCGTTGGTGGCCAGAACCTCGGTCACGCCATCGCCCATCTCAATGATGGACACATCGAAGGTGCCGCCGCCCAGGTCGTACACCATGATCTTCTGATCTTCTTCCTTATCAATGCCGTATGCCAGAGAAGCGGCAGTGGGCTCGTTGATGATACGCTTGACATTCAGGCCTGCAATGGTGCCGGCGTCCTTGGTTGCCTGGCGCTGGCTGTCGTTGAAGTAAGCAGGCACGGTGATGACGGCCTCGGTAACGGTCTCGCCCAGGTAAGCCTCGGCATCTGCCTTCAGCTTCTGCAGGATCATTGCGCTGACCTGCTGGGGAGTGTACTCCTTGCCGTTCAGGGTCACCTTGTGGTCGGTGCCCATATAACGCTTGATGGAAGCCACGGTGTTCTCGGGGTTGGTGATGGCCTGGCGCTTTGCCACCTGGCCCACCAGGCGGTCGCCAGTCTTGGTGAAGCCCACCACGGACGGGGTGGTACGTGCACCCTCAGAGTTTGCGATGACAACGGGCTCGCCGCCCTCCATGACAGCCACGCAGCTGTTGGTAGTACCAAGGTCGATACCAATGATCTTACTCATAATGAAAACTCCTCTCGAAAGAACAAATCTTGTTTATGTGATGCTCAAATGTTGCTAAGCGGATGTTATATTGGAAAACTCCTGCGGGGTTTTGCACGGTTATTCGGCCACCACAACGGTCGCATGGCGGACGATCTTGTCGCCCAGCTTGTAACCCTTTTGGTAGACGGTGATCACGGTGCCGCTCTCCTGCCCATCCGGGGCGGGAACCTGCTGCACGGCGTTCATAAAGTTGGGATCAAAGGGCTTGCCCAGCGCCTCGATCTCCTCCACGTGGAGGGCATCCAGTGCCTTGGCGGCTTTGTCCAGAGTCATGAGCACGCCCTTTTTGTAGTTCTCATCGGTGGTGGGGGCGTTGGCCGCCATATCCAGCGTGTCCAGAATGGGAATGATCTGATTCACCGCAAAGGAAACGCCATCGTTGAACTTCTGATCGGCTTCGCGGGTGGAGCGCTTGCGGTAGTTTTCGTACTCCGCCGCCATGCGCAGCAGCTGATCTTTGGCCTGTGCGGCATTGGCTTCGGCGGTGTCCAGCTTTGCCTTGATGGCTTCCAGCTCACGGGCCTTTTTGTTGAACCAGCCACTGTCCTTTTTCTTGTCGTCCTTCGGCTCTTCTGCGGCAGGCTCCTGTACGGGGGCTGCCTGCTCTGCCGGTTCTTCGGGAGCGGTTTCGGGCTGCGGAGCTTCCTGCTCCGGGGCCGTCTTTTTGGTTTCTTCGCTCATTCCAGATCCTCCTTATAGATCACAGTCCGCCGCGGTACGGCAGCCTGCGGGGTGTCTTTTCGTTTGCCGCTCATGCCCTCGCCCAGCTGGTCTGCAAAGTAATGCAGCAGCGGCATCAGTTTCTGGAAGGGCATCCGGGTGGGGCCGATCAGGGCGATGCTGCCCCACAGGCCTCCGCCCACCAGGTACCGGTCGCTTACAATGCACAGGCCGGGGATCTGGGGTTCCAGGTCCTCGCCCAGCAGCACGCTTTCACTGCGGTCTGCCGGGGGTGCGATCAGCGCTGCGGCCTGTTCCTCATCGTTCAGCAAAGTCAGGATGTCGCCCACCTTGCCGTCCAGCTGGGGCCAGTCCAGCAGGTACTGCTCACCGCCCAGAAAGACGTGGGGCTTGACCGAATCCTGCAGGATGGCAGCCGCTGCGCTGATCACCGGCACAAGCTCCGGGTCGATCTGGCTGCACAGCTCTGCCAGCATCCGGGCGGACAGGTCCACCGGTGCCACAAAGGTCAGGTTGCGGTTCAGCAGCGCGGCAAGGGCTGCTGCATTCTCGCGGGAAAAGCCGGTGCGTACCCGCGCCACACGGGTGCGCACATAACCGGCGGTGGTCACCGCCAGCACGGCCGCAGCGCTGCGGCCCACCTGCACCACCTCGTAATGGGCGATGCACAGGTCCTCGGCGCAGGGGGTGCTCACGGCGGCGGTGCAGCCGCTGATGGCGGCCAGCGCCTTGGCGGCACCTGCCGCCAGCTTTTCCGGCTCGTGGTCCAGGCTGGCGAACACCGCATCCACACGGGCACGGGTCACACGGTCCAGCGGCTGGTCGTCCGTGAGCAGGTTATCCAGATAATAACGGTAGCCTTTGGCGCTGGGCACGCGGCCCGCGCTGGTGTGGGGCTGCTCCAGCAGGCCCAGCTTTGTCAGCGCTGCCATCTCATTGCGAAGCGTTGCACTGGACACTGCCATGTCAAAGTAGTTGGCCAGTACGCTGCTGCCCACAGGCTCCCCTTCAAGGCCATAAAGCGCCACGATCGCCTGCAAGACTCGCTGCTTGCGTGCATCCATCGTCATAGCGCCTGCCTCCTTTTGCTTTCGCTTGGTTGTTTAGCACTCTTTGTTCCTGAGTGCTAAGACCATTATAATCGTTTTTGCCCTGCTGTCAAGCCCTTTGCAAAAATGTTTATAAAGATTCATAATTCTGTCATAAAGGAGGTTTCCCCCGTGAAAAAGCAGTTCCGAAACGCCCGCAGGCGTTTCGGAACTGCCAATAAAAATATTCTTTCCGCTATTTATGCGCAAAGCAGCGCGGCGCGCATTTAAAATCGTCCCGCCTTACTCCTCCATCTGCTTTGCCAGAAATGCCGCCGCCACGCCCACGGCTTTCAGCTGGGCGGGGTCCGGCACGGCATTGCGCTCCTCCGTGAGCAGACCCACCGCGCCGGTCACATCCCCCGCCGCAATGATGGGCGCGGCACACAGCACCGCCCGGGGCGCACCTTCGCAGGGCAGGATCACACGGTCCGGGTCGCCGGAGTTCTCGTAGGGCTTGCGGGCATCCATGAGCTTTTCCAGCGGCTGGCTCACACTGCGGTCTGCCAGCTCCCGCCGCCCGGTGCCGCTGGCGGCCAGAATGTGGTCCCGGTCCGCCACAAAGGCGGTCAGCCCAAAACTGCGGCTCAGCACCTCGGTGTACTGGGCGGCCACTCCGCTCATCTCCCCGATGGGCGAATACTTTTTAAAGATCACCTCGCCGTCCCCGGTGGTAAAGATCTCCAGCGGGTCTCCCCGGCGGATGCGCTGGGTGCGGCGGATCTCTTTGGGGATCACCACGCGGCCCAGCTCATCAATGCGGCGAACGATTCCGGTTGCTTTCATCTGCATTTCCTCCTTGCGGGTGCTTCCTTGCAATTGGCGATATCTCTAGTATCTGTCAATCAGGGGAATTTATACCGGCGCCTTTGCGCACAGACTTCTTTGCCGCCTTTTCTGTATACAAGCACGGGGGCTTATGCTATAATAAGTTTTTCCTGCGCAGAGCCTGTTCCCAGATTGCGGAAAAAGCCATATTGAAATGCTCTGCCCTACACGTTATAATAATCCATAGCAAAGAAAGGCAGGCTTTTCATGGCAAACATCCTCATTCTGGGCGGCGGCGCAGCCGGTCTGGCTGCCGCTCTGGCCGCAGCCCAGGCCAACCCCGCTGCCCGCATCACGGTGCTGGAACGCAGCCCCCGGGTGGGCAAAAAGCTGCTGGCCACCGGCAATGGCCGCTGCAACCTGGACAACGAAACCCTTGCCCCGGAGGGCTATTCCTCCGCCAGCCGCCCGGCGCTGGACCGGCTGCTGCACACCGTGAACGCCGCCGACCCGCTGGGCTGGTTCCGGCAGCTGGGCCTTTACACCCGCACCGATGAAACGGGCCGGGTGTACCCCTACTCCAACCAGGCGGCAGACGTGCTGGCCCTGCTGGAACGCCACCTGGCCCGCCGCGGCGTGACCCTGCGCACCGGCTGCACCGTGCAGACCCTGAGCCAGAGCCGGGGCGGCTATGTGGTGCTGTTTGCCAATGCAGACGGCGCAGACGAAAGCCTGCGGGCCGATGCCGTGATCTGCGCGCTGGGCGGCAGCGCCGGGCCGCAGTTTGGCACCGATGGCTTTGGCCCGCGGTTTGCCGCCCAATGCGGCGGCGCGCTGGCCCCGCTCTATCCCTGCCTGACGGCCCTGCAGTGCGCCAGGCCCGACAAAACGCTGGCCGGCATCCGCGCCAAGGCCCGCACCGCCCTGTGGGATGGCCGCACCCTTCTGGCCGAGGACCGGGGCGAGGTGCAGTTTACCGACTATGGCCTGTCCGGCATCTGCATCATGGACCTGACCCGCTGGCTGACCCCCGCCGTGAAACATCCCGCCGTGGAGCTGGACCTCTTCCCGGAAGCAGCCGAGCCGGAGCTTGCCGCGCTGTTTGCCGCCCGGGTGCCGCTGCTGCCGGGGGCTGCCCCGGCAGATTTCTGGCTGGGCCTGCTGAATGCAAAGCTTGGCCGTGCCCTGTGGCGGGCCGCCAGCCTGCCGGACACCGATGTGCACTGCCTGGCCGCCCCGCAGTGGCAGGCCCTGGCCCGCACCGCCAAGCACTGGCGCTTTGAGGGCCTGACCCCCTGCGGCTGGAAGCAGGCGCAGGTCACCGGCGGCGGCCTGGCCCTGACCGAGCTGGAACCGGATTTCCAGTTCAAGGGCTGTCCGGGCCTTTATTTTGTGGGCGAAACGCTGGACTGCACTGGCCGCTGCGGCGGTTACAACCTGCACTGGGCCTTTGGCAGCGGCCTGGCCGCCGGGCGCAGCGCCGCCGGGCGCAGCGCCGCCAGCCTGCAGCGGCCCGCACCACACCCGAAAAAGAAACGTTGAGCAAAAGAACAAGCCGGAGCGTCAACCGCTCCGGCTTGGTTTTTACTGTTCGGTTATTGCTCGGCCTGTTCCGCTGCAGCCTCGGCTTCTTCCTCTTTTTGGTACTCTTCAAAGGCGGACCACATGGGTTCGATGTTCTCTCCGCGCACACGGCGGGCAAAGTAGTTTTTGGTAATGGCCACCACCGTGCCGGACAGTGCCAGCACACCGATCAGGTTGGGGATCATCATCAGGCCGTTGAAGGTGTCGGACAGATCCCATGCAAGGCCCAGCTTCATGGTGGCGCCCACCACCGTCATGCACACAAACACCACCTTGTAAATGCGGCTGCCTGCGGTGCCGAACAGATATTCCACGGCTTTGGTGCCGTAGTGGCTCCAGCCCAGGGTCGTAGAATAAGCAAACAGCAGAATGGAAAGGGCAATAAACTTGGGGCCAAAGCTGCCAAAAGCGGCGGTAAAAGCCTGGCCCACCAGGGCATTGTCCTGCACACCGGTCAGCACAGCGCCGCTCTGCAGGTCTACCACACCGGTGGTCAGAATGACCAGCGCCGTCAGGGTACAGACCACAATGGTATCGGCGAACACCTCAAACACGCCCCACATGCCCTGATGCACCGGCTCCTTGACGTTGGAAGCCGCGTTGACCATAACAGCCGAGCCAAGGCCGGCTTCGTTGGAAAAAGCGCCACGCTTGAAGCCCCAGGTAATGGCCCGGCTGATGCCATAGCCCAGCGCACCGCCGCCGGCCGCGTTCAGGTTGAAGGCGCCCTTGAAAATGGCCCCGAAGGCTGCCGGGATGTTGCCTGCGTGCATCACCACGATGATCAACGCACCGGCAATGTAGAACAGCGCCATGAGCGGCACCAGCTTTTCGGTGACCGCCGCCACCCGCTTCAGGCCGCCGATGACGATCAGCGCCGTGACCACCATCAGGGCCAGACCGGTCACAAAGTTCGGCACGCCAAAAGCCGCGTTCATGTTGCCCGCAATGGAGTTGATCTGGCTCATGTTGCCAATGCCGAAACTTGCCAGAATGCAGAAGCAGGCAAACAGCACCGCCAGCACTTTGCCCAGCTGTCTGCAGCCCTTTTTGGCCCCCAGACCATCGGTCAGGTAGTACATGGCACCGCCGCTCCACTCGCCTTTTTCGTTTTTGCGGCGGTAGTACACGCCCAGCACGTTTTCGGAAAAGCTGGTCATCATGCCAAGCAGCGCCATGACCCACATCCAGAAGATGGCTCCCGGCCCGCCGGAAACAATGGCCGTGGCCACACCCACGATGTTGCCGGTGCCGATGGTGCCCGCCAGCGCCGTGCACATGCTCTGAAACTGGCTGATGGCCATATCCTCTTTGCTGGTGTGGGCGGTGATATCCTTATTGGTAAAAATGGCCCCGATGGTATGCCGGAGCCAGTAGCCCATGCGCCGGAACTGGAAAAAGCCGGTGCGGGCACTCATCCACAGGCCCGTGCAGAACAGCAGTGCCAGGCCGAACGGCCCCCACACCACCCCATTGACTGCATTGTTGACGTTCGTAATGATCTCCACCATGCCGCTTTCCCCCTCGTATCCAACAAAAACGGGCAGAACCCGCCAAAGGCTCTGCCCGCAAAAAAACAGCACTTGCATTCCGCGCACCGGCATTTTCCCCAGCCAGTGCACCGCAGACGACGCTCTGTCCTTTTGCCTGAGAGACTCGGCCGCCTTGTTGCAGCCTTCCACCTTCGGCACCCGCCTTGTGCGGGTTTCTCCAGAGTGCAGGGCGCAAGGGCCGCCGCACATCGTTTCAGTTCGCTTATCATGCACAATTGTGCGCGATAGAAAGACTATATCATATTTTGCCCGGCGATGCAAGCCCCTGCTGCTACCGTATGCGCAGGTTTCATCTTTGATGCCGGGAGCCGAATTTTGTTTTGGTATGACTTTTTTGGCGTCCTGCGTGCATAGACCGGCCCTTTCCGGCCCACACTCTGCCTGAAAGGCAGGGATGCAGTGTGCACAACAGGCACAAAGGGTGGAACCCGTTCTGGGCGGCGCTGGGGGCCGCGCTTCTGGTGCTGCTGCCGCTGGTGGGCGGCACGGTGCTGCTGTCCCGCCAGCAGCTGCGCACCCAGCTGCGACAGGCCGCTCGAAGCGAGCGGAGCATTCCGGTGCAGCTGCCCCAGACCACCGACCGCCTGACCCTGCTGCTGTGCACGGCGGGCGGCCAGCCGGGCTTTGTGCTGCTTTACCTGAACGCCGAGCAGAACCTGCTGCACCTGCTGGTTCTGCCCGCAGAGCTTTCGGTCACCTTTGCCGAGCAGCCCACCGCGCTGGCACAGTGCTACGCGGCCGCCGGCCCGGCCCGCTGCCGTGAGGCGCTGACCGAGACCCTTGCCCTGCCGGAGGACACCCGCTATCTGGCCCTCTCCGCGCCCGTTCTGGAGCAGCTTGCTGCCCGGTACGGGCCGGTGCGGGTGGGGCTTTCGGGTGCCATGACGGAAGCGGAACTGGCCCGGTATGGCCGCACCGGGGCGGTGCAGGGCATTTCCTCTGCCGATGCCCACGCTCTGCTCACCGCATTGGATGCAGACGGCACCGTGCCGCCCGCCCATCGGGCCGCTGCCCGGGGCGCGGTGTGGGATGCATTTTTTCGGCAGAATCTGGACCTGCTGCCCGCCACCCTGCCGGACGCCCTGCGCGGGGTCAGTTCCGCCCTGCTCACCGACCTGACCGCTCTGGACTACACCGCCCTGGAGCGCACGCTGGAATTTCTGGCCAACAACAGCGCCGTGGTGGAGACCCAGGCTCTGCCCGGCGCATGGGACGCCGTTGCCGGGCGTTACACCGCCACGGATGCTTCCCGCGCGGCGATGCAGACCTTTTTCAATGTTTCCCCCACCGAGGAGCAGGCCTCGTCCCGCAGGGAGCCGTAACCCAGCACCAGGGTGCCGGAAACCGGCTGCGGCGCACCGGTCAGGTCGTAGTCTCCCAGCAGGCTCAACCGCACCCCCTGCTGCTCTGCAGCACGGCGCAGGGCAGCGTCCGGCGGGGCATCCGGCAGCCTTGCCAGCAGGTGCAGACCCGTATGCAGGCCCGCAAGGGTCAGCTCTTCCGGCGCAAAGGCCCGGTACAGCGCTGCAGTCAAAGCGTCCCGCCGGGCTTTGTAGGCCACCCGCTCCCGGGCCAGATGCCGGGTAAAATATCCTTCCGTGATAAAGCGCGCCAGGGTCTGCTGCTCAAAGCGGCTCACGGTGCTGGAATACAGCCGGTACTTGGCGCGCCAGGCAGGCAGCAGATGTTCCGGCAGCACCATGTAGGCAATGCGGATGCTGGGGGCCAGGCTGCGGGAGCAGGTGGACAGGTACACCACCGGCCCGTCCGCTCCCGCCATACCCTGCAGGCTGGGCAGCGGGCGGGTGTCAAACCGGAACTCCGAGTCGTAGTCGTCCTCAATGATGTAGCGCTGGCCGGGGCGGCGGGCAGCCCAGTGCAGCAGCTCTGCCCGGCGGCCCGCCGGCATGGTCACCCCGGTGGGGAACTGGTGGCTGGGCGTTACATAGCACACTGCCGCGTCCGAGCGGTCCAGCGCCTGCACCGACAGGCCGTCCGCGTCCACGGGCAGGCAGCAGCAACGCACCCCGTTGTTCTGCAGCACCTGCAGTGCGCGGGGGTAGCCGGGAGTCTCCACTGCCGCCGGGCCGGGCAGCAGCGGGGCCAGCAGCCCCAGCAGATATTCCAGCCCGGCCCCCACTACGACCTGCTGCGGGGTGCACTGCACCCCCCGGTACTCGGCCAGGTATTCCGCCAGGGCCTGCCGCAGGGCCGCATCGCCCTGGGCATCTCCGTGGGTAAGCAGCTCCGGCGAGGAATACAGCAGCTCCTTCTGCAGCCGCGCCCAGGTGCGGAACGGGAACAGCCCCGGGTCCACCCCCCGGGTGGAAAGGTCGTACCGCACCGGCAGCGGCGCGGGCGGAGGCGGAAGCGGTGCCGATGGGGCTGCGCTCTGCTGCGGCAGAGCCAGATATTCCTCTACATAGAAGCCGCTGCGCTCCCGTGCCACCAGGTATCCCTCGGCGGCCAGCATCTGATAGGCTGCATCCACCGTGTTCACCGACACCGACAGTTCCGCCGCCAGCCGCCGCTTGCCGGGCATCCGGGTGCCGGCGGCCAGCCCGCCGCTGCGCATCTCTTCGGCCAGGCTGCGGTACAGCTGCTCGTACAGCGGCACCCCGGAAGCCGCATCCAGTGCTGTGGTCAAATGAACCATAAACTGCCCCTCCTTTTTGGCTGCTGCGCCAAACTGACCCCATAAAAAAGATACATTCTGGGTATTTTCATAGGGTCAGTTCTGCGTATAATAGGAGCATACCCGCCAGACACCCAAATGTCAAGTAGTTTGGTTGGTTTTTGCCGGGATCTGTGTCTGCCAGGCGGAAAAGGCCCTGCCGGGGTGCTTGTGCAGCCAAAAATTTGGAGGGAACGTTATCATGTCTACTACCGCAATGTGGCTGCTGCTGGCAGTCGTTGTCATCGCCATTGTATTTGGCAGCGTGCTGTACAAGCGCACCTTTACTACCCAGGAGCTGGCGCTCACCGGCGTAATGGCCGCACTGAGCCTGGTGGCCTACCTGTTCTTCCGGGTGCCGTTCTACGGCGGTTCCTCGTTCCACCTGGGCAACACCTTTACGGCCCTGACCGCCCTGCTGCTGGACGGCGTATCCGGCGGCCTGGCCGGTGCCATCGGTCTGGCCCTGGCCGACATTCTGGCCGGTGACCCGGGCTATGCCGTTACCACCTTTGTGCTCAAGTTCATCATTGGCATCACCTGCGGTGCCGTGGCACACAAGGCCTTCAAGCTGCGCGATCTGGACAAGCAAAGCGCCGGTTACCTGGTCAAGGTGATCGTGGCCGCCGGTTCCGGTCTGCTGCTGAACGTGTTCACCGACCCGTTCCTGGGCTACTTCCGCAATGTGTACATCTTTGGCCAGGAATACACCGTGGCCCAGGCGCTGACCAAGATCGCCGGCGGCGTCACCTTTGTAAACAGCATTGCTTCCACCGTGTGCGCCGTGATCCTGTACCTGGCCCTGCGCCCGGCCCTGGAGCGTGCCAAACTGCTGCCCAAAGGCGAAAAACACTAACGCTATCTCTCAATCCTGATACAGCACCGCTGCCCCTGCGTGCCGGAAACCTATCCGCCCGGCGTGCGGGGGCAGCGGTGTTTTTTTCGGCATACCTGATCGCATTCCATGCTTGTATCCCGTTCCTTTTTGTGTTATGCTGAGAATTATGGAAATTTTTTCGTAGTATGGAAAGGAGCTTTTTCGTGGCCGCTGCTGTTGAAAAACCGTCCAAAAACAATCTGATGACCGAGGGCAGCATCGCCAAAAGCATTCTGCTGTTCGCGGTGCCGCTGATCCTCGGCAATCTGCTGCAGCAGATGTACAACACCGCCGACAGCATCATTGTGGGCAACTTTGTGGGTGCCAATGCCCTGGCCGCTGTGGGTTCCAGCGGTTCGCCCATCTACCTGCTCATCGGCTTCAGCCAGGGTGTGGCCGTGGGTGCCGGTGTGGTGGTGGCTCAGTTTCTGGGGGCCAAAGACCGCAAAGAAGCCCAGCTGGCCGTGCACACCTCCCTGGCCATTGCGGTGGTCATGGGCCTGGTGCTGACCATTGGCGGCATTGCCTGCGGACGGGCGCTGCTGGTGGCCATGAACACCCCCGCCGAGGTGCTGGGCGATGCCGTGACCTACATCCGCATCTACTTTGGCGGCGTGCTGTTCAGCGTGGTGTACAATATGGCCGCCGGCATCCTGAACGCGGCCGGCAACTCCCGCCGCTCCCTTATCTACCTGGCCTGGGCGTCTGTGACCAACATCGTGCTGGATCTGGTGTTCATTGTGGGGTTGAAGATGGGCGTGGCCGGAGCGGCCATCGCCACCGATATCAGCCAGCTGGTGTCCTGCGTGCTGAGCCTGCGCTTTCTGATGCAGGTGAACGATGACTACCGCGTGACCCTGCGCCAGATCCGCCTGCACAAAAGAATGGCAGCCCGCATCATCCGGGTGGGTCTGCCCACCGGCATCCAGAACATGGTCATTTCCTTTTCCAACGTGCTGGTGCAGGCCAGCGTGAACGGCTACGGTGCCGCCGCCATGGCCGGTTTTGCCGCTTACATGAAAATTGACGGCTTCAACATTCTGCCGGTGAGCAGCATCAGCATGGCAGCCACCACCTTTGTGGGCCAGAACTACGGCGCAGGCCGCATGGACCGGGTGAAAAAGGGCACCTGGGTCACCCTGGGCATGGGGCTGGTGTATACCATTGCCACCGGCATTCTGCTGCTGTGGGGGCAGGATGCCATCATGCACCTGTTTACCAGCGAGGAAGCCGTGGTGGCCTTTGGCAAGGCGGCCATGCACTGGTTCTGCCCGTTCTACTGGCTGCTGAGCATCCTGCACGGGCTGGCGGGCGCGGTGCGCGGCACCGGTGCCAGTGTGCCGCCCATGGTGGTGCTGCTGGTGTCGCTGTGCCTGTTCCGCATTGTGTGGATCCAGTGGGTGCTGCCCGCCTTTTCCACCATTGACGGCATCTTCATCCTGTATCCGGTCAGCTGGGGCCTGGGTGCCGTGCTGATGGCACTGTACGCCTGGAAGGGCAAATGGATGGAATATCACGCATGATCCTATAAAAAGGCAGGCATCCTCGCCCTCTCCGTCATTGCTTACGCAATGCCACCTCTCTCTTCGGGAGGGCTGTCAAGCGGCCGTGAGACTGCGAGGGCGAGGCCGCTAAAAAACAAAATCATCTGCAATGAAATTCTCGAATCCCAAACCGATCCGGGAACGTATTGCAGATGATTTTTTTATTTTACTCTTTTTCAAACACCAGGAACCGGAACGCAATGTCCGTGGCCAGCTCGGGCAGAGCAGCCAAGCGGGCTGCGCCGTCCCGGGGTGTTTTCCAGTAGTAGGGGGTCATGGCGAACAGTGTTTCCAGCTGGTCGTGGGGCACCGTGATGGTGCCGCACACCTCCCGCTCCCCGATGGCCCGGAAGCCCGGGTAGGCGATCTCCTGCACCGGGTTCTTGTAGGGCGTGTCGTAGAGCACAGCCTTCATCTGATACAGGTGCTCGGCGCCGGGCACCACATAGATCATGCGGCCGCCCGGGCGCAGCACCCGCAGGAACTCCTCCTGCGCAAAAGGCGAAAAGCAGTTCAGCAGCACATCGGCCCAGCCGGTGCGCACCGGCTGGCTGAAGCTGGAAGCCACCGCGTATTTTGCGGTGGGCAGGGCCTTGGCAGCCAGCCGCACAGCAGGTTTGGCAATATCGAACCCGGCCAGCTGCAGCGGCTGCCCGGCAGCGGCTGCCTGCTGGGCAATGCAGCGGTCATACCAGCCTTCACCGCAGCCTGCATCCAGCAGGTGCAGGGCAGCATCCGGGGCAGCGGGCCAGCCGTACTGCAGGCACAGCTCCCCTGCCGCCTGCCCGAAGATGCCGTAGTATCCGGCATTCAGAAAGGCGCGGCGGGCCGCTACCATCTCCTTGCTGTCGCCGGGAGCCTTGGTGCGCATACTCTGCACCGGCAAAAGGTGCCAATAGCCCTCTTTTGCGCGGTCAAACGCATGGTTTTTGGCGCATTTCAGGGTCACATCCCCGGCCAGCGGTGCGCCGCACAGCGGGCACTGCCAGGGCGCAAATCGTTCTGTGCTCATACTTCGCTGCTGTGGTCCTCAATGGGGGCTGTGGCACCGCCGTGGGCGCTCATATAGTCCTCAAAGTTCGTGAACTTCTGCTGCGGCGGGCGGCGGCTGATCAGCAGCAGGCCCGGGTCCTCGTCTCTGGCAGCGGATGCGCGGCCCCGGCGGGCAGGCTCCGCCTTGGGGGTGCGGGCCGGCTGGGCCGGGCGCTGGGGGGCAGGGCGGCGGTCTGCCCGGCCATTGTTCTGGGGCTGAGCGTTCCGGGCGTTGTCCGGGCCGCCGTTGGCGCGGCGGTCATTGCGGGCGCTGCGGCCGCGGCCCTGGGCTGCACTGTTCTGGGCAGCCGGGGCGCTCTGTGCCGACTTGATGGCCGGGGCAGCGGGCTGTGCCGGAGCCTTTTTGGCCGGGCGCAGGGGCGTTGCCTCCGGGGCGCTTACAAAGTGAGGGTCAAACTTGGGCTGGGCATTGCTGCCGCGGGCCGGGGCATTCTGCTCCCGGCGGGAGCGGTTGTTGTTATTGGGGCGGCGGTCATTGCTGCGTCCGCCGGAAGTACGCTTGGGATCATCCATGGTTCGTTCCTCGTTTTCCAGTGTTACAGGCAGCTTTGCCTGTGCCCTGGGCGCAGCAGCTGCCTTTTGTTCAGGCTTTGCAGGGGCAGCCTTGGCGGGCTTTGCCTGCTTTTCCGGCTGCTGCCCGGCCTGTTCGGGTGCAGTCTTGGGCTTTTTGCCGCGCACGGGCGGCTCCGGGCGCACCGGGGCGGGCGCGCCGTCCCAGGGGTGGCCGGACACCACCGGGATCTTGCGGCGGTTCAGCTTTTCAATGCCGGCCAGATATTCCTGCTCTTCCGGTGCGCAGAAGCTGACGGCGGTGCCATCGGCACCGGCGCGGGCCGTGCGGCCAATGCGGTGCACGTAGGTCTCCGGCACCTCGGGCAGGTCGTAGTTGAACACGTGGGACAGCTCGCTGATGTCGATGCCGCGGGCGGCAATATCGGTGGCCACCAGCACCCGGGTCTTGCCGGACTTGAAGTCCTCCAGGGCGGTAACGCGGGCGGTCTGGCTCTTGTTGCCGTGGATGGCCGCCGCCGGGATGCCCTGCTTGTTCAGGTCCTTGGCGATCTTGTCCGCGCCGTGCTTGGTGCGGCTGAACACCAGGGCGTTGACCACCGGGGGCTGCAGCGTTTTGATCAGCCAGGGCAGCAGGAATTTCTTGTTGCCCTTTTCCACATGGTACAAACTCTGCTGGATGCGGTCCACCGTGCTGGATACCGGGTCCACCTTGACAAAGGCGGGCTTGCGCAGGATACCGGCAGCCAGCTGCTCGATCTCGGTGGGCATGGTGGCGCTGAACATCAGGTTCTGGCGCTCTTTGGGCAGCTTGGCGATCACCTTTTTCACGTCATGCACAAAGCCCATGTCCAGCATCCGGTCGGCTTCGTCCAATACAAAGATCTCAAGGTTCGACAGGTCGATAAAGCCCTGGCCGATCAGGTCGTTCAGACGGCCCGGGCAGGCCACCAGAATGTCCACGCCCTTCTGCAGGGCGGCCACCTGCGGGGCCTGGCCCACGCCGCCAAAGATCACGGTGCTGCGCAGGTTCAGATACTTGCCGTAGGCGTCAAAGCTTTCGCCGATCTGCAGGGCAAGCTCCCGGGTGGGGGTCAGGATCAGGGCACGGACGGCCCCCTTTTTGCGGGGCGCATTGGCCGTGAGCCGGTCCAGCATGGGCAGCGCAAATGCCGCCGTCTTGCCGGTGCCGGTCTGGGCGCACCCCATCAGATCCCTGCCTTCCAGCACGGGCGGGATGGCCGCCGCCTGAATGGGCGAGGGGGTCTCGTAGCCCGCCTCCTGCACAGCGCGCAGAAGCGGGGCAGACAGATTCAATTCTTTAAATGTCATGGTTCTCCTAATTATTTCTCCTGTGATTCGTTCTGTACACAGACCCTCTCATACTCGCATTCGCTCGTCAGCTCCCCAGAAGGAGGAGCTTCCAGAAGGGGTCCCTGGGTGTACATCCCGAAAAGCTCCCCCTTTGGGGGAACCGACAAAACCGTCAGGTTTTGACTGAGCGGGTCATTCCATAATTTTCCGGCACTCGATGTAGTAGCGCTTTTCCTCCGCGTGCCCCATGCTGAAGGTCTTGCGGGGCAGTACGCCGCCCATCACCACGCCCCGGAACAGGTCGCTTTTGGCAAACGGCGGCATCAGGAACGCAACGGCGCCCTTTTTGCACAAAGCGCGCACCGCCGGTTCATCGTGCACATAGTCCACCCGTGCTTCGGGATGGCGCTCGATGTAATGTTCAATAAATTCGTCAATGGTGCCCACCGTCAGCGGAGCGGTCGGCTCTTCAAAGCTGAGCACGTTGGCCATGTGGGGGCCGGCCAGCGTAAAGGGCTGCTGCTTGCTGCTGCCAAAGCAGCAGCCGGCCATGTTCTCATCGCTCCAGGTCACCAGGGCCAGCAGCACGGCAGCGCAGTTCACATTGAACAGCACCCGGTGGATCGGCTCGATCTCAATGGCGGGCGAGTGCACATTGCACACCTCGGCCAGGCACCAGCGGGCAGGGTGGTTTGCCGCCTGCTCCGGGGTCAGGTTCTTTTTCAGTTCCTCCCAGCAGGCCTTGGCAGTGGCCAGCGAGTGGTTGCCATCGCCCACAGCCAGGGTCAGCGGGTCGCGGCGGACAGCATCCGGGTACTTGGCGTCAAAGGCTTCCTGGCTGCCCAGGGCGGCCAGAGCGGCTTCGATCTGCTCGATCATCGCCGGGTCCTCAACGGCCCAGCCCGCAATGTGGCCGCCGCCCAGCATCAGATCTCCTTCGTACACCTTGCGCAGCTCGTTTTTGCGGGCCGCAATGGGTTCAATGAGGGTGCACTGGGGGTCATCGGCCAGCATCATGATATGGGGCGTTTCCAGCTCTGCGCCGGTGCGCACCTTCATGCGGGGCGGAATGCGGCTTTCCACCGTGCTCTCGCTGGGGCGCACGGCGCACCGCTCGCCGCGGCGGTAGCTGTAGGCTTCCAGGTCCACCTTGCCCACCAGGCCCTGCCGCACCTTGCCGCTCTGCTCGGTGCGCTCCACATATACAAAGCCGTCCACGCTGCGGGTGAGCACATTCTGTGCATAGTCCGCCATGGCCTTGTGGATGGCGGCAATGCGTGCGTCCGCATCGCCGTCCTGCAGGTACACTTCCGGCAGGATCATGTGCAGGGTGCTGGGGCCGCTGCCCGCCGCCTGTTCGGCCCGCTGCCAGTAGCTGCGGTCACTGGTGAACTGGTCGCAGGCAATGCAGCCCCACTGCTCCAGCGGGATCTGCTCGGAAGGCAGCAGGATGTGTGCCGGTGCAAAGCAGGATGTGGTGTTCATAGATGATTCCTCCCTCTCACAAAAAAATGCAGCAGTCCAATCAATTCCATTTACTGGAAGGTGTCTGCACTGTGCAGCACCACGTGCTGCACGCCCGCCGCGGCGGCTGACTGTTCCAGAGCCGCTCTGCTGTCTGCATCCAGCGCGTTGCTGGACATGATCAGCAGGTTCTGCATTCCAAGGCTGGCTGCCGGTGCCCCCAGCGCATCCCCGGCTGCTTCGCACTGCGCCTGGGTGTAGGCAAACCACAGGGTCACCGTGCCGTCAAAGCGGGTCTGCCAGGTGCTGATATCCGCCGCCAGCTGGGCCGCACGGCCCGCGCGGCTCCGGCCGCCCTCGGCACCAAAGTCCTGCTTTGCGCTGATCAGGTTGGGGAACTGCACATTCGTCAGCACCACCTGCTCAAAACCCATGCCGTGCAGCTCTTCGATCAGGTCGCCGATATACTGCACCGCACTGGATGCAAAGGGGTTGAGCCAGGGCTTGCCCCCGGCAGCCGCCGTGTTGTCCAGCCAGAGCTTGTCGCTGTTGTAGCGGATGCCCATGCTGCGGTCCACATAGCAGGACACCGGGTCTTTGAAGGCGGCCAGCTGGGCCACCGGGATAATTCCTTCTTCCTTGAACACTGCGGCAATGCGGGCCGGGTCCACCGGGGCAGCGGCAATGCCGTTGGCCGCTGCCGCTGCGCCGCTGCGGTAATACACGGTGCCGTCCCCGTCCTTCATGGAGATGAGCGCATACGAGACGCCCTGGGCCTTGAGCTGCTGTGCCGCCGCGCGGATGGCCGCATCATCGGTCAGGGTGGTCACTTCCACCTTGGCCCAGGTGCCTCCGGTAATGGCCCGGCCATCCAGGGCTTCCGGCTCCGGTTCCGTGGTTTCCGGTTCCGATGCCGCAGCCGAAGCAGCCGCCTGCTCTGCGGCAGAGGAGGCCGCCGCTTCCGAGGCTGCAGCCCGGGAGGCAGATTCCGCTTCCAGATCCCGGTCCCGCACCACGGTGTACCAGGTGTGGGTGGCCCAGTCCAGCACATGCGGTGCCGCAAACCAGGCCGCCGCCAGCACAGCCAGCACCAGCACGGCAATGCCGATGCCGCGCCGCACCCGGGTTTCGCGGCTGTAAAAGCTGCGGCGGTACCGTTTGACCTTTTGCCGTTTATTCTTTGCCATTTTGCTTTGTCCTCCCTGCCAATGTTACAGGATCACCGAATGTCCGGTAAAGCCATAGATCGCCAGCGCCAGCACGCCGATATACACCAGTGTAATGGGCAGCCCGCGGAACGTCGAAGGGATCGCCTTGCTGCGCAGGCGGTGGCGTGCTTCGGTCACCAGCAGCACGGCCAGAACATAGCCCAGGCCGCTGCCCAGGCCAAAGCCCAGGCTCTGCCCCAGCGTAAAGGTCTGGGTGCGCTCCACCAGCACGGTGCCCAGCACGCAGCTGTTCAGGCCCGCTGCCGGCACAATGCGCAGCAGCTGGGCACAGTAGGGCAGCTCCCTGCCCAGGGTGAGCAGGAGCTGTTCTGCCAGGCAGACCACCGCGATGCAGGCCACGTACACCAGCGGGCGCAGCTGGGCACGGTTGGCCAGCGGGACGATCCAGCCGCCGGCCACAAAGGCCAGCGGGGCCACCAGCACCTGGGTCACACACAGCTGCAGGCCGAACAGCACACTGCTGGTGCGATCATCGCCCACCAGCTGCACCAGGCGCGACACGCCCAGTGCACGGGTAAAGATGGCGTTCTGTGCAAAGATGGCCAGCAGCGCGTAGCCAAAGAACACCACCGATGTGGTTACAACCTCTCTCATTGCTCGCCGTCCGCCTCCTTCTGTGCACCTGCGCCCACCAGGCTGTCAGCTTCCTTGATCAGGTATTCCTTCCGTTTGGCGGCCAGAGCACGCCACACAGCGCACAGCACGCCCAGCACGATAAAGCCGCCGGCCGGCATGGATGCCATGGGCAGCACGGCACGGCTGCCCACTGCCACGCCAAACACGGTGCCAAAGGCCAGCCACTCGCGCACACAGCCCAGCAGCACCAGCAGCAGCGCATAGCCCACCGTGATGCGCAGGCCCTTGGAAACGGCCTTGCGCACGGTCTCCTGCACGCGGCCAAAGCGGTAGGTCAGCAGCGGCTCCACCACCAGCATGGGCAGGTAGATGCCCAATGCCAGCAGGCTGGTGCCGAACAGCAGGTTCAGCACCGGGTAGGCTGCCAGATACACCACTGCGGCGCTTGCGGCATACACCAGCGCACGGGGCAGCAGCTTTTTCTGCAGCTCTTCGGGGGCCGGATGCTCACTGTTCAGCGGCACAAGACGGCTGAGCAGGCAGGCCAGCACGCGGGAGGGCACCAGCAGCAGCGCCACGGCCACGGCCAGCATTCCGGCGTTCTGGCCGGTGGTGGCCAGAACCACCAGCGGGGCCAGGCCCATGCCCTGCATGACCACAGGGTTGTTCAGAAACACGCGGTCGTGGTGGGCAAACTTGTCCGGATCTTTCAGGATCAGTTCTGCAGTCGATTTTCTCATTCCGCTGCCTCCTTTCCCGGGCCGGGCAGGTGGTGCATCAGGCGGTACAGGCGCACCTCGGTGCGGTCGATCCAGGCCGAAACACTGTTGACTGCCAGCAGCGCAAAGCACACGCCGGTTTCATACACGCCGTAATAGCGGAAGCCCATGCTCACGGCTCCCACCAGCACACCGTACAGGATGCGGCCCATCCGGTGGTGGGCACAGGTGTACGGCTCGTTGAGCAGGAACACGGCGCTGAACAGCACCGCACCGGTCAGCAGCTCGTCCCGCACGCACTGCAGGCGCAGCAGAGCGTTGGTCAGCACGGCGCTGTCCGCAATGCCCGCCTGCCGCGGGAAGAAAAAGGCGATCAGCGCACAGGTCAGCAGAAAACTGACCGAAGCGGATACGTGCACATCCTTCTGGCACCACAGAAACAGCCCGCAGGCCAGGATGATCAGGGCTGCGCCGGTGCCCATGGGGGCTGCATATTCGCCCAGGCCCAGCGTCAGAGAACCGATGTTCAGCATACCGCCGCTGCGCAGGGTATCTTCCAGCGCGCTGGAAACCGGCACGCCGGAGGCATCCCACAGCGGGATATCCGTATAGGGCTGCGGGTAGCGGAACACCTGTTCCGGCCAGGACACCGCTGCCACGGCATAGCCCACGGCTGCCGGGTTGAAGGGGTAGCTGCCGTAGCCGCCAAAGATCTCCTTGCCGATCAGCACACCGGCCAGCACCGCTGCCACCAGCACGTAGATGTCCACGGTGGCAGGCATCAGCAGAGCGATCACCAGGCCAAAGCTCTCGTTGGACAGGTCGCCGGTCTGATACACCCGGTGGCGCAGCAGCGAGACCAGGCGGTCGCACAAGTTGCCTGCAAGCATGGCAATGCCGCACAGCAGCAGCGGGCGCCATCCGTACAGGTAGCAGGCCATGCACAGCAGCGGCACCGCCATCCAGCAGATGTGTTTGTAATAGTTTCCGGTCTTTTGCAGCTGCTGCTCCTGCTCCCGGCTCAATGCTTCATCCATGGGCGCACCTCACAGGGCAGCCAGCTGCTGCACCGCAGCCGCCGGATCTGCCGCGCCGAACACTGCACTGCCGGCCACCAGCACATCGGCACCGGCCTCCACGCACAGCGGAGCAGTGGCAGCGTCCACGCCGCCGTCCACTTCCAGCAGGTAGTGCAGGCCCCGCTTTTCGCGCTCGGCCCTGAGCCAGCGCAGCTTTTCCAGCGCCGAGGGCATGAATTTCTGCCCGCCGAAGCCCGGTTCCACGCTCATCACCAGCACCAGGTCCAGCTGGTCCAGGTAGGGGGCCAGGGCTTCCGGGGCGGTGCCGGGCTTGATGGTCAGGCCCGTCTTGCAGCCCAGGGCCTTCACGGCGTCCAGCGTCTGCTGGATATCATCCCCGCATTCCAGGTGGAAGTTGTACAGCGTTGCACCGGCCTTGATGAACGGCTCGGCATACTGCAGCGGGTGGCTGATCATCAGATGCACATCGTAAAAGGCATCCGGCAGATTTTTGTGCAGGCTTTTGAGCACCGGCACGCCAAAGCTGATGTTGGGCACAAAATGCCCGTCCATCACATCGTAATGCAGCATCTGTGCACCGGCGTCCAGCACCATGCGGCAGTCTGCACCCAGCTTGCCAAAGTCGGCGGAAAGAATCGAAGGACTTACAATTGCCATAATATATCTTTACGCTCCGTTGTTCCAAGAAATTTTTGTACCATGCGTACCTGCGCAGCAGCCCACACCGGGCTGCCGCAGACAACGGACATGGTTATTTTTTAGTTTACATGAAAACACGTAAAAAATCAAACCCGCCGCCGTCTTTTTCACCGAAATGACGTAAATGGAGTGAAATGTCCATTGCGGGGCAACGTGAGCCTTACAGCTGTCACCGCAGGTGACTGATGAGGGCGCACCGGCAGCTGTTGCTTACCTGTACCCCTCATCCGGCGCTACGCGCCACCTGTCCCCCCTTTTGTCGCTGTGCGACATTTTCCCCCGGCCAGGGGAAATCTGTCCCCAAGGGGTGAAGGCTTTAGCGATGGCAAAGTTGCCGGTTAAATTGCAAAGTGCATGGTTTCACGTGCCCCGCAACGTCAAAGCAGCCAGACCGCCCCACGCGTGGGCAGTCTGGCTGCGGTCTCATTCCACCGGTTTCATGCTGGCGGGGTCCTCCACCGCCGGAGTGCCGCCCGCTTCATCGGGCAGGCGCTTCATGCCGCCGGGGTTCGGGGCCTGCGAAGGCAGGGTGAACACAAACCGGCACCACTCGCCCTGCTGGCTCTCCACACGGATCTGCCCGCCGGACAGGTTGACCAGCACCTTGCAGATGTTCAGGCCCAGGCCTGCGCCCCGGGCGTGCAGCCCGCGGGAGCGGTCCTCTTTGTAGAACCGCTGGAACACATAGGGCAATGCCTCCGGGCTGATGCCCTGGCCGGAGTTCCAGATGGCGATCTCGGTTTCCGGGCCAAGCTTTTCCACGCTGAAGCGGATGGTGCCGCCCGCCGGGGTGAACTTGATAGCGTTGTCCAGCAGGTTGTACACCACCTGGTGGATCAGATCGGGGTCTGCATATACCAGGGCCTTTTCGTCCATGGTCAGGCCTTCGATCTCGATCATGCCGTCATTGATGCGCTGCTCCGCCGAGAGCGCCACGCCGGTAAGGGTGTCCCAGATGTTGAACATGCGGGCATTCACCTGGTATTCGCCGCTTTCCAGCTTGGACAGATCCAGCATGTTCTGGATCAGCCGGGCCAGGCGGCCGGTCTCCTCGCTGACCAGCTGCAGGTAGTGATTCTGCATGTCGGGCGGAATGGTGCCGTCCAGAATGCCGTCCACAAAGCCCTTGATGGTGGTCATGGGGGTGCGCAGCTCGTGGGCAATGTTGCCCATGAACTGGCCCCGGGAATTGTCGTTGGTCTGGATGTTGTCCGCCATGCGGTTAAAGGTGCGGGCCAGATCAGCCACTTCGCCTTCCCCTTCCACACCTTCCACGCGGACGGACAGGTCGCCGCCGCCAAAACGCTGGGCGGCGTCCGTCACCTTCTGCAGCGGGTCGGTGAGCTGGCGCATCAGGATCTTGGTCAGGATGCTGGCGCACAGCAGCATCACGCAGGCCGACAGCAGGAAGTTGGACCAGAACTGCTGTTTGAACGCAGTCAGCTGCTCGCCGGAAGAGCACAGGAACAGCCAGCCGCTGGGGTAGCTCTGGCTGTCCACCAGCCGCGCCACCGCAATGTAGCTTTTCTCCGTCAACGCGCCGTCCAGATCGCTGAACAGATGATAGTGTTCACCGCCGTTGGGGTCCGGTGCCGCATTGGCACTGGTGCGGAAATCAATGTCCACGACCGCACCGTTCAGCTTTTCCGGATTGGAGGCCAGCATCACATTGCCATCGTTGTCCGTAAAGAACAGATACGCCTCGGCGCTCTCGCCAATGATCTCCAGCTTGGTGCTCAGGGCATCCAGCTCATCGCCCTCGGGCAGGGCCGCCTTCTGCACCAGATACTGGGCCGTGCGTTCTGCCACGCCCACCACCTGGTCCAGCGTTTCATACCGGTCTTTGGCAAAGTAGCCCTTGAACAGCACCCACTCCGAAGCGCCCATCAGCACAATGCCCAGCACCATCAGGGTGGACACCAGCGAAAAGAACGCCGTTGAGATACTTTTGCGCATTACTGACGCACCTCGAACTTATAGCCCACGCCCCACACGGTTTTCAGCTCCCACTTGTCGGAAGCACCGGCCAGCTTTTCGCGCAGGCGCTTGACGTGCACATCAATGGTGCGGCTGTCGCCGTAGTATTCAAAGCCCCACACCTCGTCCAGCAGCTGGTCGCGGGTGTAAACCCGGTTGGGGTGGGACGCCAGGCAGTTGAGCAGTTCCAGCTCCTTGGGAGGAGCCTCCACCACCTTGCCCTTCACCCGCAGCTCGTAGCTGTTCATGTCCAGGCGCAGGTTGTCAAATTCGATCACGCCTTCGGTGCTCTCGGCAGCTGCCGAGGTGGTCTGGCAGCGGCGCAGCACCGCCTTGATGCGGGCCACCACTTCCTTGGCGTCAAATGGCTTGACCATATAATCGTCTGCGCCCAGTTCCAGGCCCAGCACCTTGTCAAAGGTCTCGCCCTTGGCGGTAAGCATCATCACCGGGGTGTTGCCCGCCTTGCGGATGCGGCGGCACACTTCCAGGCCGTCCATCCGGGGCATCATCACGTCCAGCAGCACCATGTCCGGCTTGACCTGGTTGAACTTTTCCAGGCCCTCTTCGCCATCGTTGGCGGTGGTGACCTGGTAGCCCTCCTTGGTCAGGTACAGGCGCAGCAGCTCACAGATGTTGGTATCGTCATCCACGACCAGGATCTTTTCGTTTGCCATAATGGTATCCTCCCCTTTTTATCGTCACGCCCGCGCGGCGGGCCATGTGTGCAAGGTATTCCAACTCTTATTATACGGGAGAGTTATGACAAAATAAAGAAGGTTTTGTATGATTTTTTCCATCCCCAGCGCAAAAGCGTGCCTTTTTCCGGGAAAGTGCCCTTGCGCTCCCCCGCTGCTTTGCGTATAATGGTAATTGTATCGTTATGCCAAAAAACGTGTAAGGAGCGTATTTTATATGAAGTTAGGTATCGTTGGCCTGCCGAATGTCGGCAAGTCCACTCTGTTCAACGCCATCACCTCCACCAAGAACGCAGAAGCCGCAAACTATCCCTTCTGCACCATTGAACCGAACAGCGGCATCGTAGCCGTGCCGGACAAGCGTCTGGACAAGCTGGCAGAGATCTGGCAGACCAACAAAAAGACCCCCGCCATCGTGGAATTTGTGGACATTGCAGGCCTTGTGAAGGGTGCCAGCCAGGGCGCCGGCCTGGGCAACAAGTTCCTGGGCCACATCCGCGAGTGCGATGCCATCGTGCACGTGGTGCGCTGCTTTGACGATGACAACATCATCCATGTGGTGGAAGATGTGACCAAGGCCGAAGCCGTGGACCCCATTGCCGACATTGACGCCATTGACTATGAGCTGATCCTTTCTGACCTGGAAGTGGTGCAGAACCGCGCAGGCCGCATGGCCAAAGCCGCCAAGAGCGGCAACAACAAGGGTGCCGCCGCCGAAGCCGCCTGGCTGCAGAAACTGGCCGACCACCTGAGCACCGGCAAGCCCGCCCGCAGCTTTGACTTTGACGAAACCGACACCGAGCAGCAGACCGTGCTGCACGAGATGGGTCTGCTGAGCGCAAAGCCGGTGCTGTACGCCTGCAACGTGGGCGAGGACGACCTGATGGAAGGCATTGAAAACAACAAGTATGTGCCGCTGGTGGCTGCCCGCGCCAAGGAAGAAGGGGCCCGCTACATTCCCATCTGCGCCAAGACCGAAGAGGACATTGCCGATTACTCCCCTGAGGAGAAAAAGGCCTTCCTGGCCGAAATGGGCATTGAAGCCAGCGGCCTGGACAACCTGATCACCGCCAGCTACGACCTGCTGGGCCTGATCTCCTTCCTGACCGATGGCAAGAAGGAGTGCCGCGCCTGGACCATCCGCAAGGGCACCAAGGCCCCCCAGGCTGCCGGTAAGATCCACAGCGATTTCGAGCGCGGCTTCATCCGCGCCAGCGTCATCGCCTACAGCGACCTGGAAGCCAACAACTTCGATTATGCCGCCGTCAAGGCCAAGGGCCTGCAGCGCACCGAAGGCAAAGAATACGTGGTCAACGATGGCGATGTCATCGAGTTCCTGTTCAACGTCTGATTTGGGGCAGAGATGCCGTCCTGAGCCTTCCCCCAGCCGGGGGAAGCCTTCTGCAGCCACAGTATCACCTGTGAAATAAAAGATAAAGGATTCAAATATGATTTTTGGTATTATGGGCGCAATGCCCGATGAAGTCGATCAGCTGTGTGCAAAGTTGGAAAACGTCACCGTGGAGCCCTACGGCGGCGTGGACTACCACAAGGGCACCCTGGCCGGCAAGCAGGTGGTGGTATGCTGCGCCGGTATGGGCAAGGCCAACGCCGCTGCCACCACTCAGGTGCTGATCACGAAGTACGGTGCCGAGAAGATCATCTTCTCCGGCATTGCCGGCAACATGACCAGCAAGATCGGCATCGGCGATGTGGTCATTGGCAAAACAGTGCTGTACCACGATGCCCAGCTGGACATGATCTGCCAGAACCCGCCGTTCCTGAAGGAATACACCGGCGATGCGGAGCTGATCGCCGCCGCTGAGAAGGCCTGCGCCGAAGCCGGTGTGAAGGCACTGGTGGGCAAGATCGCCACCGGCGACCTGTTTGTGGGCGACCGCGAGACCAAGGCCGCCATCGAGGCCAAGTGCGCCCCGGACTGCGTGGAGATGGAAGGCGCTGCCGTGAGCCAGATCGCCGCCAAGAACGGCGTACCCTGCGTTATCCTGCGCGCCATGAGTGACAACGCCGATGAGGACGGCCACGAAGTGCTGGTGGTAAAGAAGTTCAGCATTGCCGAGTACGTGGCCACCGCCACCAAAATCGTGGCAGCCATGGTGGAACGTCTGTAATGATCTGTAATAAGCAAAAAAGAGCCGTGAGGTGCACTCCGTCAAGTAGACAATAAAAATAATATAAGATTTTATTCGCCGTTTCACCAAAGGAACGGCGAATT
>CAKTGS010000022.1 GCA_934561485.1 uncultured Faecalibacterium sp.
CCTCTGTAGCTCAGTCGGTAGAGCAGGGGACTGAAAATCCCCGTGTCATTGGTTCGATTCCGATCGGAGGCACTTTAAATCGGCACAGCAATGTGTCGTATATGCGGCCGTAGCTCATCTGGTAGAGCGCCACCTTGCCAAGGTGGAGGTAGCGAGTTCGAGCCTCGTCGGCCGCTCCAACACGAAGCCATCGTTGATGCAGAAATGCAAAGACGATGGCTTTTTTGCTGCCATTTTTTCGGTAAAAAAGTAAAGGGGCTGTTGCACATCGTTTTAGCCGAACGTGCAGCAGCCCCTTTGCAATTCTATCTTACATCACCATGGTGATCACCAGTGCGCACAGCGGCAGAGTGATGATGCTGAGCAGGGTGGTCAGCACCACGCTGCCGGCGGCATAGCGTTCGTCATGGCCGAACTGCACCGCAAACACCGAGGTGATGGCAGCGGCCGGGCAGCATTCCAGCAGCACCACCACCTGCGTGGCGGTACCATGGAAACCCAGCAGGCCGAACACTGCCAGGCACACGGCCGGGATCAGCAGCATCCGCACGGCGGCAAGCTTCCAGATAGGGCCGCTGCACACGATGCTGCGCAGGTCTCCGGCTGCGATCAGCATTCCGGTGATGAGCATAGACAGCGGTGTGTTGATGCCGGCCAGCAGTTCCAGCGGTTGGGCAACAATGTTCGGGATGGGGATCTGCAGCAGGTAAACCGCCAGCCCAATGACCATGGCGTACAGCACCGGTGTGCGCAGCAGGCTGTGCAGCACCTTTTTCGGGTGGGAACTGCCGCTGACAAAGGCATAGCCCATGGTCCACAGCAGAATGTTGAACACGGTTACATAGGCGCTGGCGTACAGTAGGCCCTCGGAGCCGAACAGGGCCGAAATGAGGGGAAAGCCCATGTAGGCAGCGTTGGAAAAGATGCAGGCAAACCGGAAAATGGGCAGGCGGCTGCTTTTACGGCGAGCCGTAAAAGCCAGCGTGATTGTTGTGCCGATCAGAATGGCAAGGATGCTCATGCCAAAGGCAGCCAGCAGGTTGTGCAGGATCTCCATGCTGAACTTCATGCGGTAAGAGTTTATGATCATGGCGGGCACCACGATGTAGACCAGCAGATTGGAAAGCGCTTGCTTGTCCGTTGGCTTCAGTACCCCGGTTTTTACGGCCAGTGCGCCGGTGCTGATGAGTAGAAACAGCACCGCCACCTGCTGTGCGGTGATCATTGCCAGTTCCATAAATGATTTTCCTCCATCGTGTGTAAAATGTAACGATGCATACAACAATGATATAACACAAAGAACTGCATTTGGCAAGAGGAAAATGCCAGAAAACGGGAAAAGTGCACAGCAAACCTGGCAGGCCGGGAGACTTTCTGAGGACCGTCCGGCAGGGTGGGACCCTGCTGCCGAAGGCAATAGGGCGGGCAATGGGATTGGCTCACTTCGTGTCCGTAGAAAAAACTACCGGCCGATCGGCTGCCTGCAACTCATAAGATTACATTTTTGATCAGCAGCGAAATGCTGCCGTCTGCATCGTGCAGGAACTCCACTTCCGATTCCGCGTTCAGCAGTTCGGTGGGAATCTTCACCTCAATGCCGTTGGCAGTGTGGATGCTACGGCTTTCCATGCGGCGGATGCGGGCGGGGGTCACGGTCACCGGCTGCTCGGCGCGGTCCAGCACATCGCTTTTTTCCACGTAGTCGTCAAAAGGCACCGCAGCCAGGGGATAGTCCTCTTCCAGCTGGCGGCGCACCTGCTCAATGGACACCTGGTTGTCGTTGTCGGCGGCCTGGCTGGCGATCATCATGGCAACCTGGGCTTCCACATGCGGCTCTTCCAGGTAGTTTTCCTGCACGGCCTGCACGGCGGCCTCCTGAATGGCCTGCAGCTTTTTCTTTTCCGGCTGGGCAGTGGCGTACTGGAACACTACGGTGGAAAGGTAAAACTCCTTGTGGCCGTCAATGTCAAATTTCTTTTCCAGCAGGCGCATGGAATAGTCGGTCAGGTTGATCAGGGCACCCTCTTCCACACGGCCGCTCTGGGTGGGCAGGCAGGCCCGCTGCTGAATAATGGAGTTGACCGGGGCACCCTCCACCGTCTCAGTGTAGTGGGTGTAGCCGTTTTTGTAGTTCAGCTTCAGAATGCCCAGCCACGGTTCGCCGTCCCGGGTGAAGTCCACTACAGCCAGGTCGGCCCCGGGAATGGTGGTGTGGGCGTGCATGTAGTCAAACAGCACCCCCGCAATGCGGCAGGAAAGATCCACAAAGTCCTTGTTGTGTTCCAGTTCATTTTTAAAGGCGGAGTCCGGCAGCGGGCGGCACTGGCGGATCTCATCGCTGGCCAGAAGTTTTTCGATGTGGTTTTGCAGGTAGGCGGTTTTTTCTGCAGTCAGCTCCATGCCGCAGCCGCTGAGCACCGGGGTGTCCAGCGTGGTGTCCAGCACATGCAGGATCGCCTGATGAATGATGATCTCCATGGGTCAAACCTCGTTTCACGGTTGTAAATCTTCTGTGCGCTAGTATAGCACAGTTTGCGGCAAAAGGCGAGAGTACAAGGCTTGTAAAACCCGCCGTGCCATGCTACAATGAGCCTGTATCAACAACGAAAGGGGAGTGCTCCATGGAATTTCGGGACAAGCCTATGCAGAATCTGATCCGCATTGCGGAAAAGGACATCTGCAAAACGGCCCAGAAGCTCATGCTGGACGGCGAGCAGGTGGTGGGGGCCTATAAAACGGTGCGGGATCAGGTGATCTTTACCACTCACCGCATCATTATGGTGGATATGCAGGGGGTTACCGGCACCCGGCAGGAGATCTTTGTGATGCCGTACCGCAAGGTGCTGCACTTCGGCATTCAGACGGCAGGCTTCGGCGACCCGATGCAGGCCTCCCAGCTGACGGTCTGCTTTGCAGACAGCCACGAAGCCAAGTTTGGCTTTATCGGGCAGGATGATCTGTTTGCCGTGGCCAATGCCATCAGCCGGTGCATCCTGTAACGGCAAAACAGCAGGCTCCCTGCCTGGGGGAGATGGTCCGGGCGGGGAGCCTGCTGCTGTATACGAAATAGAAAATGGCAAGGTTATATGCGGCTTGTTTTCCGCACCAGCTGCTCGTGCATGACTGCCATGAGCACCAGCATGATCGACAGGTAGAAGGGAAACAGGGCCGGCGTGATGTTGTTGGCCAGCAGGCCGAACAGCGGCGGCATGATCAGGTTGCCCACGTAGGCGCTGGCCATCTGGATGCCAATGACGGCCTGCGATTTGTCGGCACCGAAGTGATCCGGCGTAGAGTGGATGATGCTGGGGTAGATGGGCGCGCAGCCCAACCCCACCAGAACCAGCCCGGCAAGGGACAGCGCCTGCGGGCCGGGCAGCAGCAGCGCTGCAACGCCCACAGCCAGGATGCCCTGGCCCAGACGGATCATCCGGGTGTCGTTGAGCTTCAAGGTAAGAAAGCCGCAGGCACCCCGCCCCACCGTGATGCCAATGTAGAACAGGCTGGCAAAACTGGCGGCCGTCTGGGCAGAAACACCTTTGACCAGTGTCAGGTAGCTGCTGGCCCAAAGTCCGGCAGTGGTTTCCAGTGCGCAGTAGCAGAAGAAGCAGAGCATCACTTCTTTCGCACCGGGCAGGGCAGACACCTGCCGCAGGCTCAGGGCCTGGGCTTCGGTGTCGGCAGAAGTTTCGCTCGGACGGCTCTGCCACAGCGGCAGGCTGAACACCAGCACAGCTGTGAGCACGATCTGGAACAGGGCAATGTACCGGTAACCGCGGTTCCAGCCCATGCCGCCGGAAAGCGCCGCTCCCATTACCATGGGGCCTGCGGTGGTGCCAACGCCCCACATACAGTGCAGCCAGCTCATGTGGCGGCTTTTATAATGAAGAGCAACGTAGTTGTTCAGGGCAGCATCCACGCTGCCGGCCCCCAGGCCGTAGGGAATGGCCCACAGGCAGAGCATCCAGAACCGGCTGGAAACAGAGAAGCCGAACAGAGCGGCGGCGGTCATGCCCACGCTGACGGCAGTCACTTTTCCGGCACCCAGCAGCCGGGTCAGGCGGTCGCTCTGCAGACTGGAAACAATGGTGCCGAGGGAAATAATCATGGAAAGAATGCCGGCAAAGGATACCGGCACCCCCAGCACTGGGTACATGGTGGGCCATGCCGACCCCAGCAGGGAGTCCGGCAGGCCCAGGCTGATAAAGGCCAGATAGATGATCGGGAGCAAAAGCTGCGTCATAGGTTGTTTTCCTCTCATGGTGGTGTTATACTGGAGCCGTTGACTTCTGATATGATAATATCACGAAATCCACACGGATGATAGAATAAAAACACCTGTTTTATACAACAAAACCGTCTTTGTGGAAGCGCAAATCGTTTTGTGGAAAGGAGGCGGCTCCATGGCGTTTCAAACCAGCTGCCCGTCTGCTGTTGGCAGCGGACAGGGGCTTTCCTGCGCGCAGGAGATCGTGGCGGATGCCGAAGGGCGGGAGCGGGTGCAGCACGGCAGTGCACTGTTTCCCATTGCCTGCTATGCCGAAAACCTGAAAAGCTACTCGGTGGCCTGGCACTGGCACGAAGAATTTGAGTATATTCTGGCGGTCAAAGGCCCCCTGACTGTGGATGTGAACAAGACCCGACAGGTTTTGCAGACAGGGCAGGGAATCTTCCTCAATTCCGGGGTCCTTCATGCAGTGGAGCAGGTCGAACAGGGAGAAGCCCTGCTCCACTCCGGGGTGTTTCAGCCCCGGCTGGTGGGTGGACGGGACACGATCTTCTGGCAGAAAAGCATCCGCCCGCTGCTACAGCCCGGCGCACCAGTGTGTTTTCTGCTGGATGCGGGGGTACCCTGGCAGCGGCAGGTGCTGGGCTGCCTGCAGGATGCATGGCAGGCGGTGGCGGACGAGCCGCCCGACTACGAGAACCGGGTGCGGTATCAGCTTTCCTCCGCGCTCTGGCTGCTGAGCACGCAGTGCGGGGATGGCCGGGTAAAGGTTTCGCAGCAGGAGCAGATCGCAGCCAAACGCATGAAGCAGATGCTGCGCTTTGTGGAGGAGCATTACGCCGAGGAACTGTCCGTGGAGCGCATTGCCGCCTGCGTGTCCCTCAGCGAGAGCGCCTGCCTGCGGTTGTTCCGCCAGCTGCTGGGCATCACCCCCATCCAGTATGTCAAGCAGTATCGGGTGGAAAAGGCCGCCGGGCTGTTGTGCTCCACCCGGCTCAAAACCGGCGAGATCGGGGCCGAATGCGGCTTTGCCGATGGCAGTTACTTTATCAAGTCCTTCCGCGAGATCAAACACTGTACCCCGAAGGAGTACCGGCAGAAATTTGTGGAAGATGCATGAGGGCCTGCGGCCCGGTCAGATGCAGTTACCACAGCGGGACGGCGGGGAACGCTCTCCGCTGGCCTGCCGAAGCTGCTATCATAAAAACAAGTAAGAAAAAGGAGAATCGCAAAAAACAATGCAGCGCAGTTTAACACAGGGGCCGATCACCCAGGGCATTTTGCTGTTTGCCCTGCCGCTGATGTTCGGCAACCTTTTGCAGCAGATGTACAACATCGCCGACACCTGGGTGGTGGGGCGTTTTCTCGGTGCGGATGCTCTGGCAGCAGTTGGCTCGTCCTATACCCTCATGACCTTTCTGACCTCCATTCTGCTGGGGTTGTGCATGGGCAGCGGCGCAGCCATTTCCATGCAGTACGGCAGCGGGGAAGAAGCCCGGATGCGCCAGAGTGTATTCCAGTCCTTTGCCCTCATTGCGGGCATTGCAATGGTGCTCAATGTGCTGGTGTATCTGGGGCTGAACGGCATCCTGTGGGTGCTGCGGGTGCCGGAAGAGATCATCCCCCTGATGAAGGAATACCTCGTCATTATTTTTCTGGGCATTACGGCCACCTTTTTGTACAACTATTTTGCCAACCTGCTGCGTGCCATCGGCAATTCGGTGGTGCCGCTGCTGTTTCTGGCCGTGTCGGCGGTGCTCAATGTGATCCTGGACCTGGTATGCGTGCTGGTGCTGCACTGGGGCGTGCGGGGCGCGGCGGCGGCTACAACTTTTTCCCAGTTTGTATCCGGCATTGGCCTCGGGGTGTATACACTCCGCAAATTTCCGCAGCTGTGCCCCCAAAAGGAGGACTGCCGCTGGGATAAACAGAACCTGGCCAACATCCTGAACCTTTCGGTGATGACCAGCGTGCAGCAGTCCATTATGAATTTTGGCATCCTGATGGTGCAGGGCCTGGTCAACAGCTTTGGCACTGTGATCATGGCGGCCTTCGCGGCGGCGGTCAAGATCGACTCCTTTGCCTACATGCCGGTGCAGGACTTCGGCAATGCCTTCTCCACCTATGTGGCCCAGAATTACGGCGCAGGCCGGGCGGACCGCATCAAAAAGGGCATTCGCAGCGCAGGGCTGTGCAGTGCGGTGTTCTGCATCCTCATCAGTGTGCTGGTGTGTGCCTTTGCGGCTCCGCTCATGGGCATTTTCATCGACCCGGCTCATACGGAGATCATTGCCGCCGGTGTGCACTATCTGCGCATTGAAGGTGCATGTTACATTGGCATCGGCATCCTGTTTTTGCTGTACGGCTACTACCGTGCCGTCAACCAGCCGCAGATGTCGGTCATTCTTACCATTGCTTCGCTGGGCACCCGTGTGGCGCTGGCCTATCTGCTGTCGGCCACAGCTCTGGGCGTGACCGGCATCTGGCTCAGCGTGCCCATTGGCTGGGCACTGGCGGATGCCATCGGCATTGGGTACTATCTCCGGCATAAGACAAAAACGGTATAAAGCAATGCCCCGGGTACTGCCAAAAAACTGCAGTGCCCGGGGCATTTTGCTCTTTTTGCGTTATGCGGAAACTCAGGCGGCCTGTGCGACTCTGCTGCGGGCACGCAGCTTGCTGCGCACCACCAGCAGGCAGATCAGGTGCACCAGTGCGGTCAGGATCCAGCTGATGGGGTAGCTGATGTACAGCATGAAGGGGGTACGGTTCAGCTGGAAGATGGTGGCGATCCATACCAGGCGCAGCAGGCAGCTGCCCACCAGGCTCACAATCATGGGCAGCACGCTGTAGCCCAGCCCGCGCAGGCTGCTGGCCAGCACATCCATGATGCCGCACAGCAGGTAGGTGCCGCAGATGATGCGCAGGCGCTCCAGCCCGGCGGCCACCACGGCGGCGTCCGAAGAGTAGAAGTGCAGCAGGGTGCTTCCGGTCAGTGCGGCACCGCCGCCCAGCAGAATGCCGGTGCAGATGGCGCACAGCAGGCAGTTGAGCATTACGCGGTCCAGGTTCTCATACTTGCGGGCACCGATGTTCTGGCTGGTAAAGGTCACGGCAGCCTGGGCAAAGGCGTTCATGCCGGTGTAGACAAAGCCTTCCACATTGGCCGAGGCGGAACTTCCTGCCACCACGGTGGAACCAAAGGAATTGATGGCGGACTGAATGACCACATTGGAAAGGCTGAACACGGTGCTCTGCAGCCCGGCAGGCAGGCCGATGAGCAGAATCTGCTTCAGCGCACCGGCGTGAAAGCCCAGTTTGCGCAGGTCCAGGTGCAATGCGCCCTGCTCCTGCACCAGCATGGCCAGCACCATGCAGGCCGAGACCGTTTCACTGATGATGGTGGCCAGTGCCACACCGGCCACGCTCATGGAAAAACCGATGACGAACACCAGGTTCAGCACCACATTGATCACACCGGCAGCAGCCAGACAGTACAGCGGGCGTTTGGTGTCGCCCACAGCGCGCAGCAGCGCACTGCTGAAGTTGTACAGCATGTTCATGGGCATTCCGATGAAGTAGATTTTCAGGTACAGGGACGAAAGGTCGATCACATCCTCCGGGCAGCTCATCAATTCCAGCAGGCCGCGGGCGGCAAAAAAGCCCACGACAGCCAGCAGAATGCCGCTGACAAGGCCAAGCGTGACCGCCGTTTGCACAGTGTTCTGCACGCCGCGCTCATCCTTGGCACCAAAGCAGCGAGCTGCCACCACGTTGGCACCCAGCGAAAGGCCCACGAACAGGTTGACCAGCAGGTTGATCAGGGAACCGTTGGAGCCAACGGCAGCCAGAGCGGTGCTGCCCGCAAAGCGGCCCACCACCACCACATCGGCGGCGTTGAACAGCAGCTGCAGAATGCTGGAAGCTGCCAGCGGCAGCGAAAACAGAATGATCTTTTGGAGCATCGGCCCGCTGGTCAGGTCTGCGGAACGGCTGGTTTGTGCCATGAAGAATGAACCTCCTTTTGGTCTTGTGCAAAGATTTGTCGTGAGAAAAAGAAACTTTTTTGGAAAGATAAAGCCGAATGCATATTATAACGCGCTCTGCACAAAAAAACAAGCGGCATCGCTAAAAACTAAAAAAATCTTCAGCGATGCCGCAAAAAGGGCAGCAAATTCTGTCTCTGCAGAAAAATGTTATTCGGCTTTTAACGTTTTCCAGTGTTCCGGCACAGAAAAATCCTGCGTTTCGCCGTCATCGGAGTACATGCGGCAGCAGGCGCGGCCGTCTGCGCCCGGGCAGCTCCATAGGGTAAGGTCTGCTTCGTCCAGCTGTGCGGTGCAGGCGGCAGGTTTTGCCACCGGCACGGCATGACCCGGACGGATAAACAGCAGCACCTCGTTCAGTGCGCAGCGGATGTAGTGGTGCCCGGCGGGCAGAAGTTCGGTGTCGTAGTCCGCCACGCTGCGCAGGCGGTAGAGCTTCATGGCTTCGGGCAGGTAGACGTGGCGTCCGGTGCTGTTCTGAGTGTAGATGGGGGCGATCATCACGCCATCGCCCAGCAGCAGCTGATTCTGCACGGCGCGGGCATCGGCATCCTGCGGGAAGTCAAAGCCCAGCGGGCGGAAGTAGCCGGTGTTTTCCAGAGCTGCTTTCATGAACTCGCTGTACAGGTAGGGCAGCAGGGCATAGCGCAGGCGGATCATGTTCCGCAGGGCGGGCAACTGGTCGGCGAAGCAGTAGTATTCCTGGCTGCGCGTGCCTGCCGTAGAATGGTTGCGCATCAGCGGGGTGAACAGGCCGAATTCCAGCCAGCGCAGGGCCAGGTCCGGTGTGGCATCGCCGCTGAAGCCGCACAGGTCTGCACCGCTGTACAAAAAGCCGCACATCTGCACATTGGGCATCATCTGGATGTTGGCCAGCAGCTGTGCCCAGGTGGAAGCGTTGTCGCCCAGCCAGATGCCGCCGTAGCGGTGGCTGCCAATGTAACTGGAACGGCTGTACAGCAGGGTGCGCCTGCCGGGCCGCAGATCGCGGAAAGCCTCGCCTGCCGCACGTGTCATATTGCCGCCGTACAGGTTGTGCACCCTGTCGTGACGCACCCGCTGCCCGTTTACGTCATGGTAGAAGCTGGCGTAGTCCTCAGGGCTGTTCATCAGGCCCATGACGCCGCCCACCACTTTGCCAAAGAACTCCTCCTGTTCGATGTTGTCCTTCCGGCTCAGCTGTGCCATGTTGTCCACAAAGGCCTTGAGCCGGTCCGGAGAGTAGAACAGAGCAGGCTCGTTCATGTCGTTCCAGAAGCCCTCAATGCCGCAGTCGGTCAGCACCTTATACTTATGGCCGAACCATTCCCGCACTTCCGGGCGCAGGAAGTCCGCAAAGTAAGCTTTGCCGGGCCAGACGGCTGCCACAAAGGGCGTGCCGTCTGCTTTGGTGCAGAAATATCCTTTTTCCAGCCCTTCGGTGCAGGTGGGGTCGTTCGGGTCAATGCGCACACCGGCATCAATGATCGGCACCAGCCGGATGCCCTGTGCCTTCATCTCGGCGGCAAGGGCGGCAAGATCGGGAAAGCGCTCTTTGTTTACCGTAAAATCAGCGTAGCCCTGCATATAATCAATGTCCAGCACCACCATATCCAGCGGCATGTCGTTTTCACGGTATTGGCGGACTACTTCCCGCACATCATCGGCGGTCTTGTAGCCCCAGCGGCTCTGAGCCAGGCCAAAGGCCCATTTGGGCGGGATGTAGCTGCGCCCGATGAGCTGCCGGAACTGGCGGCAGATGTCGTTGGGGTTCTCACCGGTCAGGATGTACAGGTCGCAGTCCGGTTCTTCGGTGCGGAACCGCAGGGTGCTGTATTCGGTGTAGCCGATGTCGTAATATACTTTTCCTGGGAAATCCACAAACACACCAAAGCAGCGCTGGCCCAGGCCCTCGTCCACCAGCAGGAAATTGTGCGCACCGTAATAGGAAAGTTTGTCCTCTCCGTGATGGGATTCATCGGTGTTGTTGGCAATGTAATGCCAGCCGCGTTTGTTGATGCCGCGGGGCATCTCGCCAAGGCCGTATACAATGGCGTCCTCTGCCAGGGTGTGCCGCCAGCTGCCGTCCTTGTCTGCGGTGAAAAAGGGCACTTCTCCGGCGGCTGTGGGGATCTGCTGCACCACGCTGCCGGTGGGCAGGGGAGCGCCAAAACGAAAACGCTGGATCATAGGAAACCTCCTTTTTTCTTTATCTTACGTCCAACCATCCCGCAAAACAAGAGACAAAACCGGCGCTTTTTTACCACAAAACCGGCATCCGGGGGTACAAATTGTAAAAATACCGGCGCAAACGGGAGAATCGAATTGAAAAATCCGGCCCATGCTGTTATACTGAAACAGTATCTCGTAAAACTATGATCGGAGGGATCGTTTGTGTATCGCAAGGGAATCAAGCGCCTGCTGGCCGTGGTGCTGTCGCTGTGCGGCATGGTGTGCCTGTCGTGGCTGTTCCTGATCCTGGCCATTGCCATCAAACTGGACTCGCCCGGCCCGGTGTTCTTCAAACAGAAGCGGGTGGGAATCCACAAAAAGCACTTCTACATTTTGAAGTTCCGCACCATGCGCATCGACACGCCCCACGATATGCCCACCCATCTGCTCCACGACCCGGACCAGTATATCACCCGCATGGGGCATTTCCTGCGCAAGACCAGCCTGGACGAACTGCCTCAGATGTGGAACATCTTTGTGGGCGATATGGCGGTCATCGGCCCGCGCCCGGCGCTGTGGAACCAGTACGATCTGCTGGCCGAGCGTGACAAATATGGTGCCAACGATGTGCGCCCGGGCCTGACCGGCTGGGCACAGATCCATGGCCGCGATGAGCTGGAAATTTCTGAAAAGGCCAAGCTGGATGGCTGGTATGTGGAGCATCTGAGCTTTGGGCTGGATGTAACGTGCTTTTTTGGCACCATTGCTGCGGTGCTCAAGCATGACGGCGTGGTGGAGGGCGGCACCGGCACTCTGCACGATGAAAAATGAGGTTTGCTGCGCAAAATGATGTGCTGGCGCAAGGATGCTCCGGCTGTGCTAGAATGATATGTGCTGCGGCGCATGACAGAAGACAACCGGGAATGTGTTGAAAATCAGGCGGCTCCGAGTGGACTGCGGTCTGCCCGCAGCCGCATTTTTGTGTAAAGCATAGCGTAGAGCGGCTGAAATCGTATGGAAATCAATTTTCCGAATGAAGGCTTCCCCCGGAAGGGACAGATTCTCCCCGCGCCGGGGAGAAATGTCACCGCAGGTGACTGATGAGGGCGCAGGACAGCAGCATTTTGCCCTAAATACCCCTCATCCGGCGCTACACGCCACCTTCCCCCCAAGGGGTGAAGGCTTTCGCTCTGGGTCAAGCTGCAAAAGTTGATTTCCGCGCTGAAATCGGCATTTCTCTTGATTTATCCCCTGAAAAGCGTATAATAAAACAGTACACAAGATGTTAAAGGAGGATTCCTACATGGAACGCACCTATATCAACGAGGCCCAGAAGGCCATCGGCGGCACGGTCAAGGTGCAGGGCTTTATCGAGAACCTGCGCAACAGCAAGTACATGGCCTTCATCGTGCTGAAGGATATTACCGGTAAGCTGCAGATCACGGTGGAAAAGGCAGACCACCCTGAGCTGGTGGAGACCATCGACAAGCTCACCCCGGATTCCGTTATCACGGTTACCGGCAAGGTGATGGAGAACGATTACGTCAAGATGGGCGGCGTGGAGATGATCCCCGAGTCCATCGAGATCGAGAGCATCGCCGACCCGCTGCCCATCGTCCGCAAAGAGATCGCAGCCACAAAGAAAAAGAAGGCGGTGGAGCGCTCCAGCATCGACCAGCGCATTGATTACCGCTGGATCGACCTGCGCACCGATGAGAACCAGCTGATGTTCAAGGCTCAGAGCTGCTTTGTCAACGCCATGCGCAAGTTCCTGCTGGACCGCAGCTTCATCGAGATCCACACCCCCAAGCTGATCGCTGCAGCCAGCGAGAGCGGCTCCGAGGTGTTCAAGGTGGATTACTTTGACCGCAATGCCTATCTGGCCCAGAGCCCGCAGTTCTACAAGCAGATGGCCATGGCTGCCGGTTTTGAGCGCATCTTCGAGACCGGCCCCGTGTTCCGCGCCGAGAAGAGCTACACCAACAAGCACTCCACCGAGTTCTCCGGTTTTGACCTGGAGTTCAGCTACATCACTTCCTTCAAGGACGTGATGAAGATGGAAGAAGAACTGCTCACCGCTGGTCTGCAGGCCGTCAAGGACAACTATGGCGATCAGATCAAGGAACTGTTCGGCCAGGAAGTCATCGTTCCCACCACGCCGTTCCCCGTGGTCAAGCTGGCTGACCTGTACAAGGGTCTGGAAGAAGAGTTCGGTTACACCGTGGATGAGAGTGAGAAGGGCGACCTGACCACCGAGGCCGAGCGCCTGAGCTACGAGTGGGTGAAGAAGCACTACGGCCACGAGTTCCTGTTCATCACCGATTACTCTGCCGAGAAGCGTGCGTTCTACCACATGCGCGATGAGAACGGCGTGCCCCAGGGCTACGACCTGATCTGGCGCGGCGTGGAGATCACCACCGGTGCCCAGCGTGAGCACCGCTATGAGGTGCTGAAGAAGCAGGCCGAGGAAAAGGGTCTGGCCGAGGACGTCAAGTTCTATCTGGAGTTCTTCCAGTACGGCTGCCCGCCCCACGGCGGCTTTGGTCTGGGCATCGACCGCCTGACCATGCTGCTCTGCGGCCTGAGCATCAAGGACGCGGAGTTCCTGTTCCGCGGCCCCAACCGCCTGACCCCGTAATTGTAAAACAGATCTGCAAGGCTCCTGTGCTGCTGGCATGGGAGCCTTTTTGTCATAGCAGCCCTTTCCGAATCATACGATACAACGAGCGAACCGGCGCAGACCGGTGCGCAGCGCAACAGGAAGGGGAGAGCAAGTTTGGACAAACAACAGCAAAGCAGCATCTGCCGCGAGATCGGCGCACGCACCGGTGGAGACATTTACATTGGGGTGGTCGGCCCGGTGCGCAGCGGAAAATCCACCTTTATCAAACGATTTATGGAGCAGCTGGTGCTGCCGGTGATGGACGCCGCCGATGCCCGGGTGCGTGCCCGGGATGAGCTGCCCCAGTCGGCGGCGGGGCGCACCATTATGACCACCGAGCCGAAGTTCATTCCGGAAAAGGCGGTGCCCCTGCAGCTGGAAGGCGGCGGAGAATGCCGGGTGCGGCTGATCGACTGTGTGGGATACATGGTGGAGGGGGCAATGGGCCACGAGGAGGACGAAAAGCCCCGCATGGTCAAAAGCCCCTGGTTTGAAGAAGAAGTGCCCTTTGATCTGGCTGCCGAAACCGGAACCCGCAAGGTGATCCGGGAGCACTCCACCATTGGCATTGTCGTTACAACGGACGGTACCGTAAGCGACATTCCCCGGGCGGGCTACGCAAAAACCGAGCGGCGCATTGTGGAAGAACTGGACGCCCTGGGCAAGCCTTATGTGATTCTGCTCAACAGCATCCACCCGGATGCCCCGGAGACCCGGCAGCTGGCTGAAGGCATGGCGCGGGACTACGCCCACACGGTGCTGCCGGTGAGCTGTGTGGATCTGGACGCTGCCGCGCTGGGGGATATCCTGCGGCAGGTGCTGTACGAGTTCCCGGTGCAGGAACTGGATTTTGCCCTGCCTGGCTGGGTGAATCGGCTGGAAACCGGCCACTGGCTGCAGGCCCAGGTGTATGCAGCCGCCATGCAGCTGGCTGAGAAGGTAGCCCGCATGAAGGATATCCCGGCCGGCAGCACTGAAGTTCTGCCGGACTGCGAGGCGGTGCAGCAGTCGGCAGTAAGCGGCATGGACCTTGCAAACGGCAGCGTGCGCATTGCCGTGGAGCTGCGGCCGGACATTTTTTACAAGGTGCTCAGCGAGCAGACCGGATTGGAGATCGGAGACGAAGCCGGGCTGATGCCCTGCATCATGGAGCTGGCCCAGGCCAAGCGGGCCTACGAGAAGGTGCGCAGCGCTCTGGAACAGGTGGAAGCCACTGGCTATGGCATTGTTATGCCAACCATAGAAGAGCTGCAGCTGGAACAGCCGGAGATCGTGCAGCAGGGCGGACGCTACGGCGTCCGGCTGGAAGCCTGCGCTCCCTCCATTCATATAATGAAAGCCACCATCCACACGGAACTCAGCCCCATTGTGGGCACCGAAAAACAGAGCGAGGAACTGGTGCGCAGCCTGCTGGCAGACTTTGCGGATGACCCGGTCAAGCTGTGGCAGTCCAACATTTTTGGCAAAAGCCTGCACGAGCTGGTAAACGAAGGCCTGCAGAACAAGCTGCTGCACATCCCGCAGGAGGCCCGCACCCAGCTGCAGGGCACGCTGGAAAAAGTGATCAACGAAGGCTGTACCGGGCTGATCTGTATTCTGATTTGATTTTTTATTGAGAATGGCCTCCGTTTCACTCCGGCCATGTTCAGCGGAATTATTTTAATATTCCAAAAGGGGCTGTTGCACTTTCGGCTGAAACGATGTGCAACAGTCCCTTTTTTGGTTTTCACGGTAAGGGCCGTAAGGGAAAATGCAGTTTGGAATTTGGGCCCTTCTCGTGAAAAAGCGGTTTAGAAGTGTCCGCAGACGCTTCTAAACCGCAAATAAAATAATTGAATTTCTGCTATTTATGGCCAGAGCGAAGCGGAGACCATTTCAAATGGTCACTTTTCTTCCTCGGTCAGCTTGTTGATGAGCAGTTCATAGATCTCGTTGCCCTTCAGGATGAACTGCTTTTTCACCAGTTCAGCGGTCAGGCGGTCCGGCATTCCCAGATCCAGGCAGAACAGATCCTGGTCCAGCCCTTTTACCGTGCAGCGGATGGTGCAGTGGCCGTCCGGCTTTTCGGTGATGCTGGCACTGTACTTGGCTTCCTTGCGTGCCCAGGCCTGGCAGCGCAGCACGGCGGCCACGGCGCGCTCCCGCACGCTGCGGGGCAAATCGTAGGCCAGCTCCTGTGCCACCTTGCGGCCTTTTTCGGTGATGGCATACACATTGTCCTTCACCGTGACCAGCTGCTGGCGGGTGATATCGTCCAGGCAGGAGCCGATCTCAAAATAGTTGACCAGCTCTTCGCCCACCAGTGCGTTCTCGATCTCCTGCCGGGCAATGGGTCCGGCATTTTTTACCAGATAACACAGCAGCAGCCGGATCTCGGTGCTGCTGGTCAGCCCGCCGGGGCGTACACCGGCGGTAAAAGCATCATTGGCGGCCATCGTTCACTCCATCCCCTTTGCATTTCCGCATTTTCAAACGACCTGTTTCTTATAGTATAAAGGGTTTTACACCGGATTGCAAGCCGCAGCGGTAAAATCCGTCTCGATCCGCTTGGAGCATTCCGGCGTGGAGTATACCCACCGGTCCAGGTGCCCTTCAGTGACAAAGTATCGCAGGTCGAACCGGTGGCGCTGGTTCAGGTTGTGGTTTACGATCACCAGTTTGATCTTCATTTTTTCCGGCAGAATGTTCTTGATGTAAACGCTCACAGCCTGCCCGGGGGTCAGGTTGGCGCAGCTCTCGGCCAGACCCGCCAGGTTGGGCGCAATCTCAATGAAGGTGCCGTATTCTTCCACGCTGCGCACAATGCCTACTACGGTTTCACCCACGGTAAAACCGGCGGCGTTTTCGGCCCAGGTGCCCAGCAGTTCCCGGATGGTCAGTACGAAACGGCCCTGCATATCCCGGTTTTTGATGGCGCACAGGATCTGCTGCCCCACGCTGACCCGGTCGGCAGGGGAGGAGATGCGGCTTACAGACAGGCAGTCGATGGGCAGCAGGGCACTGATGCCGCAGCCCACATCACAGAAGGCACCAAACGGTTCAATGTGGGTCACGGTGCAGGGCAGAATGTCGCCGGGGGAAAGGGTGTCCAGATAATTGGCCTTGCACAGCCGCTGGGCCTCGGCCCGGGAGAGCCGGTAAAAAGGCTGACCGTCCGCATCGGTTTCCAGTGCTTCGATCAAAAAGCAGGTGGGACGGCCCACCCGGGTCAGCACGGCAATATCCCGCACATTTCCGGCCTCGGCCCCATCGGCGCACTGGGCAAAGGGCATCACGGCCCGGATGCCGCCCAGCTCAAAGCGCAGCTGGCGCTGGGTATCAAAGGCAAGGGCGGTGGCCTGCAGAATTTCATGGTTTGCCATGGCGGTGCGCAGTTCGGCCGGAGAGAGCCGTGCAGCAGAGCGGTAATTGCTTTCGGTACGGTACGTTTGCATCATGTTTTGTTCCTCTTTCTTGTGTGATTTTGGGTTCTGGCCGGTGCAGTAAGAGGCACCGGCCGGTTCTTACTTCAACGATATGCATCCGGCGTGGCAGATATTTGCATTTTGCGCGCGTTTGCATTATACTATATCTGTATGCGCAGGCAGAAAGCAGCTGCTGTGTGCCCGCGCAGCCAGAGCCTGCCGCAGCGGCAGGCAGAAGGGAGCGACCAACGTTATGGACATTGCTGTGGGCGATACCATTCTTACCCGCAAGAAGCACCCCTGTGGGGCTTCCAGCTTTGAAGTGCTGCGTGTAGGCATGGATTTCAAGATCCGCTGCACCGGCTGCGGGCGGGAAGTAATGCTGCCACGGGCCAAAATTGAAAAGAACATCAAAAAGGTGGTCAAACCGGGCGCGGTCTAGTGCCCGGTGCCGCACATATCCCTGAAATGCTGGAAGGAGACTATTGCCTGTATGCCCGATCTGTATGCCCAAATGGAGGCCGTGTGCCGCCGGTTTGAAGAGCTTTCCGTTCGGCTGAACCAGCCCCAGACGGCAGCTGACCCGGCGCTGTTCCGCAGACTGATGCGGGAATACCACGATGCGGAGCCTGTGGTGCAGGCCTACCGCGCCTGGCAGACTGCACGGGACCACCTGGCCCAGGCAAAAGCCCTGCTGGAAGAACCCGGCCCGCTGGATGCGGACTTCAAACAAATGGTACAGCAGGAAATCGGCGAAAAAAGTCAAGAAGTGGAAAAGCTGGAAAATAATCTCAAAATTATGCTGCTGCCCAAGGATGAAAACGAGGGCAAGAACGTCATTGTAGAGATCCGGGGCGGGGCAGGCGGCGAGGAAGCTGCCCTGTTTGCCCACAGCCTGCTGCGCATGTACACCATGTATGTGCAGAGCCGCGGCTGGGCTATGGAACTGCTCAACCTGAACGAGACCGAACTGGGAGGTGTGAAGGAAGCCATTTTCTCTGTGGATGGGGATGGTGCCTACAGCCGCCTGAAGTACGAAAGCGGTGTGCACCGGGTGCAGCGTGTGCCTGAAACCGAGACCCAGGGCCGCATCCACACCTCCACGGCCACCGTGGCGGTGATGCCCCAGGCCGAAGAAGTGGACTTTGCGCTGGACATGAAGGACCTGCGCATTGACACCTTCCGGTCCTCCGGCGCAGGCGGCCAGCACATCAACAAGACGTCCAGTGCCATCCGGGTGACGCACATTCCCACCGGTATGGTGGTGGAGTGCCAGAACGAGCGCAGCCAGTTCCAGAACAAGGACAAAGCGCTGGAGATTCTGCGCAGCCGTCTGCTGGCCCGGAAGCAGAAGGAACAGCAGGATGCCATCAATGCCAGCCGCCAGGGGCAGGTAGGCAACGGCGACCGCAGCGAAAAGATCCGCACCTACAACTTCCCGCAGGACCGCTGCACCGATCACCGCATCGGCCTGACCGTGCACAACCTGGCCAAGATCATGGACGGCAACCTGGATGAGGTGATTGATGCTCTTGCTACCCGCGAGCAGGCGGAAAAGCTGCAGAAATTGGGAAATTAAACTGACAAGCAAGCATACTTTACAGACAGAAAGAACGATGAACCGTATGAAAATGAAAACCGAGGTTCTGCCCGCCAACCGGGCAGAAAGCATTGAAAAGGCTGCCGCCCTGCTGCGCAGGGGTGAGCTGGTGGCCCTGCCCACCGAGACGGTATACGGCATTGCCGCCGATGCCCGCAACGGCGAGGCCGTGAAAAAGATCTTTGTGGCCAAGGGCCGCCCGCAGGACAATCCCCTGATCGTACATGTCACCGGGCCGGAGATGCTGCCCGGCCTTGTCAGCGAGGTACCGGAGCGCGCCCAGCTGCTGATGGCGGCCTTCTGCCCTGGGCCCCTCACCATCATCATGCCCCGCGGCCCGGAGGTGGCAGCGGAGTGCTGCGCAGGGCTGGACACCGTGGGCATCCGGATGCCCAGCCATCCGGTGGCCCGGGCGGTCATTGAACAGAGCGGCTGCGCCTTTGCGGCCCCCAGCGCCAACCTGTCGGGCAAGCCCAGCCCCACCAATGCACAGGACGTGTTCACCGATATGGACGGCCGCCTGCCCCTGATCCTGGACGGCGGCGAGTGCGATGTGGGCGTGGAGAGCACCGTGGTGTCGGTGGTGGGCGACAAACCTACCCTGTTCCGCCCCGGCCACATCACGCTGGAAGATCTGGAGCGCGCTCTGGGCGAGGAAGTGGAAGTATCCAAGGCCATTCTGGAAAAGCTGCCCGAAGGTGCTGTGGTGCGCAGCCCCGGCATGAAATACAAGCACTACGCCCCCAAGGCGGACGTGACCCTGCTGAACGGCAGCTTTGAGCAGTTCAAGGCCTATGTGGAAGCTCACATGGATCAGAACCCCAGCTGCCTGTGCTTTACCGGCGAAAGCGAAAAGCTGGGCGTGCCCTGCGTAGAGTATGGCCGCGAGGGCGATGGGGCCGACCAGGCCAAGCACATCTTCCGTTCCCTGCGGGCGCTGGATGAGCAGGGCGATGCGGTGGTGTATGCCCGCTGCCCCCAGAAGGACGGCCTGTCTATGGCGGTGTACAACCGCCTGATCCGTGCCGCCGCCTTCCGGGTGATCGACCTATGATCACGCTGGGCATCACAGGCCGCAGCGGCTGCGGCAAATCCACGGTCACAGCGGTGTTTGCGGCCCATGGCGTGCCGCTGGCCGATGCCGACCAGCTCAGCCGCGAGATCCTGCAGCCCGGTTCGCCGCTGCTGCCGGTGCTGGCAGAGCGGTTTGGGGCAGATATTTTAAAGGCAGACGGCACGTTGGACCGCCGCCTGCTGGCAGATCGGGCTTTTGCCACACCGGAAGGCAAGGCAGTTCTGGATGGGCTGACTCATCCGGAGATCGTGCGGCGCATCCGGGCCGCAAAACGGGCCGCTCAGGCAGCCGGGCACCGGCTGTTTGTGCTGGACGGTGCGGTGATCGTGGGCACGGCGGCCCAGGCCGAATGTGACCGGCTGTGCGTGGTCACGGCACCGTTTGAAACCAGCGTGGCCCGCATTGTGGCGCGGGACGGCATCGCGCCGGAAATGGCTGCGCGCCGCCTGAACGCCCAGACGCCGGAAGCAGTCCTGACAGCGCAGGCCGATTATATCCTGCGTAATGATTCTACGGTGGAGCAGCTGCAGACTGCAGCTGTCCGCCTGTGTGATGCGCTTCTTCAGAAAGGAGGTGGGTCTGACCGGCTTTGAGCGAACAATTTGAAAAAGAACAGGACGGCCTGCCGCAGTACGACCCGGAAGCGGCCCGCATCCGCCGCGCCGCCCGCGCCCAGAAGGCACGCCGCCGCAAAAAAATGCGCAGCCGCAGGCTGTTCCTGCTGGGCATGGCGCTGACCCTGCTGTTTGTGCTGGTGCCCAACTTGTGGGGCAGGGCAGAACGGCTTTTATACCCGCGCAAGTATGATGCAGCTGTGCAGCAGTGGGCGCAGACCTACGACCTGGACCCGCTGCTGGTGGATGCCTTCATCCGCACCGAGAGCGGCTTTGACCCGGAGGCCACCTCCAGTGTGGATGCCCGGGGCCTGATGCAGATGACCGAGGAAACCTTCCTCTGGCTGCGCAGTAAGATTGCGGAAGGGGAAGGGCTGGAATTTGCAGACCTTTACGACCCGGACACCAGCATCCGGTTCGGGTGCTACTATCTGCATCTGTGCATGGAGCGCTACAAAGGGGATGTGGCCACAGCGGCTGCGGCCTACCACAGCGGCTGGGGCACGGTGGACAATCTGCTGCGGATGGAGGAACACTCCACCGATGGCGAGACCCTGCAGGGCTTTCCGTACAATCAGATGCACCACTATGTAAACAAGATCACCGCCTGTTACGATGCTTATCAACGCATTTATGCAGGCAAATGATAAAGTAAGGAGAATGTTAAAATGAGCGAAAAACTTTCTGCCAAGCAGTATGCAGAGCAGCTGCTCTACAAGCCTGAGTACGCCGCCGACAAGCAGGCGGATGTGAAGGAGAAGGCCGCCGCCTTTGCCGAGGGCTACAAGCACTTCCTGGACCATGCCAAGACCGAGCGCGAAGCCGCTGCTGCCAGTGAGCAGATGCTGCTGGAAACCGGTTACAAGAAGTTTGAGCCGAAAAAGACCTACGCTCCCGGCGAAAAAATCTACTTCATCCAGCAGAACAAGGCCGTTGTGGCCGCCACCATCGGTCAGAAACCCTACGAAGAGGGCTTCCGCCTGGTGATCGCCCACATCGACAGCCCCCGCCTGGACCTGCGCCCGAACCCGCTGTACGAGTCCGACCACCTGAGCTACTTCAAGACCCACTACTACGGCGGCATCCGCAAGTATCAGTGGGGCACCATGCCGCTGGCCATCCACGGTGTGTTCACCCGTGCCGATGGTTCCAGCGTGTCCTTCTCTGTGGGTGAGGAGGAGAACGATCCCGTGTTCTGCATCACCGACCTGCTGCCGCACCTGGGTGCCGAGCAGAACGACCGCAAGCTCAGCGAGGGCATCAAGGCCGAGGAACTGAATGTGCTGATCGGTTCCGATGCCGTGCAGGACGAGGATGTGAAGGAAGCCGTCAAGCTGAACACCCTGATCCTGCTGCACGAGAAGTACGGCATCGCCGAGCGCGACTTCACCCGCGCGGAGATCGAAGTGGTGCCTGCCCATAAGGCCCGTGACGTGGGCTTTGACCGCTCCATGGTGGGTGGCTACGGCCACGATGACCGTGTGGACGCTTATCCCGCCCTGGTGGCCGAGATCGAGACCAGGAACCCGGTGTACACCACGGTCTGCGTGCTGACCGATAAGGAAGAGATCGGTTCCGATGGCGTGACCGGTATGCAGAGCATGTATGTGTTCCACTTTATGCAGCTGCTGTGCCGTGCTGCCGGGCAGGACGACATCATTGCCTTCCAGAACAGCGTGTGCCTGTCCGCAGATGTTACCGCCGCCTACGACCCGTCCTGGGCCGGTGCCTTTGAAAAGCAGAACGGCACCTATGCAGGCCGCGGCGTGGCCTTCTTCAAGTACACGGGCAGCCGCGGCAAGAGCTCTGCCAGCGATGCCAACGCCGAGCTGGTGGGCGACATCACCCGTATGCTGGATGCCAACAATGTGGCATGGCAGATCGGTGAGCTGGGCCGCCTGGACCTGGGCGGCGGCGGCACCATTGCCAAGTACGTGGCCAACCGCGGCATTCCTGTGCTGGACATCGGCGTGCCGGTGCTGTCCATGCACTCTCCGTTTGAGGTCATCCACAAGACCGACCTGTACATGGCATACCGCACCTTCAGCCTGTTCTGCCAGTCTGCGGACTAAAAAAATGCGTGCGCCGCAGCCTGCGGCATACACGCAATAAAATCATCTCTTCACAGAGCCGCTGCACCTTTTTGTGCGGCGGCTCTTTTTGCTGTGGAAATCAGCTTTCCCAATAAGGCTTCCCCCGGCCGGGACAGATTCTCCCCGCGCCGGGGAGAAATGTCACCGTAGGTGACAAAGAGGGGAACGGCTGTCACCGCAGGTGACTGATGAGGGCGCAGAATAGCAGCTTTTTGCCTTGAACTCCTCTTTTTGCGTGCAAAACCCTTGACCTTCAACCGGCTTTAAGGTGTAATGTAAGGGCGGAGGTGAAGCAAATGAACATCAAACAGGCTTCCGAACAAAGCGGCGTGTCCGCCCCGAACATCCGCTTTTATGAAAAAGAAGGGCTTCTTACACCGGCGCGCAGGCAGGGCAATGACTACCGCGATTACACCGCCGGGGATGTCCGCACCCTCAAGCTCATCCGTATGCTGCGGATGCTGGATGTGCCGCTGCCCATCAGCAAGGCGGTGCTGCGCGGGGAACAGCCCCTGCAGCAGGCACTGCAAGCCCAGCAGACCGTGCTGGAACAGCAGGCGGCGCAGCTGGCAGCCGCCATGCAGTTTTGCGCCGAACTTGCCCGGCAGGCTCCGCAAACGGACACGCTGGATGTGGACGCCTGCCTGACCCGCATGGAAAGCCCCGCCCCGCAGCAGGGTTTCTTCTCCGGCTGGCTGCAGGATTACTGCACGCTGGCGCAGGTGCAGCATCAAAAGCACTTCTTCTTCATCCCGCAGGGCAGCATCAACACCCCGCAGGAGTTTACAGCGGCATTGCGGGCCTATGCAGAGGAAAAAAGAATGCAGTTCGCCCTGACCAAAGAGGGAATGTACCCGGAGTTTTCGCTGGACGGCATCGCGTATAAGGCCTACCGCAGCCCGGGCAAGTACCGGGATGAGATCTGCTGCAACGCCGTGCATCCCGAGCAGCTGGACACCGGACTGCCGCCCCGGCGGGAGAAGCTGCTGCGCATCCTGCGTGTTGCTGTGCCGCCGGTATGTACCTTTGCCGCCATTCTGGCGGCAGGGTGTGTGGTCACCGGCGGTGCAGGCTGGCTCTGGCTGGCGGTGCTGGTCTCTGCCGGGGTGCTGCTGGGACGCTGCTTTGAAAAATGGTTGTAAGGCGCGTTACCCCAGCGGCAGCGCCTCGGCTACGGTCAAAAAGGTGTAGCCGTTGTCAGCGTACCATCGGATGATGTCCGGCAGCGCCTCGGCGGTGGTGCGGGTGGTGCTGGAATCGTGCATCAGCACCACGCAATGGGTCTGCTCGCCGGTCTCCCGCACCACATTGCGGCAGATGGTGTTGGCACTGGGGTGGCCGCCCACGGCGTCCTCGGCGCAGACGTTCCAGTCCACCCACTGGAAGCCTTTTTGCTCTACTTCGGCTTTCAGTTGTTTCATCAGCCCTTTGCCGCCGTAGCGGCGGCTCACCGTGTTGGTGCTGCCGCCCGGAAAGCGCAGGTAGCGGATACTCTCTGCATCCACATAGGGAGCAATGCGCTCCTTCAGCAGGGCAATGTCGTTCCAGTAGGCCTCGCTGCTGCGGTAGATATCGCTGTACTCGTGGGAGGCTGAGTGCAGGGCGATCTGATGCCCGGCGGCAGCAGCCTGTGTGAGCAGCGGCAGATATTTCTCGTTGTAGCCGGTGGCCACTACAAAAAAGGTGCCGTGCACCCCGGCTTCGTTCAGGGCCGAGAGCACAGCGGAGGTCGTCTTGCTGGGGCCGTCATCAAAGGTCAGGCAGACCCACTTTTCCGGCAGAGCTGCTGGCACCGGCTGCGGCGCAGAAGCCGCCGGAGAGAGGGCAGCAGTGTCCGGGGCAGAGGGCAGATCCGTTTGGGTGCAGACGGCCTGCGGGTGGACTGGCATCAGAAGCCCCAGAAAAAAGGCGGCGGCTCCCGCCAGAACCAGCGCGGCGCGGAGGATGGTCTGCCGCCGGAAGGGCAGCGCAGAAAGCTTCATACAGCAAAACCTCCCTTTGTATTGGGTTGCAGCTTGGGTAGACACAGTTATAGAATATGACTGCCGGAAAAAACTATGAAAACCCAGGGATATTCCCGCGCAAGGGAAGAAAAACGGCTGTGCTCAGCGCAGCAGCGGCTCGTAATTCTATTTTCAAATTTTGCGTTTTGCGCAGAAAAAGCCGCCTTTTCGGCCTGCAGCAGGCAAAAAGACGGCTTTTATACAAAATTTTCAGGTTTCCGGGATCTCCGGTGCTTCCATGGCGTTGAACCGCTCCAGGAAGCTGTGCTCCACGCCCTCGGATTTGTAGCCGGGCATGGTGTCCAGCGCCACGGCGTGAATGCTGCGGAAGATGCTGTTTTCAATGTTGGGATTGTCGCGCTTCAGACGGCGCAGCAGGGTTTTGACCTCCTGCCGCTTGGAACCGCCGCCGCCGTTGTCGCACATGGTGCAGTTCTCGGTAAAGCGGCAGGCGCACTGGATGAATTCCAGCTCATTGTAGCGCTTCCAGGCCAGAATATCCTCTTCGTGGATGCAGTACATGGGGCGGATCAGGGTCATGCCGGGGAAGCTGGTGCTGTGCAGTTTGGGCGGCATAGCCTGCAGCTGGGAGCCGTAGAACATGCTCATGACGGTGGTCTCGATCACATCGTTGAAGTGGTGGCCCAGCGCAATTTTGTTGCAGCCCAGCTCCTTGGCTTTGCTGTACAGGTGGCCGCGGCGCATCCGGGCGCAGAGGTAGCAGGGGTTCTTGTCCGTATTGTTGGCCACGGCAAAAATGTTGCTCTCAAAAATGGTCACGGGAATGTGCAGCAGCTCGGCGTTGGACTCGATCTTCTGGCGGTTGATCTCATTGTAGCCGGGGTCCATGACCAGAAACACCAGTTCAAAGGGCACATCACTGTGGCGCTGCAGCTCCTGCATGAGCTTGGCCATCAGCATGGAGTCCTTGCCGCCGGAAATGCACACGGCAATGCGGTCACCGGCCTGCACCAGCTCGTAGCGCTTGACCGCCACGATGAAGGGAGTCCACAG
>CAKTGS010000023.1 GCA_934561485.1 uncultured Faecalibacterium sp.
ACGACAACGTCCTTGACGAACTTCAGCTCCTTGACCTCGCCGACCAGCGGGATCATGATGTGCGGGGTGATCATGTAGCCGGTCTCAGCGGAGACGTTCAGGGCAGCCTTGATCACAGCGCGGGTCTGCATTGCAGCGATCTCAGGGTAGGTAACAGCCAGACGGCAGCCACGGTGACCCATCATGGGGTTGAACTCGTGCAGAGAAGCAACCACGTTCTTCAGGTCCTCGAAGGTCATGCCCATGTCGGCAGCCAGCTCCTTGATGTCCTCGTCCTTGGTGGGCAGGAACTCGTGCAGCGGCGGATCCAGGTAACGGATGGTCATCGGGCGCTCACCCATGATGCGGTACATAGCCTCGAAGTCGCCCTGCTGGAACGGCTCGACCTTGGCCAGAGCAGCCTCGCGCTCTTCCACAGTGCGTGCGCAGATCATCTCACGCACAGCCTTGATGCGGTCCTCAGCAAAGAACATGTGCTCGGTACGGCACAGGCCGATGCCTTCAGCACCCAGGTCAACGGCCTGCTGTGCGTCACGCGGGTTATCCGCGTTGGTCATGACCAGCAGCTGACGAGCTGCGTCTGCCCAACCCATGAAGCGGTTGAAGTTCTTGTTGCCGGTAGCGGCCACGGTAGCGACCTGCTCACCGTAGATGTTGCCGGTGGAACCATCAATGGAGATCCAGTCGCCCTCGACAAACTTGTGGCCGTTGATCTCGAAGGTCTTGGCCTCCTCATCAATCTTGACCTCGTTGTCGTTGCCGCAGCCGGAAACACAGCAGGTGCCCATACCACGAGCCACAACGGCTGCGTGGCTGGTCATGCCGCCGCGGACGGTCAGGATGCCCTGAGAAACCTGCATACCCACGATATCCTCGGGGCTGGTCTCCAGACGAACCAGGACAACCTTCTTCATCTTGCCGGACTTGACCATCTCCTCTGCCTCTTCAGCAGTAAAGACGATCTGGCCGCAGGCGGAACCGGGAGAAGCTGCCAGGCCCTTGCCGACAACTTCGGCAGCCTTCAGGGCAGCTGCATCGAACTGGGGATGCAGCAGGGTATCCAGCTGCTTGGGCTCCACGCGCAGGACAGCTTCCTGCTCGGTGATCATGCCCTCGTCCACCAGGTCACATGCGATCTGCAGAGCGGCCTGAGCGGTACGCTTGCCGTTACGGGTCTGCAGCATGTACAGGTGGCCGTCCTCAATGGTGAACTCCATATCCTGCATATCGCGGAAGTAGTTCTCCAGACGGGTTGCGATCTCAACGAACTGATCGTACACCTCAGGCATCTGATCCTTCAGGTGGCTGATGGGAGAAGGAGTGCGCACGCCTGCGACGACGTCCTCGCCCTGTGCATTGATCAGGTACTCGCCCATCAGCTTCTTAGCGCCGGTGGCGGGGTCACGGGTGAATGCAACGCCGGTGCCGGAACGGTCGCCGGAGTTGCCGAATGCCATCTGCTGCACGTTGACAGCGGTGCCCCACTCGTAGGGGATCTCGTTCATCTTACGATAAACGTTTGCACGGGGGTTGTCCCAGCTGCGGAACACAGCCTTGACAGCCTCGATCAGCTGATCCTTGGGGTCCTGGGGGAACGGTCTGCCTTCGTTCTCCTCATAGATCTTCTTGAAGGTGCCAACCAGTTCCTTCAGGTCATCGGCAGTCAGGTCCACGTCATTCTTGACGCCCTTGGCTTCCTTCATCTTGTCGATCTCGACCTCGAACAGGCTCTTCGGAACCATCATGACAACGTCTGCAAACATCTGCACAAAACGGCGGTAGCAGTCGTATGCAAAGCGGGCGTTGTTGGTCTTTTTGGCCAGGCCCTCAACAGCCTGATCGTTCAGGCCCAGGTTCAGGATGGTGTCCATCATGCCGGGCATGGACTGGCGTGCGCCGGAGCGAACGGAAACCAGCAGGGGGTTCTCGTTGTCGCCAAAGGTCTTGCCGGTGATCTTCTCCAGGCCCTTCACATGCTCGAAGATGTCAGCGGTGATCTCGTCATTGATCTGACGGCCGTCTGCATAATACTGGGTGCAGGCATCCGTGGTGATGGTGAAGCCCTGCGGAACCGGCATACCGGCAGCAGTCATCTCAGCCAGACCGGCGCCCTTGCCACCCAGGGTATTCTTCATGGTGACCTTGTCGCCGCCGAAAGCATCATTGCCTTCGCTGAAGTAGTACAGATACTTTTTGCTCATGCGTTGTTTACCTCCCATTTTTGACGGCGTTGCTCACTGCACCGCCGTCTCATCGTTTGCCTTGTCTCGATAGACGATGAACATTATTTTGTGAATGCTAAACTATTATACCAAAAAATCCATTCCTTTCCACCATGCAAAATCCCGAATTTGCTTGATATTTTTTATGCAAATCACTTGAATTTTGCCAAGTTTTTCGGTAATATAGAATGGGAAAAAGTTCGAGGGTTTTTTATTTCAGAGCGCAATTTCCTGCTCTGTTGGATACAACTTTCTATCCCTGTAATTTGATCCATTTCTTTTAGTCCGTGCAAACATGCCACACGCGGCGCACCGCCCGTCTGCCGGGCAACATTTTTCCGGGAGCATTTCCCGCTGCCGGGCGCGGCGTTTTTGCCAAAGGGAGGATTTTTGACATGGAACAGACCATTTCGGAACAGGCACGGGCCGCAGCCCGCGCACAGCTGGACGCCGCCGAGGCCGCCCGCGAAGAGATCCTGCTGCAGCACATTGCCAACGGCGTGACCATTGACAGCCGCACTGTGCAGATCGCGCCGGATGTGCAGATCGCACCGGGCGCTGTCATTCTGGCAGGCACCATCCTGCGCGGCAAAACGGTCATTGGTGCAGGCTGCGTCATCGGCCCCAATACCCTGATCGAGGACAGCACCGTGGACGAAGGCACTACCGTGAACGCCAGCCAGATCTACGGCAGCCACATCGGCCCCCACAACAACATCGGTCCCTTTACCCATGTGCGTGTGAATACCGTTACCGACTACGGCGTGCATCTGGGCGCTTACGTTGAGACCAAGAATTCCAACTTTGCCCGCGGCAACACGGTAAGCCACCTGACCTACATCGGCGACAGCGATGTGGGCAAGTACTGCAACTTCGGCTGCGGCACCGTGACCTGCAACTACGATGGCAAGGATAAGTTCCGCACCCAGATCGGCGACTACTGCTTCATTGGCTGCAACACCAACCTGGTGGCTCCGGTCAAAGTGGGCGATGGCGCTTACACCGCTGCCGGCAGCACTATTACCAACGATGTGCCTGCCCTGGCATTGGGCATTGCCCGGGAGCGGCAGACCAACCTGGAAGGCTGGGCCGAGCCGAAGATGGAAGCCTACATTGCCAAAAAGCAGAAGCTGGAAAGCGAGCAGAGCAAGTAACCCTCTGCCGGAAAGGAGCCGCGCATGAAGTCCGAAAGCTTTCGCCAGCAGGCGCTGAGCCTTGTCCTTTTCTTCGCGGCTGTTGCCGCCGTGTTCGCCCTGACCCGTCTGCGCAGCGACCCTGCCAAAAAGCAGGCGGAGTTCGTGGTGCAGCAGCTGCTCTCCTGCTCCTCCGCCGTGGAGCAGGCCGTGGATACCGCCGCCGCTTCGGCTTCCGGCAGTGAACCGGGGCTTGCCGCAGCGGACACCGACGGGCTGTACGCTTTTCTTCAGGCACAGCTGGGCGATGCCATGACTGCCGACTGCCTGAACAAGGTCATGGCGAACCGCCTGCCCACCCGCATCACCGCGCTGGCCGGGAAGTCCGGCGATCAGCTGACGCCCGCTGACCTCACCCTGAAAAAGCGCGCCGGGGCAGAAAACAGCTACGACTTTTCCGCCGCCCTGCTGACCGCCACGGACAGCACCGCCGCCGCGCAGGTATCCGGCACCATCACCATGGTGAAGGAGGATGGCCGCTGGAAGGCCTCTGCCATCACGCTGAACCTGTAATAAGCCCTTTTGCCCCCGAGCCGTGCAGCCCGGGGGCTTTTTGCAGCCTGCGGCAGGGACGGACTGTAAAATTTGCAAAATCCAAAACTTTTTTGCAAAAAGCTCTTGCCAAACGGCAGATTCTATGGTAATATAATCGAGCTGTGATTGTGCTGCTATAGCTCAGTTGGTAGAGCGCATCCTTGGTAAGGATGAGGTCTCCAGTTCGAATCTGGATAGCAGCTCCAGCTTAAACACCCTGAAGTCTCCGACTTCGGGGTGTTTTTTTGTATCGCTGCCTCTGAAGCGCCAGCCCAGCAGACCGCTCAAAAGCAAAAAACCGGCCGCCGTTTCTCGGGTGAGAAAACAGCGGCCGGTCGGGAGGCTTATGCAGTCAGGCTGTCAGGCAGGATCAGAAGTCCACCTCGGTGTCGTAGTAGCAGCACTTGAGCAGCTTTTCCATCTCTTCCTGGCTGGGCTGGCGGGGGTTGGAGCCGGTGCAGGCATCGGCAATGGCGTTCTTGGCGATCTCGGGCAGCCGCTCCAGGAACACGTTCTCCGGCACAAAGCCCTGCTCTGCGGGGTAGGAGTCCGGGCCGTAGTGCTGGATGCAGTGCGGAATGTTCAGTGCATCGTTCATGCCGCGCAGATAGTCGATGAGCAGCTTGACCTTCTCGTCATCGGTGGTGCCGCCCAGCTTCATCTCATCGGCGATGACGCCGTAGCGCTTCTTGGCCTCGGGGTCCTTGGCGTTGAAGGCGATGACCTTGGGCAGGTACATGGCGTTGGCTGCGCCGTGAATGATGTGGGCACCGTAATCTGCAAAGGCAGCACCAGTCTTGTGGGCCATGGAGTGCACGATGCCCAGCAGTGCGTTGGAGAAAGCCATACCGGCCAGGCACTGGGCATTGTGCATGGAATCACGCTTGGCCATGTCGCCGTTGTAGCTGTCCACCAGGTCGCCCTGGATCATGCGGATGGCAAAAATGGCCAGCGGGTCGGTGTAGTCGCAGTGGGCGGTGGACACATAGGCCTCAATGGCGTGGGTCATGGCGTCCATGCCGGTGTGGGCCACCAACTTCTTGGGCATGGTCTCGGCCAGGTCGGGGTCCACGATGGCCACGTCCGGGGTGATCTCAAAGTCCGCAATGGGATATTTGATGCCCTTCTGATAATCAGTGATGATGGAGAAGGCCGTCACCTCGGTAGCCGTGCCGGAAGTAGAAGAAATGGCGCAGAAGTGGGCCTTGCGGCGCAGCGGCGGAATGCCGAACACCTTGCACATTTCTTCAAAGGTGATGTCGGGGTACTCGTACTTGATCCACATGGCCTTGGCGGCGTCAATGGGCGAGCCGCCGCCCATGGCGATGATCCAGTCCGGCTCAAACTTCAGCATGGCTTCTGCGCCGCGCATGACAGTTTCCACGGAAGGATCGGGTTCAATGCCTTCAAACAGTTCCACTTCCATGCCGGCTTCCTTCAGGTAGCCCACAGCACGGTCCAGAAAGCCGAAGCGCTTCATGGAGCCGCCGCCGACACAGACCATTGCCTTTTTGCCAGTAAAGGTTTTCAGGGCTTCCAGAGCACCTTTGCCGTGGTACAGATCGCGGGGAAGCGTAAAACGAGCCATAATCTTTACCTCCAAACGTTCAAACTACTCTCTATGCAGTCAAAACTGCCAAAATCGTTATGTTAATTGTATAATGAGTTGGCAAAAATATCAATTGGCGGTTTTGGAAGAAACCACCTCTGATTTTTGGGCAGAGTAGCCAATCAGAAGGATGCAACAGGCCCGGCTGCGGACAAACAAAAAAGCACCCCGAAGCATCAAAGCTTCGAGGTGCTTGCCTTTGGAGCTGCTATCCAGATTCGAACTGGAGACCTCATCCTTACCAAGGATGCGCTCTACCAACTGAGCTATAGCAGCAAATGGCGACCCGGATCGGGCTCGAACCGACGACCCCCAGCGTGACAGGCTGGTGCTCTAACCAACTGAGCTACCGGGCCATGATCGCTCAAGTTTCGCGCGGTGCTTACCGCCGGAACGTGCTTTATTATATCGGAAAAAGACGGACTTGTCAAGCATGAATTTTGCAAAAACTGCAAAAAACGCAAAAACACCCGCTGCACGGGGGTGTGCAGCGGGTGTACAGGGGTTTTGAATGCGGTCAGGCCAGATCCGCGCCGTTGGATGCAATGACCTTCTTGTACCAGTAGAAGCTGTCTTTGCGCTCGCGGCTCAGATCGCCGGTGCCATCGTCAAACTTATTGACATAGATGAAGCCATAGCGCTTGGCCATTTCGCCGGTGGAAGCGCTCACCAGGTCGATGCAGCCCCAGGGGGTGTAGCCCATCAGGTCCACACCGTCCTTCACGGCCTCGGCCATCTGCTCGATGTGCTGGCGCAGGTAGTCGATGCGGTAGCTGTCGTGCACCTTGCCGTCCTCGCCCTTCACATCGTATGCGCCCAGGCCGTTCTCCACCACCATCATGGGCAGGTGGTAGCGGTCGTAGATCTCGTTCAGGGTGTAGCGCAGGCCGATGGGGTCGATCTGCCAGCCCCAGTCGGAAGCCTTCAGGTAGGGGTTCTTCTTGCCGAGGGCAATGTTGCCGGCGATGTCCTCGGCATCCTTGTGGGTGGTCACGCAGTTGGACATGTAGTAGCTGAAGGTGTAGAAATCCACCGTGCCCTTCTTGAGGATCGCAGCGTCCTCCGGCTCCTGATGGATGGTAATGTTGTGCTCGGCAAAGAAGCGCTTCATATAATAAGGATACTCGCCGCGCACATGCATGTCGGAGCAGAACCAGTTCATGATCTGCATCTGCTTCTGATTGGCCACCACATCGGCCGGGTCACAGGTCATGGGGTAGCTGGTGATGAAGCAGATCATGCAGCCCATCTGGAACTGGGGATACTGCTCGTGGGCGTAGGCAATGGCCTTGGCGCTGGCCACGAACATGTTGTGCAGTGCCTGGAAGCGTTCCTGCTCGTTGTCCGGCACATCGGCGGTGGAACCTTCGTAGCCCTGAATGGTGCCGGTGTTCAGGATGCCGCCCAGGGGCATGGTGCCGGTGTTGATCTCGTTGAAGGTGAGCCAGTACTTGACCTTATCCTTGTAGCGCGCAAAGATGGCCTTGCAGTAGTTCATGTAAAAGTCGATCAGCTCGCGGCTGGCCCAGCCGTTGTATTTTTCCACCAGGGCGTAGGGCAGCTCGTAGTGGCTGATGGTGACCAGCGGCTCAATGCCGTACTTCTTGCAGCAGTCGAACACCTTATCGTAGAACTCCAGGCCCTTCTCGTTGGGTTCGGTCTCCCAGCCGTTGGGGAAGATACGGGTCCAGTTGATGGAGGTGCGGAAGGTCTTGAAGCCCATCTCAGCGAACAGGGCAATGTCCTCTTCGTAGTGGTGGTAGAAATCAATGGCTTCATGGCTGGGGTACAGCCGGTCCGGATGGATGGTGGTGGTCACCCATTTGGGGGTGGTGTGGGAGCCGTTGGTGCACATATCCGGCACGCTGGGGCCTTTGCCGTCTACGTCCCAGGCACCCTCGAACTGGTTGGCTGCACAGGCACCGCCCCACAGAAAATCGTCACGAAATACGCTCATTGTTCTTTCTCCTTTTCTGTTTTGTTCGGGCGGCAGGCACCGCCCCGGAAAATAAAAAACACCCAAACCGCAAACGAACGTGCTGCGGCAAATACCACAGGACTGTTCTTTTTCGGATCGGGTGACGCCCCGCAATCTGCGTGCGGGTAACGCTCTATTCTGTATTTTATGTTACCGTATCCGGGCCAAAATGTCCAGCCCGCTTTCTTCACAAAAAGCAGCGTGCAATTTTGTGCGCTCTGCCGAAAAAACAAAAAGCACAGGTCCCGAAGGATCTGTGCTTCTGGCAGGGGTAGTAAGTCTCGAACTCACGGCACGCGGTTTTGGAGACCGCTGCTCTACCAACTGAGCTATACCCCTAAATGCATCATTCGCTGAATGCCTGCTTATTATAGCCGATGCAGCCGCGAATGTCAAGCATTATTTTTCATTTTTTGTGCTGCAGCCGCAGCATCCCTCTTTTTTAGCGGGTGCATTGGCCGAGGGCAGCTGGCTGGCCAGCTGTTCCAGGGTCACGCTGTCGATGTACTGGTTGATCACCTCATCCAGTCCGGTCCAGAACGGCAGGGTGAAGCACTGCTCCGACATGGGGCACTCGTTGGTCACGCTGCCCAGGCACGGGATGGGAGCCACACTGCCCTCAATGGCCCGCAGGATCTCCCCTGCCGTGTACTCGGCGGGAGCCTTGGTCAGGCGGTAGCCGCCCTGGCTGCCGCGCTCGCTTTTGACCAGCCCCGCCCGGGCCAGCGGGGTGACGATCTGTTCCAGATATTTCAGGCTCAGGTTCTGCCGCTCGCTGATCTCCTTGAGCGAAACGGTGGTGCCGGGCGCATACCGCGCCAGCTCTGCCATCAGGCGCAGGGCATAGCGGCTTTTGGTGGAAAATTTCATGGCGCTTCTCTCCTTATATTCCTTAGTATAGCACGCAGCGCGGAATTTGCAAAGCGAAACTCTTGTGCAAACAAAAAAGGTCTGTTATCATAGGATGGATCAGAACACGCGAGAAGGAGCTGAGAACGTATGAGTGAGAAGATCACCCCTGCAGCGGCCATCCGCCTGCTGGACGCCGGCAGAGCCGTGGCCGTGGACGTGCGGGAACCGGACGAGTTTGCCGTGGGGCACATTCCCGGTGCAAAACTGCTGCCGCTGGGCCAGGTGCTGAGCCGCGCCGCCGAGGTGCTGCCCGACAAAACCGCCCCCTGGCTGATCTACTGCCGCACCGGCCGCCGCAGCGCCGATGCCGTGCAGAAGCTGGAAAGCCTGGGCTACACCAACCTGTACGACCTGGGCGCGATCCTGAGCTGGCCCTATGAGATCGAGGGCGACTTCGAGGGACACTTTTAAAGAAAGGACAACACCATGTCGTTCAACCCAAAAGACTTTGCCGGCAGCCACTGCGGCTGCCGCTACCAGCAGGACTACCGCCCCACCCTGGGCCGGGACGGAAAAAAGGAATCCGGCACGTTGGAGGTCATCAAGTTTTATTATGATGGTGCCATCCGCTTTGAGCAGCACTGCTACGGCGAAGCGGCCACCTTTGTGTTCGGCGTGTGGGCGTCCGGCATGGACCCGGACGGCACCCTGCACTGGGTGCTGCCGGACCGCCGCAAGAGCTACTACGATGAAGCCTACCTGCCCAAAAAGCTGGACCGGGTGGACGAAGCCGGGAACCTGTACTTTGACGGCGGCGTGTTCCCCTGGAAGCTGGCGGACGATTTTGCCGAGGATCCGCGCTGGGGCCACCCCAAATGGAAAGTAATGCTGGGAAAACTGACCGGAAAGGGTAAAAAAGGTGACTGAATCACCAAAATCGGGTATTCCCATTGACATACTGGGAAATGATATGATATAACTATCCCTGTCAAAATGTGAGTATACGGGCAAAGGCCCGGACGATGCAGGGCGGCAAGGGCTGTACTGCGTCTGCCAGAAAGGATAATTTCCATGGAAAACACCGAGAAAGTGGTTTATCTGGACAACGCCGCTACCACGGCTTGTGCACCGGAAGTGCTGGCCGTGATGGTGGAAGCCCTGAGCGGTGCCTGCGGCAACCCCAGCAGCCATTACAGCGTTGGCTACGAAGCCAAAGAGTTCGTGGACGCAGGCCGCGCCCAGGTGGCCAAGGCCATCAATGCTTCCCCGGCCGAGATCTTCTTTACCGGCTGCGGCTCCGAGGCCGACAACTGGGCGGTCAAGGGCACTGCCTTTACCAAGGCACGCCAGAACAAGAAGCACCTGATCACCAGCGCCTTCGAGCACCATGCCATCATGCACAGCATGGCTGCCCTGGAGCGCCTGGGCTTTGAGATCACCTATATCAAGCCCACCTCCGAAGGCTATATCCGCCCCGAGGACGTGGAAGCCGCCATCCGCCCCGACACCGCACTGGTCAGCATCATGATGGCCAACAACGAGATCGGCACCATTCAGCCCATCAAGGAGATCGCCGAGATCGCCCACAAGCACGGCGTGTGGATGCACACCGATGCTGTGCAGGCTGTGGGTGCCATTCCCGTGGATGTCAAGGCGCTGGGCGTGGATATGCTGTCCATGAGCGCCCACAAGTTCAACGGCCCCAAGGGCATGGGTGCCCTGTACTGCCGCAAGGGCGTGTGGCCCCAGAACCTGATCGATGGCGGCAGCCAGGAGGCCCGCCACCGCGCCGGCACCGAGAATGTGGCCGGCATTGCCGGTATGGGCAAGGCTCTGGAACTGGCCGCCGCCCACCTGGACGAGCGCATGGCACACGAGCAGCAGCTGCGGGACTACGTCATCGGCCGCGTGCTGAAGAACATCCCGGAGGCCCGCCTGAACGGCGGCTTGGAGCACCGCCTGCCCGGCAACGTGAACATCAGCTTCCCGGGCCTGGAGGGCGAGACCATTCTGCTGGACCTGGATATGCACGGCATCTGCGCTTCTACCGGCTCTGCCTGCAACTCCGACAGTCTGGACCCCAGCCATGTTCTGCTGAGCATCGGCGTGCCGGAAGAGATCGGCCACGGTTCCATGCGGTTCACCTTTGGCCCGCAGAACACCATGGAAGAAGCAAAGTATCTGTGCGATGTGCTGGAGGAAGTGATCCCCCGCCGCCGCGCAATGAGTTGTATGTGGCTGCAGGGCCAGAACAAGGCCCGCCAGTTCAGCCTGAAGGGAGAGCAGTAAGATGGCAAGCATGTATAGCGCAAAGGTCATGGAGCATTTCGCAAATCCGCACAACGTGGGTGAGATCCCCGATGCCAACGGCGTTGGCGAAGTGGGTAACCCCAAGTGCGGCGATATCATGCGCATGTACCTGAAGATCGAGAACAACGTGATCGTGGATGTCAAGTTCCTCACCTTCGGCTGCGGCGCCGCCATTGCCACCAGCAGCATGGCCACCGACCTGATCAAGGGCAAGACCATTGACGAAGCCCTGAAGCTGACCAACAAGGCCGTTGTGGAAGCCCTGGAAGGTCTGCCCCCCATCAAGGTGCACTGCTCCGTTCTGGCCGAGCAGGCTGTCAAGGCCGCTCTGTCCGACTACTACCGCCGTCTGGGCATCGACCCGGAACCCATCGTGGGCAAGCTGGAAGAGGATTGCGACCACTGCGACAGCTGCGGCGAATAATTCCTGCTGTAAACCGAAACTGCAAGGCCCCTGCCGAAAACGGCGGGGGCCTTTTGCGTTCTTTGGGAGCTGCCTCGCCCTCTCCGTCACGGCTCGCGCCGTGCCACCTCTCCCAAGGGGAGAGGCCTTGGCAGTCCACGCGAAGTTTCCGGTTTCGCCAGAGGCTCTCCCTTTGAGGAAAGACTTCCCCCGGCCGGGGGAAGATGTCGCATAAGCGACAAAAGGGGGAAGGCTTACGGCACCGGGGAAGCCTTTCCTCAAAGGGGGAGGCTGCCGCCAAACGTGACGGATGAAAGGAGGCCCGCTGTTGTATCCTATCCATTTTGTAATAATCGAATTTTAAAATATCATTTGTTTACAAAATCACCCGTTCGGGTTGTCAGTTCATAAAATGTTAATAATATATTAACATTCAGTACACCACTTTTCGGTATAAGTAGGGCAGCAAAGGCGCACAGCGCGCCGAATCCCGCAGAATGAGGGCAAAAGACGGGACACAAAACAGTTTGCGGCACGCACACAGACGCTGCGGCGGTTCCGGGATCTTCTGCCCCCGCACAGGAAAGGAAACGATTCAGTATGAAAATTGGTTTTTGGGAACTTGTCGTGGTCGTGATCGTGGCATTCGTGTTCATCGGCCCGGATCAGCTGCCCGTCTACGCCAAAAAGTTTGGCAAGATGCTGCGTGAACTCAAAAAGTACACCGGCGCTGCTTCCGAAGAGATCCAGAAGAATGTGGTGGAGCCGTTGAACGAGATCCAGGCTCCCCTCAAGGAGGCTGTTGCCCCTCTGACCGACATCAAGAAGGACATCGACAACAGCGTGAAGGACGTGACCAAGAGCTTTACCGGCATTGGCAAGACCAGCAAGGAAGAAGCCGCCAAGAAGGCAGCCGAAGAAGAAGTGACCGATCTGACTGCCGAGGAAGCGGTGGAAGAGCTGCCCGAGCAGGATGCCGCACCGGCTGCTGAGCCGGAAGCTGCCCCTGCCGAGAAGGCAGAAGAAAAGCCGGTGGAAGCTGCTGCCGCCGAGGAAGCAGCCCCCGCCGCCGAAGAGCCTGCCGAAGCTGCCCCCGCTGAGGAAGCCAAGGCCTGATTTCATTGGATACACCGCGCCCGCGGTTGTCATACAAAAGCAATAAGCCCGCCACGCGGCGCGGCAAAGTAAAAAGGAGATACTTATTATGCGTATTGGTACTAATGAACTGCTGATCATTCTGGTTGTCGCTCTGCTGATCTTCGGACCCAAGAACCTGCCGAAGCTGGGCAAGATGTTCGGCAAGACCATCAACGGCTTCAAGAAGGGCATGGAGGACACGGAGGAATCCGAGAATTCCGGTGACGAAGTGAAGAAGGAAGCCAAGAAGGACGAAGACGAGGAGTAATTGTGGCTACAAACGTAAAGCGCAAAAAGAAAGCCGAAGTCATGGCAGAGGACGGCAGCATGACGCTGACCGGCCATCTGAAAGAACTGCGGAACCGGCTCATCATCTGCGCGGTGGTGTTTGTGGTGGGCGTAGTGGTCTCTCTGGCGTATGCAGACCGTCTGATCGACCTGCTTACCGCCATGGGCCGCGCGTATTACCAGTTCGTGTCCATTGCCCCGCAGGAAAAACTGATGCAGTATTTCCGGGTGTCCATTCTGGCCGGTGTGGTGGTAACAGTGCCTGTGGCCTTTTACAACATCTACGCCTTTGCAAAGCCGGGTCTGAAAAAGAGCGAGAGCGCCTTTTTCAAGCTGGTCATGCTGCTGGGTCTGATCCTGTTCTGCGTGGGCGTGCTGTTTGCTTACAAGCTCATGATGCCGTTTATGCTGCGGTTCCTCAGCACCGGCATCAATGGTGCCGAGTACATCCAGACCACCACCAGCATTGAGAGCTACGTCAACCTCTGCCTGACCATGTTCATCATCTTTGGCTGTGTGTTCGAGATGCCGCTGATCACCATCATCCTTTCCAAGATGGGCATCATCAACCCGCAGATTCTCAAGCAGGTGCGCGGTGTGGCCATTGTGATCATCTTCCTGATCGCCGCCATCGTCACCCCGCCGGACATCGTGTCCCAGTGCATGGTGGCTGTGCCCATGGTGCTGCTGTATTTCGTCAGCATCTTCCTGAGCGGCATTTTCTACAAGCCGCACGATGCGGACGATGACGAAGACGAGGATGACGAAGAAGAGGACGAGGACTAAGGCTTTTTCGGATCAAGCGATGAAAGAGTGCGCCCCTGCGGGGTGCGCTCTTTTTTTGTGCAAGTGCGGCACCGCAGGGCTTTTGTTCCGCTGTATTTTGTGCAGCTTGTTTGTTGCGCTTTTGTTGCATATTGTCGATTTATCAAAAATTTTTGCTTGAATTTAGTAAAATCTTCCAATTGTGGAGCGTTACGGTTCTGTGATACACTTGTTACAGTGAAAAGCCCCGTCCGGCAGGTGCCGGGTCGCGGGAGCGCTATAGTTGAACGTTTCCTGCGGGAAACGGTTTTGGGAGGATTTGTCTATGAGAAAAGTGACAAAGCTTCTCCTCACGGCGGGCGCATTGTTTGCGTTTGTTACCGGGGGGGGGGTATTAGCTCTCGCAAGAGGCAATGTTACATGTCCGGAACCGGGATGTTATTCACCTGCAGAAGTGTACATGTACCAAAACAAAACAGCAACTCAGCATACGATTCTGTATGTTTGCAGCAGCAGCAGATGCAGACGCTATATTCCGCTCAACGGCTGGACCGTAACAAGTGACCACACTTTTGTTGGTGACAGCTGCACAAAAACTTGTGAATGCGGCTACACCGCAATGGTGCACACCCGGGGAGACCGCCAAAACGTCCAGGCTGCTACCTGCGGAAAAAAAGGCTACACGGGTGATGTTTTTTGCACCAAATGTAATACGCCGATTGAGAAAGGCGACTTCACTCCCGCCACCGGCAATCACAGCTATGCGCTGGAGAACAACAAGGCCGCCACTTGTACCGAGGATGGTTATACCGGCGATGAGATTTGCACCGTGTGCAGCGATGTAAAGTCCAAGGGCAACGTAATCAAGGCCACCGGCCACGACATTACCGTGACCTGGAACGGTGCTACCGCAACCATTAAATGCAGCAAGGGCGATGTCGATACGACTGCAACAGGCCAAAAGGTGACTGACAGTACCAAACCTGCCACCTGCGAGGAACAGGGCACTGAGACCTACCATTTTGAGGTCACCTATGGCGGCGTGACTTACGAGAGCGACCAGTATACGGAAAAAGTCGGTGAAACGCTCGGCGGCCACGATTACAAAATCAAGGAGAATTCCTGGGTCTGGACACCGCAGGCTGACGGCGGCTGCACGGTAACCGCAACGGTAATTTGTTCCAGAAAAAACTGCAGCTTCGAGCAGCCCGCAGAGACAAATACGCTCACCGTCTCCGAGACAAATCCTACCTGTACAGCAGCGGGTTCCCGTACATATCTTGCACGTGCTAGTCTCCCCGGTCATGACGTCATTGGTGAAGATACCTATACCATGAGCATCCCCGCCACCGGCCACAACTACGGCGAAAACCCGGAGCCTGTGATGGACTGGGATTTCAGCGGTACCAACCCCACTGCAACTGCAACCTTTACATGCATCAATGCAAACTGCGGTCATAAAGAAGTTGTAAAGTTTGAGAGCAGCCAGATTGGTCAAGTCTACCAGACGTCCTGCACCGATGAGGACCATACCGTCTATACCGCAACGTTTACCTTCCAGGGCAAGAACTACGAAAAGACCTATACTGTTGCACACCCCGGCACCACCCCCGGCCACGCCTACATCGGCAAATGGACCTGGGCAGAGGACCCGGCAGACGGTGCGACCCTGACCCTGACCTGCAGCAAGTGTAACAACGTTGAAACGTTCCGGGCTCCCGCCACGAAGAAGGTCACCACCCCTGCCACCTGCACCACCGCAGGCGAAGAGGTTTACAGCGTTTCCTACACCTATACGAACCCCTACACCAATGCAGCCACCCCGTATTCGGACAGCAAGACCGTCAAACTTGACCCGCTGGGCCACGACCACACCGGCACCGTGACCGTTGCATTTGATGATGACACCTGCCAGACGGCAACGGCTACCATCTCCTGCATCCGCTGCTCGGATACCGTGACCAAGCCCGCCGTGGTCACTTCCGTGGTGACCAAGCCCGCCACCTGCACTGCACCGGGCGAAACCACCTACACCGCCGCTTACGGCGATGCTTCCACCAGCAAGACGGTGGCGAACATCCCCGCTCTGGGCCACCACTTTACCAACACCCGCTACAACGGCGATTCCACCTGCGAGGGCGAGGGCACCCAGACCTCTGTCTGTGACCGCTGCGGTGCCACCGACACCCAGACGGTGCCCGGTTCCGCCGGCTGCACCCTGCACAAGGTGGAGACCGCACAGGTCTGCCCCATCTGCGGCAAGGTGAACGGCACTGCCGCCCTGAATGCTGTTTCCGCCACCGCCGACACCTCCGCTTCCACCTACGGTTACCGGCTGGTCGTGCGGGCAGGCACCCTGTCCAACGGCCGCAAGGTGCTTACGGTGGCCTTCCTGAACGCAGAGGGCCAGGCCATTTCCCTGAACGGCACCCAGAAGATCCGCATCTCGCTGGCAGAACTGAATGCACAGCTGGATGAGGACGGTGCCCAGGGCTTTGCTCACACCCTGACCGACCTGAACACCGCCAACGGCGCAACCGGCAGCGTGAGCTTTGCTGTGGAAAACGGCACCCTGGTTCTGGACGCCGCCTTCCATAACAGCACCGCCAGCGTGCTGCTGGTGGACTGATCTCCCGGCACTTTTCCAAGGACGCGCCCAACCGGGCGCGTCCTTTTTTGCAGGTCCCTGTTTATTAAATCGTATTGCTTCTCCCCTGCAGACTGTGTTAGAATGGAGCCAACAAATCAAAGGCGGTGAAGTGATGCATCCCCTTGCCGAATATCCCCGCCCGGCCCTGCGCCGGGACAGCTGCGAAATCCTGAACGGCCCCTGGCAGTACGCCATTGCCCCCTCGGCGGAACACCCTGCCGCCTGGGACGGCACCATTCTGGTGCCCTATTCGCCGGAAAGCAAAGCTTCCGGGGTGGGGCGCACCCTGCAGCCCGGCCAGTGGCTGCACTACCACCGCCTGTTTGCCCCGCCGCCGGGCGAGGGCGGCCGGGTGCTGCTGCACTTTGGTGCCGTGGACTACGCCTGCGCCGTGCAGGTAAACGGCCATCTGGCGGGCGGCCACCGGGGCGGCTACTGGCCCTTTACGCTGGACATCACCGCCCTGCTCAAAAAAGACGGCCGCAACAGCCTGTGGGTGGCCGTGCAGGACCCCACCGGCCACGGCACCCAGGCCCGGGGCAAACAGACCCTGACCCCGGGCGGCATGTTCTACCCGGCCCAGAGCGGCATCTGGCAGACGGTTTGGCTGGAACGGGTGCCCGACAACTACATTCAGACCCTGACCGTGACCCCGGACTACGATGCCCACACCGTGACCGTGCAGGCGCACACTTCCCTGCCCGGCGGCGCGGTGAACCTGTGGGCGGTAGTACGCGCCGGGGGCGTGACCATTGCCGAGGACTGGGGCAGCGATGAGGCCGACCAGGACGGCACGGTGACCCTGAACATCCCCGAAGAGCACTTTTTTCCGTGGAGCCCGGACACGCCGTTTCTGTACGACCTGACGGTGGGCACCACCCAGGGGCCGGAAGAAGGCTTTGACACGGTGCACAGTTATTTTGCCCTGCGCAAATGGAGCTGCGCGCCGGATGCCCACGGGGTGCTGCGCTTCTGCCTGAACGACAAGCCGATTCTGCTCAATGGCCTGCTGGACCAGGGCTACTGGCCCGATGGCCTGTACACCCCGCCTTCGGATGCGGCGGTGGAGCGGGAGCTGAGCGAGGTGAAGGCCCTGGGCTTCAACCTGCTGCGCAAGCACGCAAAGATCGAGCCGCAGCGCTGGTATTACCACTGCGACCGCCTGGGCCTGATCGTCTGGCAGGATATGGTAAACGGCGGCAGCCGCTACAACCTGTGGTTCGTCACCTACCTGACCAACGCCCTGCAGCCGCTGCTGCGCCGCTGGCCGGACGCAAAGCCCTTCTGGGGGCTGCTGAGCCGCGAAAAAGAGTCCAGCCGGGCAGAATACCGCCGCGAGCTGGAAGCCACTGTGGAAGCTCTGCGGTGCCACCCCTGCATCGGCTGCTGGGTGCCCTTCAACGAAGGGTGGGGCCAGTTTGATGCCGCCGGGGCCGTGGACGCCCTGCGCACCCTGGACCCCGCCCGCCTGGTGGACGAAGCCAGCGGCTGGTTCGACCAGGGCGGCGGCGATGTGCACTCGCTGCACAACTACTTCTACCCCCTGCGGGTGCACCCGCAGAAGCGCACTGTGGCGCTGAGCGAGTACGGCGGCATAGCCTGGCCCATGCCCGGCCACGAGCCGCCCCGCAAAACCTACGGCTACGGCACCGCCAAAAGCCGGGAGGAGCTGACCGCCCGCTACAAAAAGCTGCAGCTGGGCACCCTGCTGCCCCAGCTGGAAAAAGGGCTTTCGGCGCTGGTGTACACCCAGCTGACCGATGTAGAGGACGAGGTGAACGGCCTGTTCACCTACGACCGCGCGGCCATCAAGCCGGACGCCAATGCCGTGCGCTCGGTAAACGCGGCCCTTGCGGCAGAGTTTGCAAAAGTGACAAAATAAAGCCTTTCCTACGGAAAAGCTGCGGTGTCTGCCGGTACAGCCATCCGGAAAACAAAAACCGCCTGCGGTTTTCCACCATGCCTTTGCAAACGGTGGAAAATCACAGGCGGCTCTCTTTTTATGTCCGTCTCAGCTGTTGGCGGTGTTGATCACGATCTTCTTGGCCGGCATCTTCTGCATGGCAGAGCTGCTCAGGCTGTTGGTCAGCTGGCTGCCGTAGCTCAGCAGGGCATCGTCCAGTGCATCGCCCTGCATGTCGCTCAGGATCTGATCCCGCAGGTCGTCCAGATCGGAGACCTGCAGCGGGTCCACCCGCACCAGCAGCATCATGGTGTAGCCGTTGTACTGGATGGCGGCTGCTTCGCCCAGTTCCAGGCTGCGCAGGGCATCGGCGGCACCCTCCTGCGTAAAGGCGTTGTCCACATCGCTGTTGGTCAGCAGTTCCAGCTGCACGTTGGCGGCATCCGAACCGGCTTCGGCGTTCACCACGGCGTAAATGTCCGAGATCACGTCCGAAGCCGCTTCGTGCAGGGCGCTCACCTGCGCCGAAACGTCTGCATCCTCGCCGGTGCTGCTGTTGCAGCTGTCCACCGCCGTCTGGGCCAGGCTCATCATCTTGGCAATGTCGTCATCCCCCGCAAAGGCGTAGGTGCTGGTGTTGTACAGCGGAATGCTGATGTAGGCGATCTCGTACATCTGATCGTACAGGTGATCCTTCAGGTCGCTGTCGGAAACGGGGGTCTCGCCGTCCGGGCCGTAAACCAGGTCCAGCAGCAGGGTGTGCTTGACCTGGATGCGCTCAAACTGCTTGATGGTCTCCAGCCCGATGCCGTTGGCGGTGTAGGTGTCGCCGTACTGGTCCATCAGCTGCTGGGCGTAGCTGTCGGCCAGAGAGGTCTGTTCTTCGGTCATGGTGCCGTTCAGCTCGGCAAAGCGTGCTTCAATGGCGGCAAAGGTCTGCAGCTCTTCCAGCGCCTTGTCGGCCACATAATCGCTCACCAGGGCCGTCTCGCCGCTGTCGGCGTCCGTGGTGATGGTCTCTTTCAGAAAAGCTTCCACATCGGTGGGGTCCTGATCGGAACCGGCCAGCTGTGCCGCCTGCTGATATGCGCTGAACTGCGCCAGCAGGTACATGCCGGAGGTCACCTCAAAATCGCCGATTTTGCCAACGGTGGCCGGGGTGGAAAGAAGGCTGCAGCCGGCCAGGCTGAAAGCCATTGCGAGTGCGCATACCAGCGCAAGCAGTTTCTTTTTCATGGATCATTGCTCCTTGTTGTTCAAAATATCGCTCATTGCCTTCAGAATGCTCTGCAGCAGTTCCAGCGGCTTTTCGTCCGGATGCAGGTTCACCGAGAGATACGGCTTGCTGCCCGCCCCGGCCGTGACGCGGCCATTGAAAGCCACCAGCAGGCCCCGGATCATGGGCACATCCAGGTGTTCCAGATTCAGCACAATGGTGTCCTTCTTCTGGGTCACCTCGTACACGCCCACGGCGGTGGCCTGCACCCGGGCCAGGGATACATTCACCAGGTCGCTCACCGAGGGCGGCGGGTCGCCGTAGCGGTCGATCAGCTCGTCCAGCACATCGGCGGCGTCCTCCGGGGTCTGGATGGCGGCAATGCGCTTGTAGGCTTCGATGCGGCCCGGCCCGTCTGCAATATACTTTTCCGGGATAAAGGCATCCACCCGCAGGTCCACCAGGCACTCGCTCTTGTCGCGCTGCACCGGTTCGCCCTTGGCCCGGGCAATGGCCTGGCCCAGCATTTTTACGTAGAGGTCGTAGCCCACGGCTTCCATGTGGCCGTGCTGGCTGTGCCCCAGCAGGCTGCCCGCGCCGCGGATCTGCAAGTCGCGCATGGCAATGCGGAAGCCGGAACCGAAAGCCGTAAACTCCCGGATGGCGGAAAGCCGCTTCTGGGCAATGTCGGTCAGGGTCTTGTCCCGCCGGAAGGTAAAGTAGGCGTAGGCCTTGCGGCCCGACCGGCCCACCCGGCCCCGGATCTGATACAGCTGGGCCAGGCCCATGCGGTCGGCATCCTCAATGATCAGGGTGTTGCAGTTGCGCACGTCAATGCCCGTCTCGATCAGGGTGGTGCAGACCAGAATGTCGATCTCGCCGTTCAGCAGGTGCTGCCACACGGGGTTCAGCTCTTCTTCGGTCATCTTGCCGTGGGCAATGCCCACCCGCGCCCCGGGCACCATCTGGCTGACATGGGCGGCGCAGGCCTCGATGTTGTCCACCCGGTTGTGCAGGTAGTACACCTGCCCGCCCCGGGCCAGTTCCTTTTTCATGGCTTCGGCCAGGATCACGTCATTGTATTCCAGCACAAAGGTCTCCACGGGCTGGCGCTCAATGGGCGGCTGCTCAATGGTGGAAAGGTCCCGGATGCCGCTCATGGCCATGTTCAGCGTGCGGGGAATGGGGGTGGCCGACAGGGTGAGCATATCCACCCCGATGAAGTTTTCCTTCAGCTTTTCCTTGTGCTTTACGCCAAAGCGCTGCTCCTCGTCAATGATGACCAGGCCCAGATCCTTGAACCGCACATCCTTGGAAAGCAGCCGGTGGGTGCCCACCACAATGTCCACGCTGCCGGCCTGCAGGCCCCGCAGCGTTTCCTTTTGCTGCTTGGCGGTGCGGAAGCGGGACATCATCTCCACCTTCACGGGGAAGGCTTCCATGCGGGAAAGGATGGTGTTGTAGTGCTGCCAGGCCAGCAGGGTGGTGGGCGCCAGAATGGCGCACTGCTTGCCGCCCATCACGCACTTGAAGGCGGCCCGCAGGGCCACTTCGGTTTTGCCCACGCCCACATCGCCGCAGAGCAGCCGGTCCATGGGCCAGCCCTTTTCCATATCCTGCTTGATCTCCGCCGTGGCGTTGAGCTGATCATCCGTTTCATCGTAGTCAAAGCGGGTCTCAAAGTCCCGCTGCCAGTCGCCGTCCGGCGGGAAGGCATAGCCCGTGGCCTGGCGGCGGCGGGCATACAGTTCGATCAGCTCCTGTGCCATCTCCTCGGTGGCCTTTTTCACCTTGGCGCGGGTGCGCTGCCACTCGGCACCGCCCAGCTTGGCCAGCTTGACCTTTTCTTCATCGCCGGGGGCGGTGTAGCGGCTCAGCAGGTCCAGCTGGGTCACCGGCACATACAGCACATCCGAGCCGGAATACTGCACCTTGAGGTAATCCTTGGTGGCACCCTGCACTTCCAGCCGCTGAATGCCCGCATACATGCCAATGCCGTGGCTCTGATGCACCACGTAATCGCCGGGCTTGATGTCCGAAAGGCTGGACAGGGCGTTTTTGTTCTTTTTGCGCTTTTTGGCTTCGGCAGCCGTTTCCTCGTCCAGACCGTGGCGGCGGGACGACAGCACCGCCGCATGGGCAAACGGGAAGGTGCACCCGGCCGTCAAGTGGCCCGGCAGCACCTGCACGATGCCCTTGGCGGGCCGCACATCCCGGCTCATGCTCACGGAGTAGCCCTTGTCGGCCAGGTCGCGGGTGAGGGCGGCAGCGCCCTTGGGCGTGCCGGAAAACAGGGTAACGGCATAGCCCTGGGCGATCAGCGGGTCCAGATCCTCCCGCAGGGACGCCAGGTCGCCGTTCCAGTTGGGGGCAGCGAAAGCCTCGGCGTTGATCAGGTCTTTCAGTTTGAACTCGTTCATGCCGCGCAGAAAGTTCTCGCACAGCAGGGTGGTCTGCTTCTGGGCAGCAATGATCAGATCGTCCATGGTCTGGTACAGCACGTCCAGCCCGGGGCAGAGCACCCCTTCTTCCAGCAGGCCGGTCAGTTCTTCGCTGCGGCGGAACTCGGTAGCCTTTTGCGCATCCCGGATGCCACCCACCTCGTCCAGAATGAACAGCGGCGCGTCCAGGTGGTCCAGCAAGGTGGCCGGAGCCGGGTAGCGGACGCCGTAATACTTGTCCATGGCTTCGGGCATCAGGCCGGAATCCAGCTGGGCAAGGTCGGCTTCCATGGCTTTTTCCAGCGCCGTGCGGTGTTTTCCGCGCGCCTTTTTGACCGCAGCGCGCAAAGCGTCTGCCGTTTCGGCGGTGCTGCCGAACAGCACTTCGCGGGCCGGGGAAAGGTAGATCTTTTCCAGCGCGCCGTCCCGCCGCTGGGTGAGCAGGTCAAAGGACGCCAGCGAGTCGATCTCATCGTCCCAGTATTCCACGCGGGCAGGCTGACGCATGTCCGGGGCATAGATGTCCACGATGTCGCCGCGCACGCTGAACTGGCCGGGGCCGTCCACCTGGCTGCGGCGCACGTACCCGGCGGCAAACAGCCGCGCCACCAGCGCCTCGCGGTTGTACACCATGCCGGGCTTGAGGGTAAGGGTGTTTTTCAGGAACTCTTCCCGGGGCACGGTGTACTGCAAAAGGGCTTCGGCCGGCACACACACGGCCTGCAGCCGCCCGCCTGCCAGCGCCCCCAGCACCGAAAGCCGCCGGTACTCGTATTCGCGCCCGGCACCCTCCACCGGGCGCAGCATGAAGTCCCGGGGCGGGAACACCGCTGCCAAAAGCCCCAGCGCCTTGAAATCCTCTGCAAAGTGGGTGGCTTCGGCTTCGCCGGGGGTCACGATGCACAGCACCCGGCCCAGGTCCTTTTGCAGGGCGGCATACAGCAGCGCCCGGCCGGCCGGCGGCAGACCGAACAGCGCTGCCGGGCCGGGCTTTGCAAAGCCGGCCGCCACCTTTTGGTACTCCGGTGCGGCTTTCAGAAGCGCTTCGTACATGGTGGACCTCCTTTCCTGGTAGAATGACGATTTGAAATTGCCGCCGCATTTGCTTTGGCAATGGCAGAGGAATGATTATTTTTTATTTGCAGCAGAGAAAAGCCTGCGGGCTTTTCTCTGCTGCTTTTTCACGAGAGGGGCCGTGACCTCAAAATGCATCAAAGAATATAAATGCAGCTTACCAGTACGGCCCCACTTGGTGAAAATGTGTTTGGAGCGGCCCGCAGGCCGCGACAAACACGAACAATAAAAATAAAATTTCCGCTGAAAACGCCCATAGCGCAAGCGGAGGGCATTTTAAATGGTTCTTTTACCCGTTATACTTGCTCTGTGCCAGCCCCAGCTTACCGTCCAGGATGAGCTTTGCGGCGGCTTCCAGGTCCGGGTAGCGGTCGGCGATGGCCTTGGCGTCCTCGGGCGGGAACCTGCCCAGCACCCAGTCGGCCAGGTCGTAGTCCGGGCGGGGCTTGGCCCCCACGCCGATGCGGATGCGGGGGAAGTTTTCGCCGCCCAAGCGTGCAATGATGCTCTTCAGCCCGTTGTGGCCGCCCGCCGAGCCGGAGGGCCGGATGCGCAGCTTGCCGGGGTTCTGGGTAATGTCATCGCACAGCACCAGCACGTGGTCGGCGGGAATTTTAAAAAAGCCTGCCAGCGGCGCAATGGAGTCGCCGGAAAGATTCATATAGGTCAGGGGTTTGAGCAGCACCACCTTGCGGCCGTCCACCTCGCCCTGGCCCCACAGGCCCTGAAACTTGGTTTTGCTGACGCTGATGCCCCACTTGCCGGCCAGATAGTCCAGCGCGGCAAAGCCCGCGTTGTGGCGGGAGCCATCGTATTTTGCTTCGGGGTTGCCAAGGCCCGCGATCAGCCAGATGTCTGTTGTGTTCATGTGTTCTTGCCTTTTCTGTTTTATAGATGAAACCGATCAATCGGTTTTTTATTATAACATACCCGCGCAAAAAAAGGAATCGCTTTTGCGGGAAAATGCGCAGAAAAGGCTTTCCCCCGGAAGGGACAGCTTCTCCCCGCGCCGGGGAGAAATGTCACCGAAGGCGACAAAAATGGGAACGGCTGTCACCGCAGGTGACTGATGAGGGCGCAGGACAACGGCATTTTGCCCTAAATACCCCTCATCCGGCGCTGCGCGCCACCTTCCCCCCAAGGGGTGAAGGCTTTCGCTTTGGGTCAAGCTGCAAAAATTGATTTCCGTGCGGGAAAATGCGCAGAAAAGGCTTTCCCTGCGGGGGAAGCAAACAAAAACCCCCGCGCTGCGGGGTGTGGCCGCAGGGCGGGGGTTGGGGTATGAAGATGGCTTGATTGGTTGGGCTGTTACTTGTTCAGCAGCTCGGTGTGGTCGTTGGCAATGATCAGCAGGGTGGGTTCAGCGTCTGCGGTATGGCAGAGGT
>CAKTGS010000024.1 GCA_934561485.1 uncultured Faecalibacterium sp.
CCCCACAACCTGTCCGGCGGCCAGAAGCAGCGCGTGGCCATTGCAGGCGTGGTGGCCATGCGGCCGGACTGCCTGATCCTGGACGAAGCCACCGCCATGCTGGACCCCCGGGGCCGGGAACAGGTGATGCAGACCATCCACCATCTGAACAAGAACATGGGCATCACCGTGGTGTCCATTACCCACTATATGGAAGAAGCCGCCCAGGCGGACCGTGTGCTGGTAATGAGCCAGGGCCATGTGGTGATGGAGGGCACCCCGAAAGAGGTGTTCAGCCAGACCGAGAAGGTGCGGGCACTGCATCTGGATGTGCCCCAGGCCGCCGAGCTGCGGGACGAGCTGGTAAAGGCCGGCATCCCGATGCCGGAGGGCATCATTGACACCGGCGAATGCGCACAGGCTCTGTATGAGCTGCTGCAGTAAGGGGGGAGGAGACAAAATGGCAGATATCATCAAGGTAGAACATCTGAGCTATGTCTACAACCCCGGTATGCCCAATGCGGTCACCGCACTGGACGATGTGAGCTTTACCGTGGAAGAGGGCGACTTTGTGGGCATCATCGGAGCCACCGGCTCCGGCAAAAGCACCCTGATCACCCACATGAACGGCCTGAACAAGCCCACCAGCGGCAAGATCTATATTGATGGCCGCGATTTGTGGGCCGACCCGGAAAAGATCCGAGACTTCCGCTTCCTCACCGGGCTGGTGTTCCAGTACCCGGAGTACCAGCTGTTTGAGGAGAACTGCTACAAGGACATTGCCTTCGGCCCCAAGAACATGGGCCTGGACGAAGCAGAGATCGACCGCCGCGTGCACGAAGCAGCGGATTTTGTGGGCCTGGACCCGGCCCTGCTGGAGCGCAGCCCCTTTGAGCTGTCCGGCGGCCAGAAGCGCCGTGTGGCTGTGGCAGGCGTCATGGCCATGAAGCCCCGCATCCTGGTGCTGGACGAGCCTGCTGCAGGCCTTGACCCGGAGGGACGGGACGATATCCTTTCCGAGGTGAAGGAGTACCACAAAAAGACCGGAACCACCGTGCTGCTGGTGTCCCACAGTATGGAGGACATTGCCAAGTATGCCAACCGTGTGCTGGTGATGAGCAACAAGAAAATTGCCATGTACGACACCGTGGAAAAGGTGTTTGCCCGCGCTCCGGAGCTGCTGGAACTGGGCCTGAGCGTGCCACAGGTGACCAAGATCTTCCTCAAGCTGCGGGAGATGGGCGTGGATGTGCCGGCGGACGTGTACACCATTCCGTATGCCGTCAAGATGATTTTGGAGGCAAAGCGCCGCCGCGATGCCGGCGAGAGCCTTGTGCTGCCCCGCAGCACTGCACAGAAAGGGGGTGCTGCAAAATGCTGAGAGATATCACCATTGGCCAGCACTTTCCGGGCAGCAGCCTGGTGCACCGGTTTGACCCGCGCCTGAAGCTGGTGCTGACCATCGCCTATATTGTCCTGCTGTTTGCAGCATCCAACCCGCTGGGCCTGACCCTGTCCATCCTGTTTCTGGCCGTGATGTACAAGCTGGCAAAGATCCCGCTCAAGATGATCGGCAAGAGCCTGAAGCCCATTCTGCCCATCGTTATTTTTACGGCGGTGCTGAACCTGTTTTTTGTCACCGGCGAGGGAGACCCGCTGGTGCACGTGTGGTTTTTGAAAATTTACGCCGAGGGTGTGCGCTATGCCGTTTTAATGGCGGTGCGCGTCATGGCGCTCATCGCGGGCACCAGCCTGCTCACTTACACCACAAGCCCTATTGTGCTCACAGATGCCATTGAGCAGCTGCTGAAGCCCTTGGGCAGGCTGCACTTCCCGGTGCATGAGCTGGCCATGATGATGAGCATTGCTCTGCGCTTCATCCCCACCCTGATCGAAGAGACCGACAAGATCATGAACGCCCAGAAGGCCCGCGGTGCCCAGCTGGATACCGGCAAAATGACCGACCGGGTCAAGGCGCTGGTGCCGGTGCTGATTCCGCTGTTCATCTCGGCCTTCCGCCGTGCGGACGAGCTGGCTATGGCCATGGAGTGCCGCTGCTACCGCGGCGGTGACGGCCGCACCCGGCTGAAGGTTCTGCGCTGCACCAAACAGGATTACATCGACCTGGCCGTGTGCATTGCCTGCTTTGCGGTGATCCTGGCCTCCCGGCTGGTGTTCCCGAATTTTTAAAACTCCCCCAGTCGCCTGCGGCGACAGCCCCCTCAAGGAGGGGGCCTTATAGCCTCCCTCTTTAGAAAATGAACTTCTCTGATGGGAGAAAATGCTGTTTCCCGCTGCGGCCCCTCTGGTGAAAATGCATTTATCGCGGCCCGCAGGCCGCGATAAATGCGAAATAAAAACGATTTTCCGCTGAATATGGCCATAGCGAAGCGGAGGCCATTTTAAATCAGAACTATGAACTTTTTACTTACCCTTGCCTACGATGGCACGAATTACTGCGGCTTTCAGGTGCAGCCCAACGGGCGCAGCGTGGCTGCGGTGTTTCAGGATGCACTGGAAGCCGTGCTGGGCCAACGGCCCGACATCAAGGGCTGCAGCCGCACCGATGCGGGGGTCCACGCGCTGGGCTTCCGGCTCAACTTCCACGCCGATACCCGCATCCCGGCGGCAAAGCTGCCGCTGGCGCTCAACCAGCACCTGCCGCCGGACATCCGGGTGCTGGCGGCACAGCCGGTGCCGGAAGATTTTCATGCCCGGTATGCGGCCCATACCAAAACCTATTTATACCGCATCCACAACCACCCCATCGACTCGCCCTTTGACGCGGCCTACTACACCCGGATGCCGAAGCATCTGGACGAAGCCCGGATGCAGGCGGCAGCGCAGCAGTTTGTGGGCACCCACGATTTTCTGGCCTTGTGCGCGGCGGGCAGCTCGGCTGCCGCCCACGGCGACACGGTGCGCACCATCACCGACTGCCATGTGGCCCGGCGGGGCGATGAGCTCGACATTGAGGTGACAGCGGACGGCTACCTGTACAACATGGTGCGCATTCTGGCCGGTACCCTGTGCGAGGTTGGCGCGGGCCGGATGCAGCCGGAAGAGATCCCGGCCATTCTGGCCAGCCGGGACCGCAGCAGGGCCGGGCCAACGCTGCCGGCCAAAGGATTGTTCCTGAAACATGTAGAGTACCCGGAAATGAAGGAGAACCATTCATGAGCAAGTTTCATCGCGGCAATTCCCATGCCGGGGACGAGCCGCTTTCGGCCGGGCGGGTGGAATACCTGGAGGCGGCCCGCCAGCGGGTGCGCAGCCGCCGTCTGCGCCGGGCCGCTGTTGTGGTGGCCGTGCTGACGCTGGTGGTGCTGTTTGCCACCGGCGCAGTGGGCACTTCCATTGCCCGGGTCAAGGACCTGGTGGACAGTGTGCACATTGCGGTAAAGCCCGCTGTGGGCTGGCCGCAGCAGACCGGCATTGCCGAGCTGACCGCCATGGAGCCGCTTTCCGGCGCGTTTGTGGAAATGGATGAAACCAGCTGCGTGGTCTACAGCCTGGGCGGCAGCCGCCTGAACAGCATTCAGAGCGGCTATGCCCGCCCGGTCCTGGCCGCCGGCAAAAAACGTTTTGTGCTGTACAACCGCTCCGGCAATGAGCTGCGGGTGGAAAGCCGCACCCAGAACCTGTACACCAAAACGCTGGACAGCACCATTTACCTGTGTGCCGTGGCGGATGCCGGGCAGGTGGCCGTGGCTACGGACGACCCCGACAGCGTGGCCAAAGTGACGGTGTACAACGCGGCTATGGAGCAGCTGCTGAGCTGGAACCTGACCAGCGCCGAGGGCACCCCCCTGCGCATGGCCTTTGCGCCGGACAGCCGCCGCCTTGCCGTGGCGGCCGTAACGGCCAGCGGCGGCCAGCTGACTACCAACCTGTACACGCTGAACCTGTCTCAGGGAGACCCGGTGCAGCTGGCCGCAGAGAACAGCGTGCCCCAATGGCTGGGCTGGCTTTCCAACGATACTGTGCTGGCTGTGTATCAGAACCGTGCCGTGCTGTACGGGGCAGACGGCGGCGAGCGCGCAGCCTATGATTTTGGCGGCAGCACGCTGGTGAGCGTTTCCACCGATCAGAACGGCGCGGCTCTGCTGCTGGAAAACGGCCAGCTGTGCACGGCGGTTCTGCTGGACAAAAACCTGGGGGTGCAGTACAGCGGAGGCGTGCTGACGGCAAACCGCATTGTGCGCAGCGGCAGCTTTTTCTACCTGCTCACCGACAGCACGGTGGAATGCTTTACCACGGCGGGGGAGTACCAGTGGAACCAGGTATTTGAAGCCCGTCCCCAGGCACTGCTGGCCGGCAAGCAGCTGCTGGTGTTCTGCGGCAATACGGTGCAGCAGGTCACGCCGCCGGATCAGGCAGCCTCCGGCAGCGGGCAATAACAAGGAACTTTTGTCATTTTTAGCACTCTCTGCAAGAAAGTAACAAGGAAAATAAGGTATGTTCAAGAATCCGTCATTTCTTTTTGATATCCTATGTACGGTAGTCTGGATCGTTCTGATCGTCCGCTACGCACGCAAGGGCTTTCTGGCCTCCATGGTGCAGCTCACGGGCAATCTGATCAGTCTGCTGGGGGCACACCAGCTGTCGGCTGCCTGTGCGGGCTGGGTGTTTGAAAACATGCTGGCCGGGGGGTTCCGCACCCAGATCGCGGCCAGCCTTTCTGCCGATGGGGTGGTAAACCTCTCCGGCATTGCCGACAAGTACGCGGGCTTTCTGCCCGAGAGTTTCCGCGCATCCATCGTGGCGGCCTGCGAGCGCTCCATTGGGGCTGTGCTGGCTGACAACGCGGTGGTGCTGGCCGATACCATTGTGGAAAAGGTGCTGCAGCCGCTGCTCACCCCGGTGATCACACTGGTGCTGTTCTTTGTGTTCTATGCACTGCTGCGGCTGCTGGTGAGTATGCTGGTTACTGTGCTGGGCCTGGTGAACAAGCTGCCGGTGATCGGCACCGTGAATCGCTGGCTGGGCTGGGGCGTGGGAGGCCTGACCGCTTTGCTGGACATTTACATGGTGCTGTGCGTAGTGTGGGGCATCATTGTGGTCACCGGCGGCAACCTGAATGTGCTCAACGACACCGTGATGAGCGGCAGTCTTTACTATAAAGCGTTTAATCTGTTCAACCCGTTCCTGTAACAAGGCAGGAAGGGCTTGGAGCAAGGAGGAACTATGGTCTGTATTCGATGCCAAAAACGTCCGGCCATCATCTTCATCCAGCGGATGGAGAACGGCCAGATGAAGCAGGAGGGCTACTGCCTGCACTGTGCCCGGGAACTGCACATCAAGCCGGTGGACGACCTGATGAAGCAGTTCGGCATGTCGGACCAGGACTTGGACAACATGGAAAGCCGTATGGAAAGCATGATGGAGGAGCTGGGCGATGCAAACCCGCTTTCCATGATGATGAATATGGCGCAGGGCGGCGAGGATGCCGACCCGGACAGCATGGACGAGGACCTGATCCCCGGCAGCAATGCCACCTTCCCGGTGGGCTTTACCAGCAGTGAAAAGAAGGACGGCGACAAAAAGGCCGCCGACCGCAAAAACGGCAAAAAGCCGCCCAAGCGCAAATTCCTGGATACCTACTGCGAGAACCTGACCCGCAAGGCCCGGGAAGGCAGGCTGGACGATATCATTGGCCGCGACCGCGAAATTTACCGCACCATCCAGATCCTGAGCCGCCGCCAGAAGAACAACCCCTGCCTCATCGGCGAAGCCGGTGTGGGCAAAACGGCCATTGCCGAGGGCATTGCCGAGCGCATTGCCAAAGGAAATGTGCCCATCGGCCTGCAGGACAAGGAGATTTATCTGCTGGACCTCACCAGCCTGGTGGCAGGCACCCAGTTCCGCGGCCAGTTCGAGCAGCGGGTCAAGGGCCTGCTGGGTGAAGTAAAAGCTGCCGGCAACGTGATCCTGTTCATTGACGAGATCCACACCATTACCTCTGCCGGTGAGAGCGAAGGTGCCATGAACGCGGGCAACATCCTCAAGCCCGCCCTTTCCCGCGGTGAGATCCAGGTGATCGGTGCCACTACCTTCAACGAGTACCGCAAGTACATCGAGAAGGACCAGGCATTGGAGCGCCGCTTCCAGCCGGTGCGGGTGGAGGAACCCAGTGTGGCCGATACCCTGGCCGTGATGAACGGCATCAAGCACTATTACGAGCAGCACCACCATGTACAGGTGCCCGCCGATGTGCTTTCCGCCACCGTGACCCTGAGCGAGCGCTATATCACCGACCGCTACCTGCCCGATAAGGCCATCGACCTGCTGGACGAAGCCTGCGCCTGCTGCAACCTGGCCCACCCGGTGATCTCCGAGTATCTGGGAATGCAGAAGGAGCTGGATGCCCTGAAGCAGGAAGAGGCCGACCTGGAGAATGCGGACGTCAACGAGCCAATCGACTACGAGCGGGTGGCGGAGCGCAAGACCCGCATGGCCCAGCTGGAAAGCGAACTGCCTGCCAAGCAGGCGGCTGCCAGCGAGATCCAGGTGACCATGGACGATGTGGCCAGGGTGATCGAGCTGTGGACCGGCATCCCGGCGGTGAAGATCCGGGAAACCGAGTTTGCAAAGCTGGCCAATCTGGAAGGCGAACTGAAAAAGAAGATCATCGGCCAGGACGAAGCCGTGCACCTGGTGGCCCAGGCCATCAAGCGCAGCCGCGCTGACCTGTCCGGCCGCCGCCGTCCGGCCAGCTTCATCTTTGTAGGCCCCACCGGCGTGGGCAAGACGGAGCTGGTCAAGCAGCTGGCAGGTCAGCTGTTCGATGGCCCGGACCCGCTGATCCGGCTGGACATGAGCGAATATATGGAAAAATACGCGGTGTCCCGCATGATCGGTTCGCCTCCGGGCTATGTGGGCTACGAGGAGGCCGGTCAGCTCACCGAAAAGGTGCGCCGCCGCCCCTACAGCGTGGTGCTGTTTGATGAGATCGAAAAGGCCCACCCGGACGTGATGAACATTCTGCTGCAGATTCTGGACGAGGGCAAGATCAACGATGCCCAGGGCCGCACGGTGGACTTTTCCAATACGGTCATCTGCATGACCTCCAACGCCGGCAGCAGCGATCAGACCACCGGAGGGCTGGGCTTCAACAAGAGCGAGGAGCAGCGCAGCGAGGAAAAGACCCGCAAGGCACTGGCCCAGTTCCTGCGGCCGGAGTTCCTGGGCCGTGTGGATGAGGTGATCGCCTTCAAGCCCCTGAGCGAAGAGACCCTGCAGGGCATTGCGGCCCTGATGTTGGACGAGTACAAGCCCGGCATGGACGCCAAGGGCATTGCCTACAGCTACACTCCGGCGGCTCTTCAGGCGCTGGTGAAAAAGAGCGAGGGCGGCAAGTTTGGTGCTCGTGACCTGCGCCGCGTGATCCGCAAGGCCGTGGAGGACCCTGCCGCCGAAAAGCTCATTGACGGGTCGCTTGCTTCCGGCAGCACCCTGGTGGTGGACGCGGACGAAAACAGTGAGATCGTGCTGAAGTAAAAAGGAGTGGAACACAATGGGTGTACTGGCCGGGCTGGAACCTGCTTCCGTTTTTCATTATTTTGAAGAGATCTGCGGCATTCCGCATACCTCGCACCACGAAAAGGCGCTGAGCGATTACTGCATCCGCTTTGCGCAGGAGCGCGGCCTTGCCTGCCGCCAGGACGAGATGGGCAATGTGCTCATCAAGGCACCGGCCACGCCGGGCTACGAGCAGCAGCCGGGGCTGATCCTGCAGGGGCACCTGGACATGGTGGGCGATAAAACCGCCGACTGCCCCCTGAACCTGGAAACCGATGCCATCCGCCTGGCGGTGGAGGACGGCTATGTCCGCGCCGAGGGCACGACCCTGGGCGGCGATGACGGCATTGCGGTGGCTTACGCGCTGGCAGTGCTGGACGCCAGGGACATTCCGCACCCGGCACTGGAAGTGGTGCTGACGGTGTGCGAAGAGGTGGGCCTGCTGGGTGCTTCCGGCATGGACTTCTCCGACCTGGAAGGGCGGCTGCTGATCAACATCGACTCCGAAGAGGAAGGGGTGCTGACGGCGGGCTGCGCCGGTGGACGCCGGGCCGAGTGCCATCTGCCGGTGCAGCGTGCATTGCAGGCAGGCACCGTGGTCACGGTGCGCATCACCGGCCTGCAGGGCGGCCACTCCGGCACCGAGATCCACAAGGGGCGGGCCAATGCCATTGCCCTGCTGGGGCGGTATCTGGCCCTGCTGGCCGACCATGGGGTGGAGCACCGGGTGCTGGCCCTGTCCGGCGGCGCAAAGGAGAATGTGATCCCCAAGGAGAGCAGCGTTACGCTGCAGCTGCCGGATGGCCTGACCGAGGCCGTGCACACCGCCGGGGAAGCCTTTGCCGCGCAGATGCGGGCCGAGTACGGCACAGCCGACCCGCAGATCACTCTGCAGCTGACCGAAGAAGGCTGCCGGGAAGCGGCTGCTCTGGATGCCCAGTCCACCGTGCGGGTGCGCAATGCCCTGTTGCTGATGCCCTGGGGCGTGCAGGCCATGAGCATGGATGTGCCGGGCCTGGTGGAGACCTCGCTCAACCTGGGCGTGGCAGAGCTGACGGAACAGGAGCTGGTGCTGCGCTTTTCGCTGCGCAGCTCGGTGCCCTCGGCCAAGGAACTGCTCTCCCGCAAGGTGCAGACCCTGACTGAGCTGCTGGGCGGCTGGGTGCGCTTCCACGGCGATTACCCCGCCTGGGTCTACGCACGGGAGTCTGCCCTGCGGGACCGCTGTGTGGCGGTGTATCGGGCACAGTACGGCGCAGCGCCCCAGATCGTGGCGCTGCACGCCGGGCTGGAATGCGGCATCCTGTCGGGCAAGATCCCGGGCCTGGACTGCATCTCCTTTGGGCCGAACCTGCTGCATGTGCACACCCCCAACGAGCGCGCGGACATTGCTTCCGTGGCGCGTGTGTGGGAGTACCTGAAAGCCATTCTGGCGTATAAGGAATAATCCAAAACAGAAGGCCTGCTGCAGCTGCAGCAGGCCTTCTGTTTTGGATGCACATATCTTTAAATATAGCGGATCTTGCCCGGCTCAATGCCCTGGATGCCCAGACCCGGTGCGTCCGAAACGGTGATGTCCTTTTCGTGGAACACGGCACCGCCCAGGATCGGGTCCTCGCTGCACAGCACGGGGCCGTCCAGGTCAATGCGGGTGATGATCTTCTTGGCGCAGGCCAGGTGCACGGCGGCGTTCACGCTGATCTTGGCTTCCAGCATACAGCCGATCATGCACTCCACGCCGTACACTTCGGCGGCGGAGGCGATCTTCAGGGCGTTGTACAGGCCGCCGCACTTCATCAGCTTGATGTTGATCAGGTCGGCAGCACCCATCTGCATAATGGTCAGTGCGTCCTGCGGGGAGAACACGCTCTCGTCGGCCAGCACCGGCACGTAGGAGCGCTCGGTCACGTACTTCAGGCCCTCAAAGTCGTGGGCCTTGACCGGCTGCTCCACAAATTCCAGGTCCAGCCCGCGCTCCTGCATCCCGTTCAGGATGCGCACGGCCTCTTTCGGGGTCCAGCCCTGGTTGGCATCAATGCGGATCAGGGTTTCCTTGGGCACGGCGGCGCGGATGGCGCTCAGGCGGGCAATGTCTTTTTCCGGCTCCTTGCCCACCTTCACCTTCAGGCAGTCGTAACCGCGGTCAATGGCGTTCAGGGCATCCCGCACCATCTCTTCTGGGTCGTTCACGCTGATGGTGATGTCGGTGACAATGGACTTCCGGGCGCCGCCCATCAGTTTGTACACGGGAATCTTGTACAGCTGGCCGTACAGGTCCCACAGGGCCATGTCCACAGCGGCTTTGGCGCTGGTGTTTTTCTGGATGCAGGCGTTCAGCGCGATCATCAGGTCCTCAAAGTCGTCCACATCACGGCCCACGATGGTCTTGGCAATGTGGTCGCGGATGGCCCCGATGATGGCCCCGGTGGTGTCGCCGGTGATCACGCCGGTGGGCGGCGCTTCACCGTAGCCCACAGCGCCGGTGTCGGTGTGGATTTCCACCACAACATCTTCCACGCTGTTGACCGAGCGCAGCGCCGTTTTGAAGGGCACCCGCAGCGGTACCGAGATCGATCCGAGGCGGACTTCTGTGATTTTCATAAATTCCCTTACCCCTTTCGTGAAAAAAAGATTGCCAGATTATGAAATCTATGGTAACATTGTATATGAAATTGTCAATCTTGTAAAGACAATTGTCTGCGAAAAGCGCAAAAAGAAAGGGGACGGGTCCATGATTACCAACGGATTCACTTATATTGCGGTACTGGTGTTTCTTGCCGCAATGCTGGTATGGCTCCAGCGCTTCACCAAATCGAAATTTTTCGATTACGTACCGCCCATTGTTCTGCTGTATCTGATCACCATGATCTGCTGCACGATGAATGTGTGGGATATGGCGGCCACCAAACCGGCCTATGCAGCTCTGAAGAACAATCTGCTCTACACTATGATCTTCCTGATGCTGCTGCGCTGCGACATCCGCAAGATCCTCAAGCTTGGCCCCAAGATGCTGGGCGGCTTCTTTGCTGCGTCCTTCTCCATCGGCTTGGCCTTTATTGCAACCTTTGCTATCATGAAGGGTGCCCTGGGTGCAGAGGCCTGGAAGGCTCTGGGTGCCCTGTGCGGCAGCTGGATGGGCGGCTCCGGCAACATGATCGCCGTGCAGGCTGCTCTGGACATCGGCGAGGGTGACATGGCCTATGCCCTGGTGGTGGACTCCATCGACTACTCCATCTGGGTCATGTTCCTGCTGTGGGCCATCAACCTGGCTCCCAAATTCAACAAGTGGGTCAAGGCCGACACCACCACGCTGGATGAAGTGTCCCGCCGCCTGGAAGAGGATGCCAAGTCCAACGAGGACAAGGCCACCTTTGTCAACCTGATCTTCCTGCTGGGCCTGGGCCTGGTGGTTTCTGCCTTCGGCCAGGACATCGGCAATGCCCTCAACAGCGCAATGCCTTTCCTGGATAAGTCCACCTGGACGGTGCTGTTCATCACTCTGGCAGGTCTGATCGGTGCCGTGACCCCCGTGGGCCGCATGGCCGGCAGCACCGAGCTGTCCAACCTGCTGCTGTACGCGGTGGTGGCCCTGCTGGCTTCCCGCGCAAGCTTCCTGGAGCTGACCGATGCACCTGCCTGGATCCTGGCCGGCTTTATGATCCTGGCCATCCATGGCCTGATCCTGGTCCTTTTGGCCAAGGTCTTCCATCTGGATATGTTCACCTGCGGTGTGGCTTCTCTGGCCAACATCGGCGGTTCTGCTTCGGCTCCCATTCTGGCCGGTGCCTACAGCGGTGCCCTGGTGCCCGTGGGCGTTCTGATGGCCCTGATGGGTTACGTGATCGGCACGGGCGGCGGCCTGGTCGTGGCAAACATCATGTCCATGCTGTAACCGTGCAGTTTTAAATGCAATCAGCCCTCCGGCTCCCTGCGGGGAGGCGGAGGGTTTTGCTTTACAACCACCCCCGCATGGTTTATACTGAGTGCAGACGAAATCTGACAGAAAACGAGGTTCGGCATGGTGGAGCAGGCAAGCAGGCTGACATTGGATCTTTTGCCGCAGGCAGGCGGCGCGCGGCTGGTGCGGGTGTACGGCACCGACCCCTGCGTGGTGCTGCCGGGCAGCGTTCCGGCCCCGGAGGGTGGTGCGTGGCCCCTTACGGAGCTGGGGGACTACTGCTTTTCCGAAAAGCCGCGCAGTCTGCCCGGCGCAGACGAGATCTGCCGCTATGAGGTGGACAGCACCGGCACCGTGCGCCTGACCCGGGCCTTCGGGCAGGCGGTGGGGCAGAGGAGCGCACACCGGTACGATTTTGAGTTTGACGCCCCGGCGGCAGACCCGGAAGATCTGCATCCCGTGTGCGGCAATTTTCTGGAAGAGCTGACCCTGCCGGAAGGCCTGCAGGTGATCGGCAGCTGTGCCTTTTACAACTGCCGCCATCTGCGTCTGCTGAGCGTGGGGGCACAGGAGCTGACCATGGGCAGCGATGTGTTCCTGAACTGCTTTGCACTGGAGACCATCCGGGTGCGGGCGGTGCCGGAAGCGGCCACCGGGCTGTTTGCGATCGTGAACAACATCACCGAGGCGGTGCAGGCGGAGTTCCGGCCCGCTGGTGCGGCGGCCCCGTTGGCGGCCCTGTGGTACCCCGCCTACTGGGAGGACATTGAGGAGACCCCGGCCCACATCCTGCTGCACACCTTTTCCGGGCAGGGATATCATTACCGGCAGTGTTTTTTGAACAATAAATTCCTCCCGGCAGAATACGACGCCATTTTCCCCCAGGGGCACGATGCCGATGATGCCAACATCATGGCCATGCTCTGTTTTGCCCGGCTGCGGTATCCCTGGCAGCTGGACGAAACAGCAGCGGGGCATTACCAGGCGTTTCTGGCGGCCAACACCGGCCGGGTGCTCACCCGCCTGCTGAAAGCACAGGATACAGAGGGCATCAAGGCTCTGCTGGCACTGGATGTGCTGGACAAAGCCGCTTTTGCCGAAGCAGCAGACCTTGCCCGCAAGGCCGAAAACGCCGCTGCCGCCGCTTTGCTGGCGGATGCAGAGCACAAAAAGTTTGCGGCGGAGAAGAAAAAGGCACGGTACGATTTTGATTTTTAAGGAATAGAAAACTCCTTCCGTTGCACTTCGTGCGCCAGCTCCCTCTGAGAGGGAGCCTTTGGCAGTAAAGGCAAGCTTCCGGTTTCGCCAGAGGCCCCATCCCTGAGGGGGCTGGCATCGCGCAGCGATGACTGGGGGAGTTTGCAGCGAGGTTGAGAGGGGCATTCTAAGGGAGGTGACACCTTTGCCGCAATCCATCCAAAAAGAAAAGTTTTTCGACCCCCGCAAGCCGTTTCAGTCGGCGCGGCCCGAGACCCATGAAGAGTGGCAGGCCCGCATGGGCGGCGAGGTGCTGGCGGTGGTGCGCAGCGGGCTGTACCTGGATTTCCGTTTTCTGGACCAGGCCCTCAGCGCGCTGACCCCGGTGCCGGATGAACGATGCCGGGTGCTGGCCACGGACGGCCAGACCCTGTATTATCAGCCTGCCCGGCTGCTGCAGCTGTATCAGGAGAACCCGAAATATCTCAATCGGTTGTATCTGCATACGATATTCCATTGCGTATTTCGACATTTATGGCTGAAAGGCCGCCGGGAGCCGCAGCTGTGGAGCCTGGCCTGCGATATCGCAGTGGAAAACGTCATCGACAGCCTGAACCGTGCCAGCGTCAAGCGTCCCTTGACCTATGTGCGGCAGAATGCCTACCAGCAGATCACCGCCGAAGAAAAAGTGGCGGCAGCAGCCCCGGTGTACCGTTGGCTCACCCGCCAGACCCCCGGCGTGCTGCGCCAGCTGGAACGGGAATTTGTCACGGACGACCACCGCCTGTGGCCCAAAGATGCCCCGGAACAGCCCCAGCAGATGCCTGTTCCGCTGCCGCAGAAAACCTGGCAGAAGATCGGCGAGCGGATGCAGACCGAACTGGACCTGCGGGACAAGGAAGCCGGAGAAGGTGCCGATGCCCTGAAGCAGCAGGTGAAGGCCGCCAACCGCAGCCGCCGCAGCTACCGGGACTTTTTGCGCCGGTTCTGTGTGACCCGGGAGGAGGTAAAGCTGGACCCGGACGAGTTTGACCTGAACTTTTACACCTACGGCCTTTCGGTGTACGGCAACCTGCCCCTCATTGAGCCGCTGGAAACCCGGGAAAGCAAAAAGATCGAGGAACTGGCCCTGGTCATTGACACCAGCTATTCCACCTCCGGCGAGCTGGTGCGGGCCTTTCTGGCCGAAACTTACACCCTGCTGAAAGGCCGGGAAAACTTTTTCCACCGCATGAACCTGCACCTGATCCAGGCCGACAACGCGGTGCAGCAGGACCTGCTCGTCCGCAATGAGGACGAGCTGATCCACGCCATGAACCACTTTGAGCTGCGGGGCGGCGGCGGCACGGACTTCCGGCCCGCCTTTGCCTATGTGGACCGACTTTGCGCCGAGAAGAAATTCTCCAGCCTGCGGGGCCTGCTCTACTTTACGGACGGCATGGGCACCTACCCGGCCAAACGCCCGGCCTACGACACGGCTTTTTTGTTCCTGGGCGAACGGTTCGATGATGCCAACGTGCCGCCCTGGGCCATGAAAGTGGTGCTGGACGAAGAAGAATTTACCGGTGCGGCGGCCCGCCCGGCCGGTGCCCTTGCGGACGCTCTGGCCGAAGAGGACGACTTGTACCGCGACCTGAACAACTCCTGACACGAGGGGGAATTTTGTTATGAACATCAAACGCGCCAAAGAAGAAATTGAACACACCGTCAAAGCCTACCTTGCCAAGGACGCCCTGGGCGAATACGCCATTCCGGCCATCCGGCAGCGGCCCATCCTGCTCATGGGGCCTCCGGGCATTGGTAAGACCCAGGTGATGGAGCAGGTGGCCCGGGAGTGCGGCGTGGCGCTGGTGGCCTACACCATCACCCACCACACCCGCCAGAGCGCCGTGGGCCTGCCCTTTATCCGGCAGCGCCACTACGGCGATAAGGACGTGTCGGTGACCGAATACACCATGAGCGAGATCATTGCCAGCATCTACGCCAAAATGGAGGCCACGGGCCTTTCCGAGGGCATCCTCTTCATTGATGAGATCAACTGTGTGTCCGAGACGCTGGCGCCCACCATGCTGCAGTTCCTGCAGTGCAAGACCTTCGGCAACCAGGCGGTGCCCGCCGGCTGGGTGATCGTGGCGGCCGGCAACCCGCCGGAATACAACAAGTCCGTCCGCGATTTTGACATTGTGACGCTGGACCGTGTGCGCCGCATGGACATTGAGCCGGATCTGCCGGTATGGAAGGACTACGCCCGCGCCGCCCACATCCACAGCGCCATCCTGAGCTATCTGGAGCTGCATCCGCAGAACTTCTATCAGATCAACGCCGATGTGGACGGCACCCAGTTCGTTACCGCCCGCGGCTGGGAGGACCTTTCCAACCTGCTGGATACCTACGAGCAGCTGGGCCTGCAGGCAGACGAGGACCTGATCCGGGAATACATCCAGCACCAGAAAATTGCAGAGGACTTCTCTGCCTATCTGGATCTGTACTACAAGTACCGCGATGACTACGGCGTGGAAGAGATTCTGGCCGGGCAGGCCAAGCCCGCCGTGTTTGCACGGCTGCTGCAGGCGCCCTTTGACGAGCGCCTGTCGCTGGTCAGCCTGCTTCTGGCCGGGCTGGACACCCGCTTTGCGGCCTCCCGCCAGGCAGATGCCGTGGCCGATGCCTGCTACGCCTTTTTGCGGGAGACCAAAAAGGCGCTGGCTACCCTGCCGGAGGATATCCCGGACGGCTCCGCAGAGCTGTTCGGGCAGCAGATCAACGATTACGAGGAAGAAACCCAGAAAAAGCGCGCGGCCGGTCTGCTCAGCCGGGACGCAGTGACGGTGCGCCTGCAGGTGCAGGCTGTGCTGCGCCAGTGGGAAGGCGAGCTGCGCCGCGCCAACGCTGCAGGCACGCAGGAAGCCTTTGAGCTGCTGCGCGGCCAGTTCCAATCGCTGGCCGATGCGCGCGAGACTGCCCAGCAGGCGGCCAGCGCAGCCCTGGAAGCGGCCTTTGACTTTATGGAGCAGGCCTTTGCCGAGAGCCAGGAGATGGTGGTGTTTGTCACCGAGCTTACCGTGCGCCCGGCGGCCCACGCCTTCCTCACCGAGAACGGCTGCGAGCGCTATTTTAAGTACAACAAGGATCTGCTGCTGGACCACCGCAAAGCGGCCCTGCAACAGGAGCTGGCGGCCGAGCAGCGCCGCCACGGCGGGGTGTAAGCCATGCTGGGAAATCTTTTGTTCAGCATGAACAGCACCATGCCGCTGTTCTTTGTGATGCTGCTGGGCTATGTGCTGCACCGCACCGGCTTTTTGAGCGAGGAATTTGTGGCCGGGGCCAACAAGTTCGTGTTTTACGTGGCGCTGCCGGTGCAGCTGTTCCGGGACCTGGGCAGCACCGATGTGCGCACCACCTTTGATGGGGCCTATGTGCTGTTCTGTTTTGGGGTCACGGCGGTGAGCATTCTGGGCATCTGGGTGCTGGCAAAGCTGCTGCTGAAAAATAAGAGCCTGGTGGGCGAGTTCGTGCAGGTATGCTACCGCTCCTCGGCGGCCATTCTGGGCACGGCCTTTCTGCAGAGCATTTACGGCACGGCGGAAATGTCCAGCCTGATGATTCTGGGCAGCGTGCCGCTTTACAATGTGATGGCAGTGGTCATCCTGACCCTGGAAGGCCCGGATGCTGCCCGCACGGGCAGCATGGCCGAAAAGCTGAAAAAGAGCGTGAAAGGCATCCTGACCAACCCCACGCTGCTGGGCATTGCAGCAGGCTTTGCGTGGAGCCTGCTGGGGCTTTCCATGCCGGCAATGTTCAACAAGACCCTGGCCAATGTGGCCGGGCTGACCAGTCCGCTGGCGCTGCTGGCCATCGGGGCAGGTTTCAAGGGCAAAAAGGCTCTGGGCTATCTCAGGCCCACGGCGGCGGCTACCCTCATCAAGCTGATGGTGCTCCCGGCGGTGTTCCTGCCGCTGGCGGTGCGTCTGGGCTTTACCGATGAAAAGCTGGTGGCTCTGCTGGTGATGCTGGGCAGCATTGCTACCCCCAGCTGCTACGTGATGGCAAAACAGATGGGCCACGAAGGCGTGCTGACCGGCAGCGTGTGCGTGACCACCACCCTGTTCAGTGCCCTGAGCCTGACCTTTTGGCTGTTTGTGCTGCGCAGCATGGGATACGTTGCATAAGGAAAACCCTCTCCGCCATCGTAGACGCGATGCCGCCTTCCCCGAAAGGGGGAGGCTTTCTTTGTTTTACCGCAAACACGAAAAAAGCTCTCCCTTAGGGAGAGCTGGCAGCACCGCAGGTGTTGACGAAGAAGGTTATTCCAGATTGTGCCGTTTGCAGAAACGCTTGCTCACCCAGTACATGGCGGCCCAGAGCGCCACGGCCAGCGCCAGATAGACCGGATTTTTCATGGAGCTGACCAGCGACTGGCCGAACAGGGCCATCATGGCAACCATGACACCCTTGCCCAGCAGCATGGTGACCAGGTAGCGCTTCTCATCAAAATCCGAGATGCCAAAGGCCAGATGCATGAAGGAACTGGGGGTAAACGGCAGCAGCATGAGCATGAACAGGGAAGAGGTGTCAAAATGGTTGACCCACTGCTGAGCCTTTTCCAGTTTGGGCCAGCGGTTGGCAACCTTCCAGAAATAGCGCTTGACGATGCGCCGCCAGAGCAGGAACATGATGCTTCCGCCCAGGGCCACGCCCAGCCAGCTGTACAAAAAGCCCAGCACACCGCCATGGGCTGCCACGTTCAGGGCCACAATGGCAATGAGCGGCAGCGGCGGAAAAAACGATTCCACCATGGCCAGTCCGATGGGGGCCAGCGGCCCCAGGTTGCCAAAGCTGTCAAACAGCTGCTGCCAATATTCCAGGGTCTCCAGTTGGCAGACCCATTGCATGATGATCGTACCTTGCATTGCACACTTCCATTCCCTTCTGCCGTTAGTATATCCCATTTGTATGACAGGGGCATGAACAAACCCTGTATTTTTTGGCAGGAATTGTCTGCCGTCTTTTTCTTAAAACGAAACAGAATGCGGTTTTCCTGCAAAAATAAGCAGCAGGCCAGCGGGAAACTTTCCACGCTGGCCTGCCCAATCTCAATCTTCTGCTGATTTTTCGGCGCGGGCTTTCAGACGTTCCAGCTGAGCGGTGCGCTGCTTTTCCCACCGAGCCAGGCCGGCTTCGTCCGGCACCTGCAGGCAGCGGGCAAAGCTCCAGTGCAGGCCATCGCGGCGGGCCAGCTTGTAGCGCTGGAACAGGCCCTTGTCGGCGGCGTTGCCGCTGCCGGTGCAGTGGGGGCACCGGCTCAGGGTATACCAGCTGTTGCTGCCCTTTTTCAGCCATACATCGTCCGGGGTCAGCGGGGTGCCGCATTCCGGGCAGGCCATGGTGTAAATTTTGGGGTCGGTGCGCCAGGTGTACTGCTCCACATAGCCGTGAAATACCTCAAAGCTGCGGTAGTCGCCGGGGGCAGGGCACAGGCTCTGGTGCAGGGATTCGTCCTCGGTGGGGTAGGCGGCCAGGCCTGCCCGCAGGTCCAGCAGGCGGCAGACATCTGCGGTGTACAGCGTGTCGGACAGGGCATCGTGGAACTGCCGCTCCATGGGAATGCCCATGCGGGTCACAACGCTTTCCAGCGTCATGCCTTCGCCTTCTTTGCGGGGGTGTTCCCGCAGGAATAGCTGCTGCAGGTCGTACCACACGGTGGGACGGCTTTCGTCAATGTTGCAGAGAAAAAGGTTCTGCTTGAGCACCGGCACGTCATCCATGCCCCACTCGGCAAATTCGGCGTCCGGGCCGCACCACTGCATAAAACGGCGCAGCCCCTGCACGATGGGTTCGCCCCTGTCCAGGTCGGCCTGGGTCAGGCCGGTAACCTTGGCAATGTGGTGCTGCAGCTTGCGGAAGATGCGGGGGCGCAGATGGATGGAAAACGTATCCAGAACATTTGCGTCCTCGTCAATTTTCACGGCACCGATCTCCACGATCTCGCCCCGGAAGGTCTGCTGCACGCCATGATAGTTAAAAGTATACGGCTGATAGCCGATGTTCCATTCCAGATCAAATAAAACCAGATTGCGCGGCATTGTTTTGTTAATCCTCTCGTAAAATAAACTTCTCCACGGCCTCCGCCACGCCATCGTGGTTGTTGTCGGCGGCGGTCACGTAGTCGGCACAGTCCTTCACGGGCTGTTCAGCGTTCTGCATGGCAACGCCCATGCCTGCATATTCGATCATGGAGCGGTCGTTTAGGCCGTCCCCGCAGGCCATCAGGTTGTCCCGGGTCAGGCCCATGCGTTCCAGCAGGGCTGCCAGGCTGCCGTCCTTGGCAACGCCCAGGGGCACTGCTTCAATAAAGAACGGGCTGGAAGGGTACAGGTCGGCGCGGCCTGCGAACTGCTGCTGGCCGGCAGCACACACTTCGTCCCGGCGGGCCGGGTCCAGCGTGAGGAGCATTTTGCAGATGGGATAATCCACATACCGGGCCAGGTCGTCCACATGGATCATGGGCAGCTTGGTGGTAAAGCACTCCTTGTTGGCCCACTCGTCCTTGTCGCGCTCGCACACGATGCCCTCGTTGTTGTAGGTCAGAATGGCCACGTCCTGCTCTGCGGCAAAGGCGCACAGTTCCGGGATCAGCGCCGGGTCCAGCGTTTTTTCCACCAGTGTTTCACCGGCGCGGCAGTCCACGATCTTGCCGCCGTTGTAGGACAGGATGCAGCCGCCCTTTTTGTCCAGTTCCAGCTCTCTGGCCAGCGGCAGGATGCCGGCGGTGGGGCGGCCGGAAGCCAGCACGATGGTCACGCCCCGGGCAATTGCCGCATCCAGGGCGGCACGGGTGCGCGGGGTCACTTCTTTCTGATCGTTGGTCAGGGTGCCGTCCAGGTCCAACGCAAGTACTTTGATCTCTGCCATAGGGTATCCAGTCCTCTCTCTCCGGGGTGATGTTCCAAGAATGCTTACACCCCTTATTGTACAATGAATGGCCCCCCGGTTTCAACCCTTCCGGCAGAGTTTGGTGCAAAAAGTCGCTTTTGACGGGATTTTACATTTCTTTCCGGCGTTTTACGCCGGGGTGCAAACCGCCGCGCCGGTTTTACCAAAGCTTTGCACGGGCCTGGTTTCGGCGGCAGGCGGGCTGCGCTAGAATAAAAGCGTTCCCGGAAAGAAAAAGACAGCGCCTGAGGACAGGCCGGATAAGAGAGGATATAGCAGTATGAAAAATAACAAGATCACCCGCCGCAGCTTTCTGAAAGCCGGTGCCATGGCATCCGCCCTGGGGATGCTGGCCGCCGCTCCCGCAGCCGCCCATGCAGCTGCGCCTGCGGCAGAAGCAGCCGAAGAAGAAAACTGCCTGCTGAAAAAGCCCAAATACATCTTCCTGTTCATCGGTGACGGCATGGGCACCGCCCAGATCCAGTCCGCCCGCTTTTACAAGGGCACGGTGGAAAACAACGGGGCAGTCACCGAGGCAGACCTGAGCTTTACCGGTTTCCCGCAGGTGGGCAGCGTGACCACCTACGACAGCACCTCCTTCTGCCCGGATTCCGCATCCACGGCAACCTCCATTGCCACCGGCCACAAGACCGAGAGCGGCGTGATCAATATGTGCCCCTGGACCCGCGATGTGCCCTACGAGACCATTGCCGAAAAGCTGCACGCCCAGAAGGGCTATAAGGTGGGCGTGATTTCCTCCGTCAACATTGACCACGCCACCCCGGCTGCCTTCTATGCCCATCAGAACAGCCGCAAGAACTACTATCAGATCGGCGTGGAGCTGGCAAACTCCGGCTTTGAGTACTTTGCCGGCGGCGAGTTCCAGAAGGTGAACGGCGATGGCACCGGCCCCAACAACCACGAGGTGGCGGCGCAGGCCGGCTACAATGTGGTTACCACCCAGGCAGGTGCAGCTGGCCTGACCAATGGTGCAGGCAAGACCCTGATCATTGCTGAAAATCTGGCCGATGGCAAGGCCATGAACTACGCACTGGATGCCGCCCAGGGCGAATGGCAGCTGACCGACTACGTGAAAAAGGGCATTGAGCTGCTGGACAACCCCAAGGGCTTCTTCCTGATGACCGAGTCCGGCAAGATCGACTGGGCCTGCCACGCCAACGATGCCGCCGCTTCCATTCACGATGTGCTGGAACTGAGCAATGCCGTGCAGGCTGCCGTGGACTTTGCCGCCAAGCACCCCAACGAGACCCTGATCCTTGTCACCGCTGACCACGAGACCGGCGGTATGGCCATTGGCTACAAGACCACCAACTACGGCACCTTCCTGACCAATCTGACCCATCAGAAGATGTCCTACGCCAAGTTTGATTCCACCTATGTGCAGGGCTATGTGGAAAACAAAACGCCCTTTGAGACGGCCATGCAGGACGTAAAGGCAAACTTTGGCCTGACCCTGCCCACCGACCCGGATGCCGCCAATGCTGGCAAGCTGCTGCTGACCGACTACGAGGTGGAAAACCTGCGCACGGCCTATGAGCGCACCCTGGAAGTGGGCGCTTCCAGCCAGAGCAAGATGAGCCAGCAGGATTACGAGCTGTACGGCACCTACATCCCCTTCAGCATGGCTGTCTGCCACACCATCAATCACAAGTCCGGCATGGACCACACCACCTATGCTCACACCGGTGCCATGGTCAACCTTTACGCCCAGGGCGTGGGGGCCGAGAACTTTGGCGGTGTGTACGACAACACCGAGATCTACCACAAGCTGGCCGACCTGACCAAGGTGCAGTAAGCAGTAAGAGAAAGCAAAAAGCCGTCCTGCGTTTGCAGAACGGCTTTTTTGCTTTCTGGAGTTCTGATCACTCGCTGATCTCCGGGAAACCTTCCAGCTTGCTGGTGCAGTGCGGGCAGCGCACGGCCTTGATGGCGATCTCGCTCTGGCAGTAGGGGCACACCTTGGTGGTGGGAGCTGCCGGAGCGGCGGGTGCTTCCGGTTTTTTGTGCAGGGAGTTGATGGCCTTGATGACCACAAACAGCACAAAAGCCACGATCAGGAAGTTGATGATCGAGTTGACGAACTCGCCGATCTTGATGCTGGAACCGCCCAGGTCAATGACCACGCTGGAAAAGTCCGCCTTGAAGAACAGGCCGATGATCGGGTTGATCACGTCCTCCACCAGTGCCGTGACGATGGCCGTGAACGCACCGCCAACGACCACGCCGACTGCCATGTCCAGCACATTGCCGCGCATTGCAAAAGCCTTGAACTCTTCAAAAAACTTTTTGATGCCCTTGACTTCTTTTTCTGCCATAAGAATACCGCTCCTTCTTTGACCCCGATACCGAAGGGGAGATTATTTGCTTCTATGATAACGGATTTTGACGATTTTGGCAAGGGGCGGAGCTGCGTTTGGATGCAAAAAAGCCGCCTGCATCCCGTGCGGGAAGGCAGGCGGCCATCATGCGGATTGGATATGAGATCAACTTAGTTCTGCGGAGCAGAGAAAGCAATGGGGGTGGCGCCGGCAGCGGCGTCCACGCTCAGCAGGCAGATGGGAGTGGTCTCATAGTGCAGAGTCTCGAAGCTCTGGGTGCTGCCATCCTCGGTGGTGAACTCCAGCACGTAGCTGATATCGCCCTGCTTGTCAGCCTCGACATCGCGGGTGATGACAACATTCTCGCCATCTGCCAGACCCTCACCGGCCAGATTGTCACCCTTCTCCTCGGAACCAGCCTCGTACAGGTACAGCTCGGTCACATTGGAACCGGTGGTGTTGTACACGGTGTACTCAGCGCTCTGCGCCTCAGCCTCGGAAGAAGCGGCAACAGAGGATGCGGCCTCAGAAGAAGCAGCAGAGGAAGCGGTGGAAGAGGCGGAGGAACCGCCGCAGGCAGTCATGCCAACGACCAGTGCCAGAGCGGCAGCGGCAACAGCAATGTTTTTCAGTTTCATAGAACATATACTCCTTTTGGAAACGATTTCTTTCTTCTTGCAAACCAACCAGATGGGTTGGCTGACAGGAATCCATTATACGGATTTCGACAAAAAAATCAAGCCTTGACAGGGCATATTTCACGATGAAACAGGAATTGTTACCAAATTGACATGAAATGAACACACTTTTTGAAAGGGAAAAATGAATTTGGAGCAACAAACTGAGCGGAAAAAACCCGGCTCTGCGGGCGGCAGAACCGGGTTTTGAAAGGATGATCTTACTTGGGCTGGCGGCCGATGTAGGCCAGAATGCCGCCATCGGCGTACAGGATCTGGCCGTTCACAAAGTCGGACGCATGGCTGGCCAGGAACACGCAGGGGCCTACCATATCGTCCGGCTCACCCCAGCGGCCTGCAGGGGTCTTGGCGGTGATGAACTGGTCGAAGGGGTGGCGGCTGCCGTCCGGCTGGATCTCGCGCAGGGGAGCGGTCTGGGCGGTGGCAATGTAGCCGGGGCCCATGCCGTTGCACTGAATGTTGTACTCGCCGTACTCGGAAGCAATGTTCTTGGTGAGCATCTTCAGGGCACCCTTGGCAGCAGCGTAGGCGGAAACCGTCTCGCGGCCCAGCTCGCTCATCATGGAGCAGATGTTGATGATCTTGCCCTCGCGCTTGGCGATCATGTCCGGCAGCACGGCCTTGGAGCAGTTGAAGGCACCGCCCACGTGCACATCGATCACGCGCATGAAGTCGGCGTGGCTCATCTCGATCATGGGCACGCGCTTCATCAGGCCGGCGTTGTTCACCAGAATGTCCACCGGGCCGACCTCTGCCTTGATCTTGGCCACCATGGCGTTCACAGCGTCCTCATCGGACACATCGGCCACGTAGCCGTGGGCCGGGATGCCGACAGCCTGGTAAGCAGCCAGGCCCTTTTCCAGGCTGGCTTCGGAAGAGCAGTTGAAGCAGATGGTGGCACCGCACTTGGCCATGCCCTCGGCAATGGAAAAACCGATGCCGTGGGCACCGCCGGTGATCAGGGCTACCTTGCCCTGCAGGTTGAAAGCGGAAAGATCCATGATGTTCTCCTTTTTTATAGAGCATTTCCCCGAGGGGGGAAGGCGCTGAGCGAAGTGAAGCGGATGAGGGGAAGCCTTTTCTGAGGAGCTTGCTATTTTTTTAGCAAAACGCCCCGTACCAGTTTTCCGGTACGGGGCGTTTGTACGGTGTTTTTTAGCGCAGGTCCGTGGTAGCGATGTTGTCCATGTCGTCAAACTCCATGTTCTCGCCGCCCATTGCCCAAATAAACGTATAGTTCGAGGTGCCTACGCCGCTGTGGATGCTCCA
>CAKTGS010000025.1 GCA_934561485.1 uncultured Faecalibacterium sp.
CCCGCCATGGGCAGCTGCCTGCTGCGCCTGACCCCGGAGGCTCCCAACCCGGACGCCGCCCGCATCAGCGCCAACAAAGCCCTGGCACAAAAGCGCAAAGCGGCCCGTGCAGGAAATTCCAAGAAGTAATATTTTGTTTAAAACGTCCCGTCTGCTTTGAATGCGGCGGGACATTTTGCATTTTTACCGCCGCCATGGCTGGACGCCTGCCCCATTGTTTGCTATACTATTCAAGATAAAAATCAATTTTTCGAGGGAGGAACTCTTTTTTCATGTCTGCGACAATTTCTAAGCTGCGCCGGCCGCCTGCGCTCAAAGTTGTGCTGGGTTTCGGTGCGGCCGCGCTTGCACTGGTGCTGTTCGGGCTGCTTGCACCCAACCATGCCGCCTTTTTCCCGCTGGTGAGCCTGTGGTGCAATCTGGCCCTGTTTGCGGCTGTACTGGGCGTTCTGCGGGTGGCTGGGGTAGAGTTTGACTTTTTCCACCGTGCAGTCCTGCTGGGCTTCTGGGCGGCTGCCCTGCTCTACTTTTTCTGGGCGCTGCACCGCCGCAGCTTTGTGTACATCTGGGACTACGCCAACTACCTGACCAAACAGTACAGCGCGGAGGCCGCTTTTGTGCAAAGCCCCGCCGCCGGGTTCCACTACATCTTCGGCTCCCTGGCCGAGGATTACACCAACTTCATCACCCTGTTTCTGGAGTTTCCGTTCTGCCTGAGCAACCGCACCGGCGACAGCTTTGCCTTCTGCCAGGTGTTCAGCATCGTGCCCATGCTGCTGACCCTGCTGGCCGGTCTCGTGCTCAAGGTGGGGCAGATGCTGCAGGTCCGGCACCGGATGTGGTATTTTCTCATCGGCCTGTCCTGGTGCTTCACCTACCCGTGGCTGCGCATGAGCGCCATGCTCAGTCAGCCGGACTGGTTCGGCCTGATCTTCGCCTTCAGCATTCTGCTGCTGACCCTGGACTTCCGGTTTGAAAAACTGGACCCCGTGCGCTTTGGCCTGCTGTTCCTGGCCACGGCGGCCATCATCCTCACCCGCCGGTGGTATCTGTACTTTGTGGTGGGCTACTATTTTGCCTACGCCGTGCTGGTGCTGGTGAGCAGTATCCGGACTGCCAAAGCAGGCCGGAAGCACGAAGGCTTTGTGCAGGTGCGCAACCTGGTGCTGTTCGGCCTGATGTCCCTGGTGGCCATGGTCATCCTGCTGTGGCCCATGGTCAGCCACATCATCGGCTACGACTACGCCGACCGCTATGCCTACTACAACGGCGGCGGCTTTGCTTCCGAGATCAGCCTGCAGTACTGGCGCATGGGCCTGCTGAACCTGATTTTGATTGGCCTGGGCCTGTGGTTCACCCTCAAGCGCCGCAAAATGCCCGCCTTGCCCTGCCTGGCGGGGTTTGAGATCTTCCTGAGCATGGTGCTGTTTACCCGCGTGCAGAACACCGGCTCCCACCAGATGCTGCTGTTCCTGCCCGGCTGGTTCATTCTGTTCCTGCTGGGTGCCGCCGCCCTGGCCGAGGGCATCAGCCGCCGCCGGAACCTCAAGGTAGTGTACTGGGCCTTTACCATCGTGTTTGCCGTGTCGGTGCGCTGCTCTCCGCTGACCACCGTGGCACTGCCGGATATCGTCATCGACCACTTTCCGCTGGCCGCCACGGCAGAGTTCGTCCGGCTGGACAAGCTCATCTACGACCGCAAGGACCTGCCCCAGATCCAGGCCATTGCCAAGTGGATCGACAGCCACTGTGCGGACGGCGAGATCAGCTACATGATCCCCCACGATATGCTCTACTGCCCGGACCACTTCAAGAACTGCCTGCTGCCGGAAGCTCCCATCAACAGCAAGCTGGCTTACGGCTTCTCGGTGCCGGGCACCCACAACTTCCCCATGGAGTTCTTTGAAGCCAAGTACGTGCTCACCGCAGACCCCTTCCCCCAGACCTATGTGGGCAACGGCGAAATGTCCATCAAGCTGAACAACCAGTTCCTGGCTGTGCGGGACCAGTATTTCAAGCTGGTGGAGACCTTTGACATGGGCAACGGCACCACCTTTACCATCTGGGAGCGCACGGTGGCGCCCACCCGCGCCGAGGTGGAGTATTACCTCAGCGCCTTCCAGGAAGAAAACGCCAAGTACCCGGAGATGTTCTCCGAGATCGCTGAAAACTGGCTTGCTGCCCACGGCATGTAAGCCGCTCAAAAGGAGGGGGGTTCCCTTATGGAACACACTGCAAACGCCCTGCCGCCGGTCACGCTGGGGCAATACAAAGGGTTGGAGATCACTCGCCGGGTGCGGCCGGTGTCGGAAAAAGCCGTCACGCTGGAAACCGCCGGTATGGCACGCAGCCGGGCATCGTTCTGCCCTACCGATGCGCCCGCCGCCCGGGGCGACCGCGTTACGCTGGACTTTGAAGGCTTCCTGGACGGTGCACCCATTCCGGACAGCAAAATGGAGCAGGTGACCGTTCAGCTGGGCACCGGCCAGCTGATGCCCGCCGCCGAGCAGGCCGTGTATGGCCACCGGGCCGGAGAGACCTTCCGCTTTGATTTTACCTACCCGGACGCGTTCCGCGTGCCGGAGCTTTCCGGCAAAACGGCACAGTTCCAAATCGCCCTGCACACGGTGGAGGCAAAGCACACCGGCCCCGCCGATGACGCCTTTGCCCAGGGCCTTGGCTTTGCTTCGCTGGAAGCACTGAAAGAGGACATCCGCCAGCACAAGCGGGCCGTGCACGAAGCCAACGCCGACCGTCTGGCCTGTGCCGCCCTGCTGGACATGGCCGGGGCCAACCTGACCGTGGAGCTGCCCGCTGCCCTACTGGACCGCAGCGTTGAGCAGGAGATGAAGCGGCTGGAACTGCGCCTGGCGAAGAGCAAGCTCTCGCTGGAAACCTACTGCACCAACCGCAGCACCACCCCGGACGCCCTGCGCGCCGGGTTCCGCCAGGATGCCGAGCGCCGGATGCGTGCCATGCTGGCCGTGCGCGCCATTGCGGACACCGAGCAGATCGTGGTGCTCAACGATGAAGTGGACGCCGAGTATGCCCGCCTGGCCAAGCAGCACGACACCCCCGAAGCCGAGATCCGCAAGGTGCTGAGCCGCGATGCCATTGCTGCCGCTCTGACCCGGCAGAAGGTGCAGCGCTTCCTGCTGGACAACGCAAAGGTCACATCCGTTGTGGAAAAGGAGTAACCCATGAGCTTTTTTACAAGAGCTGCCATGGATGCGCTCATGAAAACAACGCATCCGGAAATCAACCGCCGCCAGTGCTGGAACCTGCACCCCCACCGCAAGCCCTGCACCATCTGCAAGGACATCTGCCCCTACGGCGAGGAGATCTTTACCCGCCCGAACCTGGTCAAGGACTGGGACCCCTGCACCGAGTGCGGCCTGTGCGTGGCCTCCTGCCGCAGCGGCTGCATCGCCCCCTCGCCGGAGCAGGTGCAGCGGGACACCGCTGCCGCTGACAGCGACAACGACACCATCTGGATCGGGTGTGAGCAGTCTGCCCGCAAAAATTCCATGGTGCGCAGCTGCATTGCCGCCCTCAGCTGGGAGACCCTGGCCTACTTGGCCCTGAACAAAAAGATCGTGCTGGACCTGACCCCCTGCGGCGAGTGCGAAAACGACCTGTGCGCCGAACAGCTGCGCAGCCGTCTGACCCGCCTGGTGGAGTTTTTCGGCCAGCCGCTGTTCGAGGCCCGCTTTACCCTGGCCTACGAGCCGGACGAGGCCCCCTACCACGTCAAGGAGATCAGCCGCCGCGAAATGTTTGAGCAGGTGAGCCACGGCTCCAAGAGCGGCACCAAAAAGCTGCTTCAGATGCTGCCCGGCCTGCGCAGCGAAGAGGACAGCGGGGTGGACTTCCGCCTGCTGCTGCATCAGCGCACCAAGCAGCTCAAGGCTGTCTCGGAGACGCCGCTGAAATACGGCTATCACCTGCCCAATTTTACCGATAAGTGCTTTGGCTGCGGCAAGTGTGCCAAGGCCTGCCGCGCCGGGGCCTTGAAGCTGGAGGACCTGCCCGATGGGCAGACCCGCATGGTGGTCACCCCGTGGAAGTGCAGTGAGTGCGGCGTGTGCGCGGCGGCCTGCTCCAACAAAGGCATGGACGGCCTGAAGCTGCGCCAGCTCACCACCCTTGGCCCGGTAAGCGTGCACAAGTGCACCAAAGTGCTGTGCAAGAACTGCGGCAAGCCCATTGCCCCGGACAGCGTGGAGGGCCTGTGCTCGGTGTGCCGCATCAAGGAGCGCACCAAAAAGCGCCAGGAAGAAGCCCGGGCCAGAGCGCAGAAGATGAAGGAAGAGCGCGAAGCCAAAAAGGCCGCCGAGGAAGCGGCCAAAGCAGCCGAAACAGCGGTCGAACCCACTGCAGCCCCCGCTGCACCGGACGCTGCCCCGGCAGTTTGCCCGGCTGCTCCTGCCGCAGAAAACACTGCCGCCGTGCCCACGGGAAATCAATTATCCGAATGAAGGCTTCCCCCGGTCGGGGGAAGCTGTCACCGCAGGTGACTGATGAGGGCGCAGGACAGCAGCATTTTGCCCTAAATACCCCTCATCCGGCGCTACGCGCCACCTGCTCCCCCTTTTGTCGCTATGCGACATTTTCCCCCGGCCGGGGGAAATCTGTCCCCAAGGGGTGAAGGCTTTCGCTTTGGGTCATGCTGCAAAAATTGATTTCCATGCGCTGTGCCCGAAATCGATTGACGGCGTGTAAAATCAATGCTATACTTGCTGTACGGTTACCATTGGTAGCTTTACGCTGTTGCAAAGAGGCAACGGATCTGTTCCGTTGCCTCTTTTTTCGGTTGTACAGGCAAGCAGCAAATCCGAACCTTGAAAGAAAGAGGGATTTTTTATGATGGATCATGCAATTTCCCGCCGCCAGTTCCTGAAGGCTGGCAGCGCCGCCGTGCTTTCCACCGCAGCGGCAGGCCTTCTGAGCAGCTGCGGCGGCTCTTCCGCTTCGGGCAGCGGCAGCACCTCTGCCGGCGGCAGCGCCACCTATACGGTGCTGTACTCCCGCCAGCCCGCTACCCTGAACTATCTGATCTGCTCTGCAGACCCGGACCTGTACCACGGTACCCAGTGCGTGGATACCCTGGTGGAGTACGACAGCCGCGGCAAGATCCGCGAGGGTCTGGCCACCACCTGGGAGTGGGACGCCGACACCCTGACCTGGACCTTCCACCTGCGGGACGAGAACTGGGTGGACTGCAATGGCCAGGTGCTTGGCCCCGTGACCGCACAGGACTTTGTGGACGCCCTGAAGTACGTGCTGACCCCGGCCTACGCTTCCGGCACCGCCAGCCTGGTCACCCCCTACGTGGCCGGTGCCGAGGATTACTACAACTACCAGTTCTATAAGTCCAGCGCGGAAAACGGCACCGCTGCGGAGGACGGCACCACCTACGCTCTGGGCGCAGATGGCACCGTGACCGCCACCGCCGCCGATGGCACCACCACCGCCTACCCCCCGGTGGACTTTGACGCCGTGGGCGTGAACGCCGTGGACGAGCACACCCTGACCTACACCCTGTGCTTCGATTTTCCCGGTTTTGTCAGCCTGCTGAGCTATGCCCCCTATGAGCCGGCCTACGGCCCGCTGCTGGAAGAGTTCGGCGACCAGTTCTGCACCAGCGCAGAAACCGCCTGCAGCTGCGGCGCATTCTACCTGGCCGAGTATGTCACCCTGGAAAGCTGGGTGATGAAGAAGAACCCCGAAAACTACGACAAGGACAATGTTTACATCGACACCATCCGCTACATCTACAACCAGGAAGCCCTGATCAGCGGCCCCGAGATGGTCAAGCGCGGCGAGATCGACCAGGCCACCATCAGCTCCGACATTCTGGACAGCTGGCTGTCCGATGATACCACCAAGGATATGGTGTCCATGGAGCGCCCCGAGACCGGCAAGAGCTACTTCTACATCTTCAACTTCTGCCCCTACAAGCACGAGTTCTCCAACTGGACCGTTTCCGGCGTGGACGCCCAGTACGAGCCGGACAACTGGGCCAAGGCCATCAACTCCACCAACTTCCGCAAGGCGTTCCTGTACGCTATCAATCCGTCCGTGACCCTGGCCGTCACGGCACCCGAAGGCTACGACAACTACAAGCTGCACACCATCACCCCGCCTTCCTTCTGTGCCAACAGCCAAGGCGTGGATTACACCGAGTGCGGCGGCCTGGCAGCCCTCTCCGACTTCTTTGACGAAGCCAAGGCCAAGGAGTACCGCGATGCCGCTGTGGAAGAGCTGACCGCCGCCGGGGCCACCTTCCCCATTCAGGTGCAGTACCCCTACAACCCCGCCGTGGTGGACTGGGACAAGCAGTGCCAGGTGTTCAAGCAGCAGGTGGAAGGCGTGCTGAACGATGGCTTCGACTTTGTGAACATCATCATCACCCAGGGCCCCTCCGACAACTTCCTGAACGCCGTGCGCCGCGTGGGTGCCTACGAGCTGATGTCCTACTACTGGGGTGCCGACTACTCCGACCCCGAAACCGAGGTGTACCCCTTCTACCAGGAAGCCGGTGACCGCGGCACCTGCTACAGCTTCCTGCGCACCGGCGTGGAGGACGGCATCGTCACCGGTGAGACCGCAGACCTGGTCATGCAGTACATGAAGCTGGTGGAGGACGCCAAGGCCATCACCGAGGATCTGGACGCCCGCTACGAAGCCTTTGCCAACGCAGAAGCATTCCTGATCTCCAACGCCCTGGTCATCCCGCTGGGAATGCCGGTGCCGCCCTACATTGCCACCCGCCTGAACCTGTGGGAGGGCCAGTACGCCCCCACCGGCCTTTCTTCCAACCGCCTGAAGGGCGTGCACATCCTGGACCACTACGTTTCCATGGATGAGTACAATCAGAACCGCGATGCCCGATAAATCATTCTGAATATCCTCCGCTTCGCTCTGGATATTTTCAGCGGAAATATGTTTTTCTTTGCAACTCGGAAAAATCTGCGGATTTTTCCGAGTTGCTTTTTTCACGGGAAGGGAACTCCCTCAGTTCTGCTTCGCAGCCGTGACTGAGGGAGTTTCCACCGCCTTTTCAATAGCTTTTGCTCAAAAAATCTTCAAATCACTTTTCAAACTTAAGAAATTGCGGTATTCTATTCTTATCTGTATTCAAAAGAAAAGAGAGGTGCACAGTATGGTGCAATATCTCGCAAAACGCATCGGGCGTTCGGTGCTGACCCTGTTCATCATTGTAACGCTGGTGTTCTGCCTGCTGCGGCTCATGCCGGTGGAAGGCTACTTTGCCAACTACGAAAAAATGACCGAAGCCCAGATCCAGGCCGGGCTGCAGTCCATGGGCCTGCTGGACCCGCTGCCGGTGCAGATCGGCCGCTTCTGGAAGGATGCGCTCCACGGCGACCTGGGCGTGAGCCACATCTACAAGGTCAACACGCCGGTCACCCAGATCCTGGCCCAGAAGCTGCCCATCTCCATCCAGATGGGCGTGCTGGCCATGCTGCTCAGCCTGGTGCTGGGCATTCCGCTGGGCCTTGTTATGGGCCGGAACAAGGGCCGCTGGCCGGATAAGCTGGGCACTGCCCTCATTGTGCTGATCCAGGCTGTGCCCGCCGCCGTGTACTTTTTGTACATCCAGATGTACGGCACCACCGTTCTGGGCGTGGGCCTGCTGTTCGATGCTTCCAACTGGCGGTACTGGGTGCTGCCGGTGTGCAGCATGAGCCTGGCCAACCTGGCCTTTTATGCCATGTGGCTGCGCCGCTACATGGTGGACGAAAGCAACAAGGATTACGTCAGGCTGGCCCGGGCCAAGGGCGTGAGCGAAAGCAGCATTGCCCTGCACCATGTGTTCCGCAACGCCATGGTGCCGCTAGTGCAGTACATTCCCTCCGCCTTCCTCAACACGGTGGTGGGTTCCATTTACATCGAGAGCCTGTACAGCATCCCCGGCATGGGCGGCCTGCTGGTAACCTGCGTGCAGCGCCACGACAATACCATGGTGCAGGGCATTGTGCTGCTGTACGCCTGTGTGGGCATCGTGGGCCTGATCCTGGGCGATGTGCTCATGGTGCTCATTGACCCCCGTATCAACTTTGGCAGGAAAGAAGGTGGCCGCTGATGCTCAAACGGGAAAGATCCAGACAGCTGGAAGAAAAACTCAACACCCTGCAGCAGGCCGGCCCCGCTGCCTGGGCCGGCCTGCCGGAGGACGAGCTGTTTACCCCCGCCGGGTTCAGTGAGCAGCAGGCCGAAGCCACGGCCAGCTCCAACTACAGCTACTGGGGCAGCACCTTCCGGGCCTTTTTCAAAAACAAAATCGCAGTTGCACTGCTCGTTGCGCTGGCAGCGGTGGTGCTGTTTGCCTTTGTGCAGCCCCATCTGCCCGGCCAGGCCGACCCCAACTACTGCGCTGTGGACCCCGCCACCGGCATTCAGTACCGCAACATTGCCCCCGGGCAGAGCGGCTTTGTGTGGGGTTCCAACTCCATCGGACAGGACCTGTGGGCACGCATCTGGGCCGGTGCGCGCACCAGCCTGACCATTGCCTTTTTTGTAGCCCTGATCGAAGCCGTGGTGGGCATTACCGCCGGTGTGCTGTGGGGCTACGTGCGCGAGCTGGACTTTGTATTCACCGAGCTGTACAACATTTTTGACAACATTCCCACCGCCATTGTGCTGATCCTGATCTCCTACGTGGCCACCCCCAGCATCTGGACCATGATCCTGGGCATGTCCATCAAGGGCTGGATCGAAATGGCGCGGTTCATTCGCAACCAGATCCTCATCATCCGCGACCGGGACTACAACGTGGCTTCCCGCTGCATCGGCACGCCCACCTTCCGCATCGTGCTGCGCAACCTGCTGCCCTATCTTGTTTCGGTCATCATGCTGCGCATGGCCCTGACCATTCCGGAGGCCATTGGCAACGAGGTGTTCATCACCTACATCGGCCTGGGCCTGTCGGTGGAAACGCCCTCGCTGGGCAACCTGGTCAACGATGGCCGCAAGGTGATGATGCAGGCCGGTCTGCGCTATCAGCTGCTGTATCCCACCCTGATCCTGAGCTTTGTGACCATTGCGTTCTATCTGATCGGCAACGCCTTCTCGGACGCCGCCGACCCGAAGAACCACCTGCAGTAAGGAGGGCTGTGTGATGAAAACCAACGAATGCATCCTCTCCGTGCGGGATCTCAACATCCGGTTCAACCTGCGTGGAAAAGTGCTGCACGCCATCCGCGGCATCGACCTGGACCTGTATCAGGGCGAAGTGCTGGCCATTGTGGGTGAGAGCGGCTCCGGCAAAAGCGTATTCACCAAGAGTTTCATGGGCCTGCTGGACGCCAACGGCTCCATTCCCGGCGGCACCATCGACTACTACGGCGCCGCCAACGGCAAGCCGGTGCGCCTTTCGGACCTGAAAGGCGAAAAGGACTGGCTGCGCATCCGGGGCCGGGAGATTGCCATGGTGATGCAGGACCCCATGACCAGCCTGAACCCGCTGAAAACCATCGGCGATCAGATCCTGGAAGCCGTCACCCTGCATCAGGGCCTGAAAGGGGCCGCCGCCAGGCAAAAAACATTGGAATACCTGCGGGATGTGGGCATCTCGGACCCTGAGGTGCGGTTCAAGCAGTACCCCCACGAATTTTCCGGCGGAATGCGGCAGCGCGTGGTCATTGCCATTGCGCTGGCCTGCAGCCCGAAGATCCTGATCTGCGATGAACCCACCACTGCCCTGGACGTGACCATTCAGGCACAGATTTTGCAGCTGCTGCGGGAAATGCGTGCCAAGTACGACCTGACCATTGTGCTCATTACCCACGACCTGGGCGTGGTAGCCAACCTGGCCGACCGGGTGGCCGTGATGTACGCAGGCGACATTGTAGAGATCGGCACCGCCGATGAGATCTACTACGACCCCCGCCACCCCTACACCTGGGCGCTGCTGTCCAGTATGCCCCAGATGGGCGTGAAGGGCGAGGACCTGTTCAACATTGTGGGTACCCCGCCCAACCTGTTTGCCGAGATCCACGGCGATGCCTTTGCGCCCCGCAACCCGCAGGCGCTGAAGATCGACTTTGTGAAGCGCCCGCCGTATTTTGAAGTTTCGCCCACCCACAAGGCCAAGACCTGGCTGCTGGACCCCCGGGCACCCCACATCGAACCGCCTGCTGCGGTGAAAAAACTGCAAAAGGAGGGGCTGTAACATGGCAGAACCTGCAATTCACAACACCGCAGACCCGGAAGTTCTTGTAGAGGTCAAAAACCTCAGCGTGACCTACGGCTCCGGCCGCAAGGCCTTTGAAGCCGTGCAGAACGCCAACTTCCAGATCTACAAAGGCGAGACCTTTGGCCTGGTGGGCGAAAGCGGTTCCGGCAAAACCACCATCGGCCGGGCCATCCTGCGCATTCTGCCCACCTCCGGCGGCGAGATCCTGTACAAGGGCCAGAAGATCAACGGCAGGATCTCCCGCACGCTGGACCGGCAGATCACCAAGGAGATCCAGATGATCTTCCAGGACCCGCAGTCCTCCCTGAACGAGCGCGCCAAGGTGAGCTACATTGTGGGCGAAGGCCTGCAGAATGTGCGGCCGGACCTTTCCGCTGCCCAGCGGGAAGAAAAGGTACGCCAGGCCCTGCTGGACGTAGGCATGCTGCCGGAGTTTGCCTCCCGCTTCCCCCACGAATTTTCCGGCGGCCAGCGCCAGCGCATCGGCATTGCCCGGGCACTGATCGTGGAGCCGGAGTTCATCGTAGCCGATGAGCCCATCAGCGCACTGGATATGTCCATCCGTGCCCAGGTGCTCAACCTGCTGCGCCACCTGCAGAAGCAGCGCGGCATCACCTACCTGTTCATCGCCCATGATCTTTCGGTGATGCGCTACATTTCCGACCGCATTGCCGTCATCCATAAGGGCCGCATCGTGGAGCTGGCCGAGGCCGAAGAGCTGGTTTCCCACGCTCTGCACCCCTACACCCGCAGCCTGCTGTCCGCCATTCCCATGCCGGACCCCCGCCGAGAACGGGAAAAGAAGCTGCTGGTCTACGACCCGGCCATGCACGATTACACCACCGAGGCTCCCCAGTGGCGGGAACTGCGCCCGAAGCACTGGGTGCTGTGCAGCGCCGCCGAAGCCGCCGCATGGCTGGCAGAAGCCTGAGCGTTTTCACCATAATTTTTTACGTTCCACACAGTTTGTTCATTGACTTCCGGCACGCCTTCCACTACAATACGGATGGGGCAGTTTGCCCTCTGGTCATGCAATTGCAGTCCAGCAGCTTTTTCCTCTCAGGACAAGGCCGCCGGTTTTTTACAAGGAGTTCCGAAAAAGAAAGGTTCTGATTCTATGACGACTGCATCCTCTGCGCCGCTCTACGCCTCTGCTGCAAAGCCCTGGCTCAAATACTATGGAAAACAGTATCTCGACCAGCCGCTGCCGGAGTGCACGGCCTTTGAATACCTCAGCCAGCGCAACAAGAACCACCTGGGCGATACGGTCCTGGAATACTACGGACGCAAGTTCAACTTTGCCGACCTGTTTGTGAACGTGAAAAAGACCGCCGCTGCCTTCCGTGCTATCGGCCTGAAAAAAGGCGACATTGCCACTGTGGTCAGCGTAATGACCCCGGAGGTCATCTATGCCTTCTACGCCGCTGACATGATCGGTGCCACTCTGAACCTGGTGGACCCCCGCTACAGCGCCGAGGGCATCCACGAATACATCACCGAGGTGGACTCGCACCTGCTCATCTGCCTGAATGTGGTCTATGACCGCTGCCTGCAGGCCGCCAAGCGCACCCATGTGGAGCGGGTGCTGGTGATCTCCCCTGCCGACTCCCTGCCGCTGCACCTGGCTGTGGGCTACCGGCTGACCACCCCCGATAAAAACCGCTATGCTTCCAATGTGATCCACTGGAAGGACTTTATTGCCGCCGGGCAGAACGAGAGCATGGCCGCAGAACCCTACGACCCGGACCATGCCTGCGTGGTGGTGCACACCGGCGGCACCACCGGCTCCCCCAAGGGCGTCATGCTTACCGACCGCAACTTCAACTCCATTGCCAAGCAGTTTACCACCTACGATTTCCTGTGCCACCGCGGCGAAAAGCTGCTGAACATCATGCCCCCCTTCATTGCCTATGGCTACGCCTGCGGCGTCCACCTGCCCCTCACGCTGGGCATCCGGGTCATCATCATTCCCAACGTGGACCCCGCCAAGCTGGGCAGCCTGCTGCTCAAATATAAGCCCCAGCACATGTTCGGCGTGCCGGCCCACTACCAGCAGCTGGCGTTGGATCCCCGGCTCCGGAACAAGGACCTTTCCTTCATCCGCATGTACGCTGCCGGCGGTGACGCCATCTCGGTGGGTGCCGAGCAGTCCGTCAACGATTTTCTGGCCGCACACGGCGTGGAGTTCCCTCTGGCCAAGGGCTACGGCATGACCGAGATCTCCTCGGCGGCCACCGCTGCTGCCGCTTCCATCAACAAACCCGGCAGCGTGGGCATTCCGCTGGTGGACACCGTGGTGTCCATCTTTGAGCCGGGCACCGTCCAGGAGCTGCCCATCGGCGAGCGCGGCGAGATCTGCGTGTGCAGCAATACCACCATGAGGGGCTACTACGGCAAGCCTGCCGAGACCGAAGCCGTGCTGCGCAAGCACGCCGATGGCAAGATCTGGGTGCATACCGGTGACATCGGCTACATGGACGAGGATGGCTTTGTGTTCCTGGATTCCCGCATCAAGCGGCTGATCATCCGGCACGATGGCTTCAAGGTGTTCCCCTCTATGATCGAAAACGTCATCAGCCGCCACCCCGCCGTGCACCAGTGCTCGGTGGTGGGCTGCACCGACAAAGAGCACCTGCAGGGCCGCCTGCCCTTCGTGTATGTGGTGCTGGACCCCGCCGGGGACAAAAAGAAACGCCAGATCGTGCGGGAACTGCGCCAGCTCTGCAAAGAGGAGCTGCCCGAGTACGTGCAGCCGGTGGGTTACAAGTTCGTCTCCGAGCTGCCGCTGACCCCCATTGGCAAGGTGGACTACCGCAAGCTGGAAGAAGAGATCGCCTCCCGCGATTATTAAATTAAACCGTTTTTACCGGTCGTGTTTCGGCACGGCCGGTTTTGTTTTGCCTGCTCCATTTGTGCGCTGACCCTGCCCATTTTTGACAAGGAAAACCTGCAATTTTCCACGTTTTGTCAATTGACATTTCCTTTTTGATTTTTTATCATGAATGCAAGTGATCCGGTGCCGCTGCACCGGGGAAAGAGGGAAGATACGCATGAAACTGAAACGTTTTACAAGCCTGCTGCTGTCGGCAGCCCTGCTGCTGACCATGGCCGTGCCCGCCTTTGCGGCAGAGGAACCCGCTGCAGGAGAGACCGCCGTACTGGCCGAAGAACCGGCTGCCGAGGCCGCTGCACCGGAACAGAAAACCCTGACCTACGTTGCCATTGGCGACAGCGTGACCGCCGGTGTGGGCCTGGACGACCTGAAATATAAAATTGTGCCCAGCGGCTACGATATGACTGAAAACTACACCGGCTATTCCAGCGACTGCTTTGTGGCCTATGTGGCCGACAAGCTGGGCCTGGACCGTGACCATGCCATCAACCTGGGCCTGCCCGCCGTGATGACGGGGGACCTGGCCGACCTGATCGAAACCGGTGCCATGCCGGCCATGAACCAGTATTCCGGCGTTCAGTACAAGTCCGTGCCGGAGCTGCAGGAGTACATCAAGCAGGCTGACGTGATCACCCTGCAGGTGGGTTCCAACGATGCCCTGATCCGCACCATTGTGGCCCTGGGCAACGCCACCAACTGGAAGAGTGAAAAGCTGGCCAACGGCATGGTGGCAGGCCTGTTCCGCAACCTGAGCGGCAGCAACCGGGACCTGTTCCTGGCCGGCCTGAAGGATCTGTCCCTGACCCCCGCCGAGGTGCGCGCCGTGCTGAAGCTGCTTACCAGCGGCATGGACGAGATCTGCACCCAGACCTACGCCCAGACCACTGCCAACCTGGAGCGCATCGTGCTGGACATCCGCGCCCTGAACCCGGACGCCCAGATCCTGCTGCTGAGCTACAACAACCCGGTGCCCCTGCTGCTTTCCTGGACCAAGCACTTCAAGCAGCTGAACAGCTTTGAGCAGCACCTGGCTGCCAAGTACGACCTGACCTATGTGCCCATTCCCCGCACGTCCACTGCCAACGATGGCCACCCCACCATTTCCGGCCACCGCTACATCGGCCGTCAGATCGTAAAGGCCATCAAAAAGCTGAACCTCAGCAAGTAACCTCCGGAACGCACAAGGCCCCTGTCTCCGCAGAGACAGGGGCCTTGTTTTATGCACTTCTCAGCTCAGGCGTCCGCTCTCCACCGAGTAGGTCACATCGGCAGCTGCCATGGTGGACTTGCGGTGCGACACCAGCAGCACCGTCTTGTCCCTGCATTCGGCACGCACCGCCTTCAGGATCACGCCTTCGTTCAGGCTGTCCAGGTTGGAGGTCGGCTCGTCCAGCAGCAGGAAGGGGGCATCGTGCAGGAACGCGCGTGCCACGCCAATGCGCTGCCGCTCGCCGCCGGAAAGGGCACCGCCCAGCTCGCCCACCGGGGTGTCGTATCCCTTGGGCAGGCTGCGGATAAAACCATCCAGCGCAGCCTTTTTGCAGGCGGCTTCCACCTCTTCATGGGTGGCGTCCCGCTTGGCAATACGGATGTTGTTCTCAATGGTATCGTCAAACAGCTCGGTCTCCTGGGTCACCAGGCTCTCCTGAGCACGCAGGGTGGCGGTGTTCACCCGGCGGATATCCTCTTCGCCAAAGCGGATGGCACCGCTGCTCACGTCCCAGAAGCGCATCAGCAGCCGCAGGAAGGTGGACTTGCCGCTGCCGGAGCGGCCCGTGATGCCCACGATCTTCTTTTCCGGAATGGTCAGGCTCAGATCGTGCAGCACCTCTTCCTGTGCATAGGAGAAGCTCACATGCTGTGCTTCCGCTCCTGCAAAGGCGGTGTGGGCACCGTCCGTCACATCTGCAGTCACCGGCTCTTCGTCCAGCAGGTCCAGCACGCGGTCGGCGCTGGCAAACACCTGGGTCAGGCTGGCACCCAGGTTAGCCAGTGCCACCACCGGGCCAAAGGAGCTGAGGGCCGACAGAGTGCAGATGAGCACCCCCTGTGCCCCCAGCTGCCCGTTCTGATGCAGCTGCAGGCTCACGCCCAGCACTGCCAGCACGGTGAGCAGGATCAGGGTATTGGTCACTGCCACGGTCATGCCCTCGCGGTATTTCAGGGCCTTCTGCCGGGCACCCAGCGCTTCGCTGTGGGCGTTGATGCCTGCGGCGCGGGTCTCTGTATCCTGGTACTGCAGGGTGTCCCGCAGGCCGCGCAGGCTCTCCAGCACGCAGCTGTTGGTATCGGCCAGGGCCTGGCGGTACTCCCGGGCCACCCGGTCACCGCGCTTGGCGCTCCAGATGGGCAGGATCACACCCACCAGCAGGTAGCCTGCCAGCAGCACCAGTGCCGGCAGAATGTGGTAGCCGGCCACAAAGCCCGTCATGCCGATGACACAGATGACGGCAATGCAGATGGGCGAAATGGTGTGGGCGTAGAACACTTCCAGCGCCTCAATGTCGGCGGTGATCAGGGAGATCAGGTCGCCGCGGTCACGGCCCTCCAGCTTGGCCGGGGTCAGGCGGCGCAGCGCGCCGAACACCTTATCCCGGATGAGGGCCAGCAGCTTGAAGGCGATATAGTGGTTGGAGGCCTGTTCCGCATAGCGCAGCACGCCGCGCAGCAGCGCAAAGATCAGGATGCACACAAAGGCGGTGCCGGCTGTTTTGAGCGGGCCGGGCAGCCCGGCGGCAGCCAGAATGCCAAAACCGCCGAAAATGGTGATAAAGGTGGCGCAGAAATGCCCTGCCACACCCATAACGATGGCTGCCAGCATGATGGGCAGCATGGGCTTGACCAGCACAATGAGCCGTGCCACGATGGCAAAGGGGCTGCGGTGATTGATTCGGTTCATCTCAGGCTTTCTCCTCTCCCAGCGTTTCCAGCTGCTTTTGGGCCAGATACAGGCGGCTGTAGACTCCCTGCTGAGCCAGCAGGTCAGCGTGGCGGCCCTGCTCCGCAATGCGGCCCTTGTCCATTACATAGATGCAGTCGCTGTCCACCACGTTGGCCAGACGGTGCGAGATGAGGATGACCGTCTTTTTCCCTGCCAGGCTCCGGATGGCCGCCATAATGTCGTTTTCGCTCTCGGCATCCACATTGGAGGTGGCTTCGTCAAACAGGTAGATGGGCGTGTCGTGCAGCAGGGCGCGGGCCATGGCAAGGCGCTGCCGCTGGCCGCCGGACAGGTTGCTGCCGCCCTCGTGCAGGGCCGTCTGCAGGCCGTCCTGGCTGCGGCAGAAGTCGGCCAGGTTCACCTGTTCCAGCGCCGCCCACAGCTCGCTTTCGGCGGCCTGGGGCTTTGCCATGCGCAGGTTGGCTTCCACCGTGCCCTTGAAGATGGTGGCATTGTGGGGCACCACGGTCAGGGTGCGCAGGCGCTGCGCCTGCTGCAGCTGCTCCACCGGCACCCCGCCCAGGGTCACGCTGCCGGTATAGCCGGTGCGGCTGCCGGAAAGCAGGGCTGCAATGGTGCTTTTGCCGCAGCCGGACTCACCCACCAGCGACACAAAACTGCCCTGCGGAATGGTCAGCGACACCTCGTGCAGAATGGTACGAGCCTTCTCGTAGCCAAAGGTCACGTGGTCCAGCTGCAGGGTGGTGCTTTCCGGCACAGCTTTGGTGCCGTCAGCAGGTTCTTTGGCCGCCAGCAGGTTGAAGATTTTTTCTGCCGAGGCGGCACCGTTCATGGCAATGTGGAAGTAGCTGCCCAGCAGCCGCAGCGGCAGGAAAAAGTCGGCCGCCAGCAGCACGATGGTCAATGCAGCGGTCAGGCTGATCTGCCCGGCGGCAAAGGCTGCCACCGTGCTGATGATGCCCAGACCTGCACCGCCGTAGGCCATCAGGTCCATCAGGGTCACCGAGTTGAGCTGCATCGTCAGCACCTTCATGGTGATCTTACGGAAGCGCTCGGCCTGCGCGTTCATCTGCTCATGCTTCCAGCCATCGGCCTGGTAGATCTTCAGGGTGGTCAGGCCCTGGATGTTTTCCAGAAAGCTGTCGCCCAGGGTGGTGTACTCGCCCCAGTATTTGTTCAGCAGCTTTTTGGCAAACTTCTGCACCGCCACAATGGACATGGGGATCAGCGGCACGCAGCACAGCAGAATGATGGCAGAGCGCGCGTGCACCCCCACCAGCAGCACAAACAGGGTAATGGGTGCCAGCAGGCTGTAGAACAGCTGGGGCAGATACTTGGCAAAGTAGGTGTCAATCTGTTCCACACCCTCGCTGGCCAGCATGACCACCTCGCTGGTGGCCACAGTCTCGGTGTAGTTGGCCCCCAGACGGGTGAGTTTTGCATAAATATTGCTGCGCAGGGTGCGCTTGACGTCCTTGGAGGCCTGGTCGCTCATGCTGGAAGCCAGCATGGTAAAGGCAAAGCGCAGCGGCACCGTGCACAGGCACAGCAGCAGGCTCCGCCCCAGCAGGGCACTGGTCAGGCTGCCCGCAAAGGCAGCCCCCAGCAGCCGGGCGATCACCCGCACAAACACCACGTTGCACAGCATACTCAGCCACTGAAAGGCCACATTGGCCCCCACATAGCGCAGGGCACCGTGGTCAAAGGAGAGCAATTTTTTGTTGATCACAGAGTTTTTTCCCTTTCTTCCTGCTCGGCTTCTGTGCCAAACAGGCGGTCGTATTCGCCGGTAAAGATGCGGTCCGGCAGGGCGCTGGTCATGGCCAGCGCCGCATTGAAGCGTTCTTCTTCGGTCAGCGGTGCACTCACCGGTGGAAAATGCGCCAGAATCCGCTCCAGCTCCTTGCGCACCTGCTTTGCCACCCAGATGCCCCGGTCGGTCATATAGATCTTGCCATAGTGCTCCTTTACGATCATGCCGCGGTCCATGAGCAGGTTCATGATGCGCACCACCGAGGGCTTGGTCACCCCCAGCTTTTCGGCAATGCTACGGGAGCTGATGTCCAGATGGGTCAGCGATACCTCATAAATCGCCAGCAGATAGCGCAGATGCGCTGAGGTCAGTTCCATCCCGATCACTCTCTTTTCTGTTATTTTTCCAATGTTATCCAAAGCTAACTTTTTGTTTTTCAAAAAAGGGCGCGAGCCGAAATGCTCAGCCCGCGCCCTTTGCGGTTTAACCTTTAGTGGCAGCCACCGCAGCCGCCGCAATCTCCATTGCAGCCGCCGCCTTCGCCACAGCCACCACAGCCGCCGCCATGCTTGTGGGAGTGCCATGTGATCCAGCCCACACCGCCAAACACGATAGCACCTACGATGATGGTAGGCAGATTAAAGTTCGCGGCGAGAAATTCCATCATACAAAACACACCCTTTCAAACAGTGCAGAGCATTTGATCAGATCTTGGAAACATCGATCTTGACCTCGTTGTCTCCAACATACTTGTTGGGACGAACCAGCAGGTAGATGAAGCCGACCAGGATCACAGCAGCCACGATGGTGAAGAAGTTGAAGCCAACCTCACCGGTGATGATGCCGCCCAGCTGGTACACGACCAGTGCGGAGCAGTAAGCCAGAGCGCACATATAACCAATGGCAATGGCGGTCCACTTGCCGTTGTTCATCTCACGCTTGATAGCGCCCATAGCAGCAAAGCAGGGAGCGCACAGCAGGTTGAAGATCATGAAGGCGTAAGCAGACAGAGCGGTGTAATCCTGAGCCACTGCGCTCCAGATCTCATCACCGTTCTCAGACAGCTCGCCGCCGAAGTGATACAGAACGCCGAAGGTCCCAACCACGTTCTCCTTTGCGATCAGGCCGGAAACAGAAGCAACGGTTGCCTTCCAGTTGCCGAAGCCCAGAGGAGCAAAGATCCATGCGATCTTGGTAGCGATGATGGCCAGGATGGAATTGTCCTGATCCTCGATCATACCAAAGGCACCATTCTCAAAGCCGAAGCCCTGCAGGAACCACAGGATGACGGTAGAAGCCAGAATGACGGAACCGGCACGCTTGATGAAGGACCAGCCGCGCTCCCAGGTAGCACGGAAGACGTTGCCCCATGCAGGCACGTGGTAAGCAGGCAGCTCCATAACGAAGGGAGCGGGGTCACCTGCGAAGATCTTGGTCTTTTTCAGGATAATGCCAGACAGGATGATGGCAGCCATGCCGATGAAGTAAGCGGAAACGGCAACCACAGAGGAACCGCCGAACAGAGCACCTGCGATCAGGCCGATGATGGGCATCTTAGCGCCGCAGGGGATGAAGCAGGTGGTCATGATGGTCATACGGCGGTCACGCTCGTTCTCGATGGTACGGGAAGCCATGATACCGGGCACGCCGCAGCCGGTACCAACCAGCACGGGGATGAAGCTCTTGCCGGACAGGCCGAACTTGCGGAAGATACGGTCCATGATGAAGGCGACACGGGACATATAGCCAACGTCCTCCAGGATGGACAGCAGGAAGAACAGGACCAGCATCTGGGGAACGAAGCCCAAGACCGCGCCGACACCGGCAACGATGCCGTCCATGATCAGGCCGTACAGCCAGCCTGCCACGCCGATGCTCTCCAGGAAGCCGCCCAGAGCGCCCGGCACGATCTCGCCAAACAGCACATCGTTGGTCCAGTCGGTTGCAAAGGAGCCAATGGACCAGCCGCCATCTGCAATGGAGGTGCCCATGGACAGGGAGTACATCAGGAACATGACCAGTGCGAAGATGGGCAGAGCCAGGATACGGTTGGTCACGATCTGGTCGATCTTATCGGAAACGGTCAGGTGCTCCACGCGGGCCTTCTTCTTGACGGCCTTGCCCACCACGGTGTTGATGTAAGCGTAGCGCTGGTTGGTGATGATGCTCTCGGCATCATCGTCCATCTCAGCTTCGCAGTCCTTGATGTGCTGGTCGATGTGGTCGATCAGGCTCTTGTCGAGCTTCAGCTCTTCCATGACCTTGTCGTCACGCTCGAACAGCTTGACGGCGTACCAGCGCAGGAAGTGGTCATCCACCATGCCCTGAATGGACTCTTCAATGTGGGCAATGGCATGCTCCACGCTGCCGGTGAACACATGGGGCAGCTCAGCACCCTTGGTAACCTTTGCAGCAGCCACAGCGGCCTTTGCAGCAGCCTCGGTGCCTTCGCCCTTCAGGGCGCTGATCTCCACAGCCTGGCAGCCCAGCTCTGCGCTCAGCTTTTTCAGGTCGATCTTATCGCCATTCTTACGCACCAGGTCGATCATGTTCACAGCCATGACCACCGGGATGCCCAGCTCGATCAGCTGGGTGGTCAGGTACAGGTTACGCTCGATGTTGGTGCCATCAATGATGTTCAGGATAGCATCGGGCTTTTCCTTGACCAGGTAAGTACGGGAAACCACTTCTTCCAGCGTGTACGGAGACAGCGAGTAGATGCCGGGCAGGTCCTGGATGATAACATCCTTGTCGCCCTTCAGCTTGCCTTCCTTCTTTTCCACCGTAACGCCGGGCCAGTTGCCCACGTACTGGTTGGAGCCGGTCAGGTTATTGAACAGGGTCGTTTTGCCGCAGTTCGGGTTACCGGCGAGTGCAATTTTAATGCTCATTGCGATACCTTTCCTCCCTTTGGAAATCAGACAATTTCAATCATTTCGGCATCGGCCTTACGCACACTCAGCTCGTAGTTGCGCACGGTCAGCTCCATGGGGTCGCCCAGGGGGGCAACCTTGCGGACGTAGATCTCCACGCCCTTGGTGATGCCCATGTCCATGATGCGGCGCTTGACCGGGCCTTCGCCATGCAGCTTTGCCACGGTGACGGTTTCGCCAACCTTGGCGTCTTTCAGAGTCTTCATTGTAAATCCTCCTCTACTTGTCTTTATCGGAGACCATTCCAGCTTCGGAGCGTCTCCCAAACAGTGCCTTACAGGCGCTGTTTAGCCAATCATAATGCGGTTTGCCATGGTCTTATCCAGCGCAATGCGGCTTTCCTTGACCTGAATGATCAGGTTGCCGGCGATCTCGTTGACCACGGTGACCTCGCTTTCTACCACAAAGCCCAGCTCTGCCAGATGCAGACGAACCTCATCCTTGCCGGTGATCTTTTTGATGGTGACCGTCTCACCCGCTTTTGCCATTGTCAAAGGCATCATTTGCGTTCACTCCTTACCCTACTATCAGGAAATGTGCAGTGCGGCCGTGTTAGTCGCAACTATCAGCATGGATAGTTTACGCTTACTAACCCTGCTTGTCAATAATTTTTTCATAATTCAAAGTTAGTTTATATAAACAAACAAATTTTATGCCCCGCAACTCTCCGGATTTTATCACAATCAACAACAACTAACTCAGCTTTTTGACGCAAAGTTCGTGCATGTTAACATTCTGGAACCCGTTTTGCGGTCACCGGCTGTGCACTCTGCCAAAGCCGGTTTCTGGAGCGTTTTTCTGCCGAGAAATATTGTGCCGACCGGCCGGTGCGGCGTGAAAAATTTTTCCGGAAAGTGACACAGCCGCACGGTGCAGTGGTCAGTCTGCGCCGCGCGGCCGCGTGTCAAAAGGAGGATTTCTTCCCGCCGGTGCGTGGACATCAGCGGGCGCCAGGATAAAAAGAGAGTATTTGAAAGAGAATGTCAGATTTAAGCCGCCACGGCAAGGCGGAGAATGGAGGTGCCGCTGTGGAACAGCCGCAGATACACTGCCGTGCATTTGCTCAGCTGCGCAAAATGCTTCTGTGCGGTCAGCGGATCGCCGTAGGCCTTCCAGCAGCCGCAGCAGGTAAAATTCTGGCCGCGGTTCTTGATAAAGCCCACCACATCCGTCAGCGGATACCCCAGAAAAACGCCGATCTCATGGGGAAACTCTGCCGCACAGCACAGCCTGCGGGAAAGCTGGGTCAGCAGGCCGGTGCAGTCTGCCGGGTCCTCCGGCAGGCGGTAGCCTTCCTGCGCCAGAAACGCACGCACCTCTGCATCGGCCAGCACAGCCCGCAGCTTGCTTTCCCGGTATACATACACCAGGTAGCGGTGGGTGCGCACACAGCCTTTCAGCACACGCACCCGCAGGCCCTTGGGGTTCAGCTGGGCATTCCAGCTTTTCACCCGCCGGGCAAGATCGGCACAGTCGCCGGTCTCGTAGCGGAACAATCCGGCAGGCTTCAGACTTGCCAGCACCGGTGCGCATTGTTCAACCATCACAGTCTCAAAACTGCGCTCCATCCGCTCTTCCTCCTGCCGATCGGCTGTGCAAGGCACGCCGTTTTGCAATAGCATATCCGGATGTGCCCGCCTTTATGAGTTAGATATTTCTAACCGCAGCTTCAAAAAAGAAGCAGCGCACCCGGTAGCCGGGGCATCTGCCGTTTGGCGGTTAGTCATTTCTAACGTGACTGTATCTTACCACAGCTCCGGGCCGGTGTCAACACTTTTCTTGAAAAAAGTTATTTGTGACAAACCGCATTGTTTTTTCTCCTGGTTTTCCGGCATTCTACCGTTTTGGGGAGCATTGTGTTATAATTACAAAGGATCACATTCACCAGCAGTACACTCTCCCGGCCTGCTGCTCACAAAACCGCAGCCCCCCTCTCCGTCATTGCTCTGCAATGCCACTTCTCCCGAGGGGAAAGCGTTTTGACACGTTTCGGTTTTGCGATAAGCTCCCCCATCGTGGGAACCGGCATCGAGCAGCGCGAGATGACTGAGAGGGTCCCATCTTATAAAAGGAGCACACCCTATGGCAGCATCCATCCCTCCCTCCGCATTGACGGAGCTTCTCTCCGCCGCGCTGGCTCAACAGCCCGCAAAGCCGCTGGTGCTGGCCCTGGACGGCCGCTGCGGCAGCGGCAAAACTGCCTTGGCCGCTGCACTGGCAGCGCAGTTCCCGGCCAGCATCACTCTGCACACGGATGATTTTTACCTGCCCCCGGCCCAGCGTGTGCCCGGCTGGGAGCACATTCCCTGCGCCAACATGGACCTTGCCCGCCTGCGGGACGAGGCCCTGCGCCCGGCCCATGCCGGGCAGCCGGTGCCTTACCGGGCATATTCCTGCCGAGAAGGCGCCTATTTGCCCGTGCAGCAGCTGGCCGCCCAGCCGCTGGTCATTCTGGAGGGCAGCTACAGCCACCACCCACTGCTGGCCCCGTATGAGGATTTCCGGGTGTTCATGACCTGCTCGGATGCCGAGCAGACCCGCCGCCTGCAGGCCCG